>CAYXLF010000001.1:0-33344 GCA_964465815.1 uncultured Candidatus Saccharibacteria bacterium
TTGAATATATTGGTATTTATTAATTTTATGAAATCTATATTTAATAAAATTAAAGAGAGTAATTCATTAAAAACCGCTATCACAGCGGGGTATTTCCATAAAGTAGTTTAATAGGACCGATTAAATTTTAAATAGAAGCGTGATGGAAACATTAGCAATAATACTTGCTTCTGTCGTTGCTGCTGCAGGAGGATCAGTTGCGCTGCTTAAATATGTATTTAAGTGGGTAAACGTAAATAAGATCCCTGAATCTGAAATAGAGGCAGCTGCGAAGAAGATGATGAGTAAGAAGTTCGAAGAAGCAGAAGAAGAGCTAGCAGGCCTTAGAGAGCGTGAGGAGAAGCGATTAAAAGATATGAGGAGAGAGAATACAGAACATGAAGAGATCCTCATTGAGAGGGAGAAAACTTTAAACAAAAGATCTAAGATCTTGGACGAAAAGAGTTCTGAACTAGAAAAGATGGATAGCGATCTTAAGGAAACCATGAAGCGAATGGAAGATTCTAGAGTTCAATTAAAAACAGAATTGGAGAAGATATCAGGTCTTTCCCGAGAGGAAGCTACTGAGAGATTGAAGAAGGAAATAGAGGAAGATTTAAAAGGATATGAAGCTCAGAAGATCAGACAGGCAGAGAAAAATATCGAAGCTGTCGCAGACGAAAAAGCACAACATATTCTTGTTGAATCGATGCAGAGAGTAGCAACTGACTATGTTGGTGAGACTACTACAAAGAGTATCAAGGTCGAAGATGAGAAAGTTAAAGGAAGAATTATCGGAAAAGAAGGTAGAAATATAAGATCATTTGAACAGATCACAGGTGTTGATGTCATCGTTGACGAATCTCCAACATCTATTGGCTTGTCATCATTTGATCCTTTGAGAAGAGAAATTGCATATGTTGCAATGACCAAACTCATAGGTGACGGAAGAATTCATCCAGGTGCAATTGAGGAGTGTGTAAGAAAAGCTAAGAATGAGATTTCATTAGAAATTAAGAAAAATGGGCAGATATTAGCAGAAGAAGCTGGTTGGCCAGATATTGATATCGGATTGCTAAAACTCATCGGTAAGATGAAATACAGAACAAGCTACGGTCAGTCTTTGATGTCTCACACAATTGAAGTCATCAGATTAGCAGAAGTGCTAGCAGCCGAAGTTGGTGCCGATGTTGAATTGGTTAAACGTGCAGCATTGCTTCATGATGTGGGAAAAGTGTTAACACATAAAATAGACTTGCCACATCACCATATCTCTGGACAGGTTGCAAGAAAGTATGTCCTTAGTGATAAACTCGTGAATGCTATTGAAGCACACCATATGGATATTGAGCCAACATCTGTTGAAGCTGTGATCGTATATCTCGCAGATGCAATCTCAGGTGCTAGACCAGGTGCTAGAAAAGATAGCTATGAACAGTATATTCAGAGAATTGAGGGTATTGAGAATGCTGCGAAGGATGTAGCAGGCGATAAGATAGATGATGTCTTCGCGATTAGGGCAGGTAGAGAACTTCGTGTAATTGTTAAACCAATCTTGGTTTCAGACGATGAAGCTAAGGTCATGGCAAAGCAAATTGCACAAGCAATTGAGAAGACTCAAAGTTATCCTGGCAACGTGGAAGTGACTGTTATTAGGGAAACAAGAGCAATAGAGGTGGCTAGATAGCAATATTTAGCATAGCTTCTAGTTATGAATGCTATAGGGGAAGAAGCTTAGTTTCTTCCCCTTTTTTATTAATGTGCCACGGAAGTACGTAAAAAACTTGCAACAGCAATCATTTTGTGTAAATACTCGCGAAACGCCGGTGCATTAGCATTTATGAGGTATCGTATAGCTGCTGACGGAAATTCTCTTAATAATATGATTACAAAGTTGTAACATTGAGAAACCTTAATATACCAAAGTTTTTGATCAGCGCCACTTTCGCCCTGTAGTAAATAGAATGCTTGACGATTGCTTATATATAGCCTATTTTTAAGGTGGATATACACAAAGACTTAATTTAAAGCTTTTGTGCATAGTATCTCTTAAGAAAGGAGGTCATCGTCATGTTAAAAAAAGATTTAGTTGATAAAATTGCATCAACAGGTTTAACAAAGAGACAAGCAGGTGATGCTTTGGACGCAGTCCTCGAGGCAATCTCTGGTTCTCTTAAAGATGGTGAACCTGTTCTTTTAACTGGTTTCGGTAAATTTGAAGTCAGAACAAGAGCTGCTAGAACTGGAATCAATCCAAAGACTCTTGCTAAGATCAAGTTACCTGCAACCAAAGTTCCAGCATTCAAACCTGGAAAAGCTTTGAAATCTGCAGTAAAGTAAGTGCCGCCGGCATTTCCTTGCAGATAAGGAAAATGGAGAAGGACTCGAAAGAGTCCTTTTTCGTTATAAAGGCTCGACTATTTGAAATAAATACTTTAAACTAGGGAAGTATATACAATGCCCATATGAAGAACTTCTTTATTCCAACTCAAAAAAACAGATACAAACCATACTTACTTCGAAAAGTGGCTTTGGTAGCATATTCTATTCTCATAGTTTTTGTTAATAGCTTTGGAGGTATTTTTGGCATAAGTAAAGTGGAAGCGAGTTCCATATCCATTGGGAATATTATCAATCTGACCAATCAAGAGAGAACGGCAAGTGGACTTAATGCATTAAATGAAAATTCACAACTGGATGCCGCAGCGTTGGCTAAAGCAAATAATATGTTTGAGCAACAGTACTGGGATCACTTCGGACCCAACGGAGAGACTCCATGGCAGTTCATAAGGGCAGAAGGGTACAATTATGTCTATGCAGGCGAGAACCTTGCAAAAGGCTTCCAGACGGCGGAGGGAGTGCATGAGGCATGGATGGCAAGCCCAACACATGCTGCCAATATCATGAGTGGAAATTATAAGGATATAGGTGTGGCAGTAGTACAAGGCGTTCTTTTAGGAAAGCAAACAACTCTTGTAGTACAGATGTTTGGTAATTTAACAACAAGTGTCGCTGGAACCTCTACATCTGGAAGTACCAAATCTTCTAGTGGAACAGTGGTGGGTAATGAACACGGCGAGATCAAAAGTATAAGAATAACATCACCAGTACAATCCTCCATATCTACAGATCCTAGCCTAAATATTCAGGGGGAGACGGTAAATGTATCGGGAGAGTATGTTGTCGAAGTGTTAGATAACTCTGCGGTTGTTGGCGAGACATCTTCTAGTGGAAATAGCTGGGAGTATGACAAATCTGGGGATTGGGCAGAGGGGGAGCATGTTCTAAAAGCTCAGGTTAAAGGAGAGAATGTTGTTTCTCCTGAGATTAGCTTTTCCATTGATTCTACTGCACCAGTTGTAGATCTTGCATCGATAACTGTTAACAAAAATCCCGATTCATATACATTGGCATTCCAGATTGACAATACATGGACGGATCTTCGTATAGTCAATGGCGCGAATACAATCACGATTACGTCGGAAGACAAAGAAAATATCACAGTTGAAATACCATCAAGTGGATTAGGAACAAAAATTGTCATTATGGCTTCAGATATCCTAGGTAACGTCTCTCAGACTGATATTACAGAGTATTTTAAAACCGATAATGAAAAGACAAATATAATCTTAAGTCTTCTTAACGCAAATATAGGAGACCAAATAAGTGTAGGTATTGTAATTCTGATATTTGTATTACTATGTCTTGAAACTTTTGTATACTGGAAGAAAGGCAAATTGAAAGAAATGGTTGGAGATCTGTTTACGATTGGTGCATGGTGGCTAATATTAACGGTTGCAATATTTAATGGATTTACTGGTTTAATTAACTAAAACACTGCCCAGTGAAAAAATATAGATTAAAAGTACAAAATGATTTAGCCTATTTATTCATGCTTCTGGTTTTGACAGAATTTTTTAACTATCTTGTTCCAATAACGAGAGATTTTACATTGATATTAACTGGTGTCATGGGAGTCTTACTTTTGGAAACTTGGTTTGTTAGAGCATTTGGAAAATATTCCGGGAAGAAAATTTCTAAATACAGTGATGTTATCGTGCGAATATCGTTAAAAGAAAGATTCTTTAGTTATTTTGTTCTTCCTGCAATTTTTTATTCTTCTATCCTTGCGTTTTTGTATTTCAATAGAAATATGGTTTTAGGGCATGTAGTATTAGGCGTTTGCATGGTCTTGTTCCTGGTACTCTTCCTAAATGTTAAAAGCTCCTTAAACAAAATATATTCTGTTGCAAATGCGACTAGAGCAATATTTGATTTCATATGTATAACAATTCTTTATCTGTTGGTTAATGTTTATATAAGGGTTGGCATTTCTCTGACAATCTTTTCTCTCCTTGTATTTGTATCTGCATTTGTATTATTAATTTTCTCGCTAAAATTGCATAGACGAATTGGTGTAATAGAGTTAGGTATATCTATGCTAAGCTCTTTGTTTATTGCTCTCTTAACCGCGATATTCTGGAATACAAATATTTTTGTAATTCCATTAATTAGCACCTTAGCTTTCTATTTAGTTATATCTATATGGAACATTAGATTTGCAGGAAAGATACACCTTGTTGATTACATCTTGCCATTTTTGTATGTAATACTTGCATTAACACTAATATTAACGCTATGACAGATAAAAAAATTGTACTAAAGATAGGGGGCTCAGTGCTCTTTGATGATGATTTAAATATCAATTTCCAACTATTAGAGAAAGTAAAACAATGGTATTGGCATACGATTCCTTCAGTTGAAAAATTGGCCATAATAGTTGGAGGTGGTCGTCTTTCCAGAGAGATACAGGCAAAGATGAATGGTGAGATTTCGAATCAGGACGCCTTGCACACTGTGGCAATGCAAGTAACTCAAACCAATGCTGCTTTAGTTCAAGGGTATCTTAATGACTCTTCCTCGTATTTGCCGAAAAAACTAGGAGATGCTTATGAATTTTTACAGGATAGTAGAAACAAGGCATTAGTTAGTGGTGGATTAAAAGTTGGTTGGAGTACAGATATGGATGCTGCAGTTTTTGCGAATATTTTAGGAGTCTCACAGGTGTCCAAACTTTCAAATATTGATTATGTGTATGACCATGATCCAAATACTGATCCAGATGCTAAAGCTATAAAAGATTTAACATGGGATGAATATTACAAGATTTTCGGAATTACTGATGGTGATGGCCATATAGCGAACACAAGTATGCCAATAGATGCTACATGTGCTCAGTTTTGTGCAAAGAAAGACATCTCCTTTTTCATTTGTGGTGGAAAGAATCTGGTAGCTAAGAACAACATAGATGAAATTCTCGCGGAAGGCACCCTAATACACTAATCAATAGCTTGGACTACATATCTTGTATCACCTTTTGGTGTAGAGATTGTAACTTCTGCACCTAATTTCTTTCCCATTATGGCTTCTCCAATGGGGGATAGATGAGAGATTTTTCCTTCTAATGGATTTGCCTCGTCTTCACTCGTGATTTCATACTTAATGTCTCTTTGTCCCTTTAATGTGACTATATCTCCTATACCAACTATACTTTTATTTTTGTCTGTGACAACTTTTGCAGATTTGATTTTATCCTTAAGTTCAAGAATTTTTTCTTCATTAATCTGTTGTTCTTCGATAGCCATGGAATAAGCGTCATTCTCGCGTAAGTCTCCCTGATTTCGCATTTCATTTAGGGTATTTGCGATCTTCGCTCTTAGGATCTCCTCTCGCTCTTTGAGCTCATCCTTTAGTTTTTTAAGTCCGGACAGTGTTGTCTGATATATGTTTTCACTCATATCTGACATCGCTGAATTTAATGGAAAAACATGATATTACTATGAGTATATGATGTCAATAGGGAGAAAATATGATAGAATTACACCCGTAATTATGAGTTATGCCGCTATCGTCTAACGGTTAGGACATAGGATTCTCAATCCTACAATCGGAGTTCGATTCTCCGTGGCGGTACCATATTTAAACATAATATTTCCCAATGGCAAAAGTTTTTAACATTACAGCATCGATGAATGAAAAAGTTGAAGAATTTTATAAAGAGGCAGTCAAAGAATTAGAAAAATTCTATGAACTTGGCTGGAATCAGAATCCTCCTAAAATCTATCTTGTTCCAGATAGAAAAACATTCAATGAGTTATATAACAAGGAAACCGAAGCTTGGGTGGTTGGAACAACAATGAGCTCGAATAATGTTTTTTATGTGTTGTCTCCGGAATCTTATGAAAATGAAAGTAATCATACGTATTCGGATGAAGAATATTTCAGATTAATAAAACATGAATTAAGTCATCTTTATTCAAAGAAACTATTCGATAGCTATAAACCTATTTGGTTTAATGAAGGGATAGCGATATATACTTCGGGACAAAATGTTGTTAAAACTAAACCACAAAAATTTGTCAAATTCATGGATTTCTTTGATAAAGGTGGTGGTGGTGTATATGCCGAATCAGGATTCGCGGTAGAAATTTTAATCAAAGAAATAGGTAAAGAGAAATTTTTAAAGATGTTAGAAAAAATAGAGTTACCCGTTACGGAGGAATCATTTAAAAATCATTTTAAAAAGAATTTTAATATTGATTTAACTTATGATTGGTTTAATGAAAGACTATGAAATTTGATATCATCACAATCTTCCCTAATATCGTGGAGGAATATATAAATACGGGAATAGTAGGAACTGCCAAGGGAAGAGGAGTCGTGGAGATCAATGTGCATAACCTTAGGAAATGGACCACAGACAAGCATCAAAGTGTAGATGATACCCCCTGTGGTGGTGGCCCAGGAATGATCATGAGGATAGAACCAATATATGCAGCTATACAGGAATTAAAACAGAAAGATACCATTGTGGCCATAACTACTCCTAAAGGACGAAAATTAGAACAGAAAGATCTTAAGAACTTTTCTGAGCAAAAAGAGCTCCATATGATCATCTTGTGCGGAAGATACGAAGGATTTGACCAGAGAATACATGAGCATCTGGTAGACTACGAATTCTCCATAGGAGACTATGTACTCTCTGGAGGAGAGTTGGCATCCCTTGTCCTAGTAGACGGTGTTACTAGGCTTCTTCCTGGAGCTTTGGGTAACGAAGAATCTTTAGTAGATGAATCATTTAATGACGGTACGACTTTGGATTACCCGCAGTATACCCGACCAATTGAATTCAATGGATGGAAAGTCCCAGAAATACTTTTAACAGGAGATCATGAAAAAATTAAAAAATGGAGAGAGTCTCAGAGAGGGTAAATAGGCGATTCTTGAGGGATGGTTTGCACAGCAATTTCAGTCATATATAATATACTATAGAGTGGGTTTAAATTAAGAACCTATCACTATGAAAGAAAAAGAAAAAATTTTACTTACGAAAAAGAAGAAAGAAGAGTTAGAGCAAGAGCTTAGTGATTTAGAAAACATTAAGAAACCTGAACTCTCAAGTAATCTTGCAGCTGCCAGGCAAAACGATTTGAGTGAGGATACCGACGATTTGAGTATAATACTTGTTGAGAAGGAGGTGATTGAGAATAGAATTGCGGAGCTTAAAGCAATACTATCTAAGGCTAAAATCTTTATCAAAAGAGTTTGTACTCCACAAAAGATTGATATAGGGTCTAAAGTATCGGTTGAATTCAAAGGCAAAAAGCAGATGATGACGATTGTTGACCAATTAGAGGCAGATCCTCTTAAAGGCTATATCTCAGATCACTCACCTTTGGGAAAGGCTTTAATGAAGTCTAAGGTAGGGCAGACTGTAACAATCAAGGTTAGTGGAAAAACTGTAGAATACAAAGTGCTAGAGATTTGCTAGCTCTTCGATACTTACACGTTTCTGTTCCATTGTGTCCCTGTCTCTTACTGTGACGGTATTGTCTTCCAATGTCTGGTAATCGACAGTTATACAATATGGAGTACCAATCTCATCTTGGTATCTATATCTTTTCCCGATATTTCCTCTTGCATCCCATACTACTTTCTTAGTATCTGTTAATTTCTCGAATATATCTCTCGCCTTACTTACGATCTCAGGTTTGTTAGAAACCAATGGGAATACTGCAGCCTTGTATGCGGCGATCTCAGGATTAATTTTTAATACTGTTCTAATCTCTCCATTTGCAAGTGCCTCTTCCTCATACGAGTCTAGTAGGAGGAACAAAAATGTCCTATCTACACCACCAGAAGTCTCAACAATGTGAGGGATATATTTCTCACCAGTCTGAGGATCGGTATATGAAAGATCTTTTCCGGAGAATTTACTATGCTGTGTAAGATCATAATCAGATCTCCAATGAATACCTTCGTTTTCAGCCCAACCCCATGGTGCTAAATATTCAATATCAAATGCTTTTTTTGCATAGAAAACTAATTTGTCTTGTGGATGCTCATAGAATCTCAGATTCTCATGTTTTCGGTAGAGATTTTTGTAGAAATTCATTCTCTCATTCTTCCAATATTCAAAGGCTTCTTCCATCATGGATGGATGTACAAAGTATTGAAGATCCCACTGCTCAAACTCTCTTGTTCTAAATGTGAATTTGTTAGGTGTAATCTCGTTTCTGAATGCTTTACCGATCTGTGCGATACCAAAAGGAATCTGTTGCCTGGTGGAATCTACAACATTCTTAAAATCTAAATAAATGGTCTGACAAGCCTCACCTCTTAAATACGCAGGAACCTTGTCTCCCTCTACAACACCAATCTCGGTATTGAAGAGTAAGTTGTATTTTCGAGCCTCTGTGAAATCGGTACCACCACATCTTGGACATTTACCTTCTACATCTTCCGGTCTGAATCTTGCATGACAATTCTTACATTCAACAGCTTCATCGCCGAAGCTTTTAACATGGCCCGACGCTTCCCAAACCTTTGGATGAGTGATAATGGTACCATCTATGCCAACGACATTCTCTCGCTTGTCTACCATATTCTTCCACCAATACCTCTTGAGATTGTTTTTCATCTCAACACCTACTGGACCATAGTCATAGAATCCTCCTACGCCACCATATATCTCAGAATTCTGAAATATTATGCCTCTTCTTTTGCAAAGAGATGTGACTTTTTGTAACAGGTCTTCCATTGGTATTAGGATGAAATTATTATTACCGATTATATCTTAATTGTACCAGTGGACACAATCATGATGTATCAGTATTTTGACTATACTATTTGACATAGTTTGGGATATTGCATACGATTAAACATTTATGAAAAAGTCTCTCAAGATACTGCTTGTTTCAATGTGTTCAATCCTTGTGACCTTCTCTTTATTTTGCATAATTCCTCTACTTGGAGGATTGCAGAAATCATATGCAGCCGATCCATTTTTGATAGATATAAATCCAGGTACGGGAGATTCTAATATTGACAAATTAGTTGATGTTAACGGAATTCTTTATTTTCGTGCAACTAATGAAACAAGTGGAGTAGAACTATGGAAATCTGATGGCACGGTTGATGGAACATCGATGGTGAAAGATATCTATGCTGGAAGTAATGGTGGATACCCAGATAACTTAACGAATGTTAATGGAGTCCTTTATTTTAGTGCAACCGATGGAACAAATGGAGTAGAGCTATGGAAATCTGATGGAACTGAAGCCAATACTGTTATGGTAAAAGATATTACTTCTGGAAGCGCAGATAGCAGCCCTAGTGAGCTTATAGATGTCGATGGTACACTGTTTTTTTGGATTGATAATGCATTATGGAAATCTGATGGTACAGCAGATGGAACGTTATTAATTAAGAATATAACTTCAGGTACGGGATATAGTAGATTTGCAGGAGCTGCACTTGGGAGTAATTATATTTTTCTTAGGAAAGATGAGTTATGGATTTCAGATGGAACTGAAGCCGGAACGATTAGGATAACTAGCTTCTATGCGGCAGGGGCTGTGACATTAGATTATGTAAATGGTGTACTGCTCTTTGTTGGAACTGCAACTAGCAGCTCAGATCAAGAAATATGGAAAACAGATGGGACAGTAGCGGGTACAGCGATACTAAAAAGTGGAATAGGTTTAAGTGGCTATAACGGGCCTTTTCTCCTTGATGGAAGCCTCTATTTTTGGATATATGGAAGTGTTGGGTATGAACTTTGGAAAACAGATGGTACAGAAGCTGGAACGGTGAAAATAGAGGATTCTGCATATTCGGTTTCTAGCTCGGAATACCCCGTAGTTATGGGACAAAATGCATATTTTATAGCTGCAGACGGAGATTGGGCCTATGGAGAAGAATTGTGGACTACGGATGGAACTGCTGGCGGGGCTCATATGGTAAAGGATATTTACAGTGGAAGTGATGCTTCAAGCATCTCTGAGATTACAGCCGTTAACGGCATGTTGTATTTTAATGCTACGGACGAGACAGAAAATGGATACAATACTGAACCGTGGAAATCTGATGGCACAGAGGAAGGTACTGTTATGCTGGCAAATTTAAATACAGCTTTGGAAGAGGGTTCTTATCCAGAAAATTTTACCAAGGTTGGAGATATGCTTTTCTTTGAAGCTTGGACTAATGAATATGGTACTGAATTATACAGTTTAAGTACTGCGGTAGAACTTTCAACGGACTCATCTCTTTCTGCCCTAACGGTCTCTGATTGCTCATTATCTCCTACTTTTGATGCAGCAGAGACCTCGTATACTTGTACGGTATCCCAATCGATTGGATCGGTAAATGTAACTGGGACAACGGCTTTTGTGGGGGCGACACTGACGGTCGATGGACTAACGGCCACATCAGGCAGTTCGAAAAGAGTTAACCTAATGTCTGGAGCCAATGAAATCCCTGTAACAGTAACGGCAGAGGATGGAACTACGACAACCACTTATACAATTTCTATTACGAAACCCACCATAGATGGTGCTTCCTATTATACATATGACTCTACGCTAGATTTTGGAAATAGTAGCACCCTGGAAAAACCATATATATCTACAATTGATAAAGATAATAATATCATTGTAGGAGGTTACTATACTGGGACTACGTCTATAGATTTTGATCCTGGTGAAGGCACAGCAATGAGTCCTGCATCTCCCAATCATTTCATATTGAAATTAAACAGTAACAGAGAATTTGTTTGGGTTAAATTCTTTAGGATCATTAGTGGCTCTTTTAACGGTTTAGAAACAGATTCTAATGGGAATATATTTCTCGCAGGAACATATACGGATTATTTAGATTTGAATCCATCTGTAAGTGCAGAACAAATTGTTGAATCTGGTCACGATGGTGCTGGTTTCCTAATTAAGCTCAATTCTTCAGGAACTTATGTTTGGGGTAGAGCAGACGATTTCCCAACAGGAGAGGTGGGATTATGGAATTTAGATGAGGTAGCTGATAATAGCTGCTCTGATGGAGGAGATGTGTGTGATAACAGTGGCATTGCAAATGATGGCATTCTTTACGGTACTGCACCAACTGTTAGTACCTCGAATGGAAAAGGTAGAGACTTTGATGGTGTTAATGGAACCTATGTTGATATTGGGGATCTTTCTCTTTTTGAAAACCAAACATTTACAATTGAGGCGTATGTAAAGAAAGAAGGAACGTGTGGAGCCTATGATTATTGTTCTATCATGTCTAAAGGATCATCAACCAACAAGGGATTTGGTTTTGGTATCTCAAATGGTAAGCTACAAATTCGTATTAACGATATGGGTACCTCAGGGGTAGAGTATTTAGATGGAGCTACAGATCTTGCCATTGATACATGGTACTACGTTGCCGCAGTTGTTAATGGGGAAGAAAAAACATTTGAATTGTATGTAAATAACTCATTAGATGCTTCAGGCTCTTTTACCGAGAGAATCAATTATGCGGGTTCTAACCATGTAAAGATAGGAAATGCGAATGATGGAAATGATTTGCCATTTAATGGTGTTATTGATGGGGTGAGATATTCAAATGTTGTGAGAGATTCAACATATATACAGAGTATGAATTCCAAATATACGACCGGAAGTGGAAGTGATGTAGGTTCGTATATAGCACCTATTACTAGTCAAATAGGTGGACAGATTTCTGCCAATATAGTAGTTGATGAAAATGGAAGTGTTGTGGTGGGGTACAGTTCTGGTGATGCCTATTCTTCTCCAATTTTTAGGAAATTTGATTCATCTGGGAATATTTTATGGACAAAGGAATTTGATAATACTGGTAATTCATATTTTACATTTGAATCTATTGCATTAGATAGCCAAGAAAATATTTTACTTAACGGTTATGTTCTTGGTGGCTTTGCAGATTTTAATCCTGGTACAGGTGTAGACCAGAAAACCCCGACAGGTGGGAATAAAGCAATCTTTGTTACTAAGCTGACGACAAATGGATCTTATGTTTGGACACAACTTATAAATTCTGCAAGTACAACCTTTGGAATCAATTCGATACTTAAAACAGATGGGGATGATAATATTCTTGTTTTCTCCGATTTTTATGGTACAGTCGATCTGGATCCTGGGCTCCCGACAGTCGATGTCACTTCCATAGGAAATAACGATCTTCTTTTGTTAAAGTTAAACCCGAACGGAGAATATATTTGGGGTAAAAACTTTGCTGGGGCTAGTTATGATGAGGCAATTGATTTAGCGGTAAATTCTGATAATAATATCTTTCTATCTGGGTCTTCCAACTCAAGCACTATTACAGTAGACTCTTCGACTTTCAGTTTAGAAAAGAAAACTTCTTATAGAGAGCCAATCTTCCTAGAATTAAATTCTTCTGGAGATTACGTATTCTCTAAGGTAATTCTTGTAAATTCAAGTTCTCATGCTGAGACATATAAAATATTGTTTGATTCTAATGATGATATGTATTACACGGGTTATTATACGGGATCCCTAGATTTTAATGATGGGGAGATAGCCCTAGAGAAATCTGTTTTCACATCTCCATCAGATAGAAACATGTTCTTAGCGAAATACAACAAAGTTTTATCAACAAATTCTTCATTATCTTTGCTAAGTACCTCTGGCTTCACATTATCTCCTGCATTTGATAGCAGTGTTACTTCATATACGGGTAGCGTAGATTTCGTAGTAGACTCAGTTGATTTTATTCCGATCAGTGCTTTCCCAGGCGCGAGTGTTTCTATAAATGGTGAGGATGTGATGTCAGGAAATCAATACGAAATTAGCTTAGCAACTGGAGTGAATAACATTTCAATTGTTGTTACCGCAGAAGATGGTGTAGCAACCTCTACGTATAGTATTGTGATCACGAGAAATACAGCTTCTACGGTTTCCTCATTATCAGCCTTAAGTATTTCAGGTTGTATGTTATCTCCAAGTTTTAGTAGTGAAGTCAAAGCATATTCGTGTTTTGTACCATCCACACTTGCTTCGATCAATGTCATACCAACGGCGTCATCCTCGATGGCAAAAATATCAGTCCGAGGTTCAAGCGTAATTTCTGGGAATGCGCATAATATATATATAGCTACTGGTGTTACCAATATCCCTATAATTGTCACAGCAGAAGATGGCCTAACAACATCCACATATAACATTACACTTACAAAATCTGCAGAGGATGTTTCATCTGATTCCTCCCTTTCATCGTTAGAGATTCCTGGAGTCATATTATCTCCTGCGTTCGACCCATCAATTACTTCATATACAGGAAATGTTGATTTTTATATTGATTCTATTAATATTATCCCAACGGCTTCTTCCCTAGGATCAATTATTACTGTAAATGGTGTTAGTGTAGATCAGGGCGATTCATATTCTGTTGATTTAGAAGTAGGAATAAACGATATACTAATAATGATTACAGGAGAAGATTCAGAAACGACTTCAACGTATAATCTGAAAATAATAAAAGCATCCTCTACTATAGAGGAACCAACACGCACCACCCCAGACTCTACAGCAAGGCAGGATACACCACTCAAAGATGTCCTTAGTGTTCTTACGATAAGTATCTCTGAAGCGAGTAAGTATGTAGAAAAAACAATTCAGGAAATTCCAATCTCAGAACAAACATCCCGAAATATTACAGCTGCAACCCTGGCTTTGATAGCGGTATCTCCCGCAGTATCTGTAGGGCTAGGCAGCTCGTACACTATTTCATATATAGCTAAATTCTTCTCAATGATACTTGCTCTCTTTGGTATCGGTAGAAAGAAAAGGAACTGCGGCCTAGTATATGATTCTGTAACTAAAGAACCGGTCAGTAATGCCATAGTCAGAATATATTCAACTGATGGTACCCTTGTAGCTACAGAGGTAACTGATGTATATGGTATCTTTGAAACTGATATTGAAAGTGGTCAATACAGTATTGTAACTCAAGTAAACAATTACAAATTTCCATCGATGCTTATTACGGGTACTCAAGACTTACCGTATGAGAATATCTATGGAGGAGGAAACTTCAATTATGATTCTTCATCAAGTATAAGCTACTCAATACCAGTGGATCCTTTGGACAAATCAAATGCAGAATATGCAAATACCATAACTAAGCATAAATTGATAAACCTAACATCTTCGGCTCTAAATATACTAATGTTCATAGGATTAGTATTCTCAATCGTTTCTTACATCAAACTAAACAGTACTTTGAACCTTATTCTTCTCATAATATATGTATTTTTAATAATATTAGGAATGATAAGGAGAAGGCAAGCGAGGTACAGATTTGGTACAGTTACAGACCGCTCTGGAGACAGCAAAAATGGTATAGAGTTAGGCCTAATGGAGACGGAGTTTAATAGAATCTATGCAAAGAGAGTAACCAATGATGAAGGTAAGTACAGATTTATAGTTCCAGGGGGAGATTACAAACTAGTATCGCTGGATCCAGAATGCTCCTTATATGGGGAGGTACTGGTTAGTGGGCGAAGTAAAAAAATAATGGTTGTTTCTGAGGACTTAGTTGCTGAAAGAAGAGTTTAAATACCCTATGTCCCTTGTGATATAATACGCTATTATTTATATAACTTTTTTAAGCTCACGCATGGAAGATACTCAAAGAAGTGATCTACTCGGACAAAGACAGGTAAGATTAGACAAACTCGCAGAGCTTAAGAAGTTAGGGGTTAACCCATATCCAGCAAAATCATACAGGGATCATTCTAACGGAGAAGTATTAAACAAATTTGAGGAATTTGATGGGAAAGACGTATGTTTGGCAGGTAGAATCATAGCTTGGAGAGAGCATGGAAAATTGGTATTTGGGAATATCCTTGATCAGACAGGAAGTATTCAGTTAATGATCAGAGAATCTGACTTAGTTGAGGATCTTCAAAAAGGATATTTAGGTTGGGATAAATTGTATCTTTTGGATCTTGCCGACTTTGTTGAATTGTATGGAACGATAGGGAAGACAAGAACAGGTGAGATCACCGTTATGGTTAAGAGTATTCGTCTCTTAACTAAAGCTTTGAGACCAATTCCTCGAAAATTAGAAAACAAGGAGCAGATATTTAGAAGGAGATATTTGGATTTAGTAGTAGATAATGAATCATTGAAGCTTTTTGAAAGAAAAGCGAAATTCTGGCAGGTACAGAGAGATTTCTTGAGAGATCATGGATTTATGGAAGTAGAGGTTCCTGTATTGGAAGCTGTAACTGGTGGCGCAGATGCTACTCCATTCATAACTCATCACAATGCCTTGGATCAAGATTTCTATCTTAGAATTTCCACTGAGTTGTATCAGAAAAGATTGATTGGTGGTGGGTATGAAAAAATATATACTTTTGGCCCTAACTTTAGGAATGAAGGTATGGATGATGAGCATCTTCAGGAATTTTATGATATTGAGTGGTATTGGGCTTATGCAAATTACAAGGATAATATGCAGTTGGTACATGACCTATTCTTAGAGATTGCTAGCAAGGTATATGGGAAGACTCAGTTTACAACCAGAGGACATACTTTTGATTTAGCGAATGAGTGGAAGGAGATAGACTATACCTCCGTCATAAAGGAGAGGTTTGGTGTTGATATCTTTAACGATTCTGACGAAAAGATGTTGAGTGTGATTAAGGAGAATAACATTGAGATGGGTGGAGAGGTGAATAGGAATAGGATGATAGATACACTTTGGAAAGCTATTAGAGCTACCATATCAGGTCCTGCATTCTTGGTAAATCAGCCTAAGTTTGTTTCGCCTTTAGCAAAATCACATCAGGATAATCCTGATTTAACAGAGAGGTTCCAGGTGGTTATTGCTGGTAGTGAATTGGGTAATGGTTATTCTGAGATTAATGATCCTCAAGACCAATTAGATCGATTCCTTGAGCAACAGGCTATGAGGGATAGTGGAGATAGTGAAGCACAGATGTTGGATATTGATTTTGTAGAGATGTTGGAATATGGTATGCCTCCTGTAAGTGGTTATGGTCAGAGTGAGAGAATTTTCTGGTTCTTAGAAGATATTTCTGGTAGAGAGGGTACTTTCTTCCCACAGATGAGAGTAGAGGTTGAGAATACTACAAAACAGATATACAAGGACAGAGTCAGATTCAAGGAGAATATTAAAAAAGAGGAAAAGAAATAGAAAAACGATCCCCAGGTGTGCTCTCATAAGAGAAGTCCTGCACGTGGTGCACTGGGGATCGTTTCCTCGTCTCGGCTTCACACAGAGTGAATATCGGATCCCGTGGGACCAAATATTGTCTGAGCACCGAGTTAAACGAGTGGCCATGAAGGGATTCGAACCCTTAATACTCTGCGGTTATTTGCAGTGCTCTTCCAGTTGAGCTATCAAAGCCAAACGATGACGAGAGAGTGGGGAAGATAATCTTTCCCAGGGAAAGGAAGACACCTTCCACACTCTATTCAAGTAGGGGAGTACTTGATACTCATCATCAGACATATTCAGTTGAAATGAACAGGTGTGATTTTAGCAGATAGAATATTATGGGTCAATATCCTTTAATATATATATTTCTGATATCATTAATATATGGAATCCATATCGGATATATTAAAAAACCTAAAGCCACAAACAGAGGAAAAGAAAGAAACCAAACAGCCAGAGCTTTTCAATATGGATGAAATAAAAGATAATCCCAAAAGAATGTTTGGAGACAAACACAAATACATATCTACTGAATATCAAGTATATGGATTAAGGTTAGCCGGGAAGTTAGGAGATACGAAGCGTACAACAATGTATATTAAATGGGCAAAAGAAAAACCAAGAGCAATACTAGAGATGGCTTACAGTTTTACAATTGATTATCCTAATGCCAAAGATAAAAGCAAAATATTTATGTGGAAGGTAAAAGAACTTGAAAATGAGAGAAAGAGTAAAAAAGAACAATAACTGGAAAGAAATAATTAAAAAACATCTGACACTATACTTCTCTCAGGAGTATATGCATAAAGGGCAATTGATCTCTTGGGTTATTGCAGATGTTATAAAAATTGCAGGATTGTGTTTTGTATGGTTAGCATCCTCAAAGATCACAGGGAGTATAGATCAAGCATATATTGTTACATACTACGTAATAATGCTGATTGTCGGGAGGTTAATGGCAGATATAACGCCAGAGGAGGGTATTAGGCAAATCCTAAACGGAAAATTCTCGAACTTGTTGCTCAAGCCTACAAGTTATCTTAACTGCTATATTGGTAATAACCTCGGTTCAAATCTATTTCGACTTATGGTATCTGCTCCGGCATTCCTACTTGGGATGTTTTTAGCTATTAAACTGGATCTTTGGATAACGGATTTTAACCCATACTTAATATTTCTAGCCATTCTGGCAATTGTAATGGGTTTTTTAATTAATTTCTTATTAGGAAATATCTTCTCTTTGTTAGCATTCTACAACAAAAATATGGAAGGAATGCGAATATTCTATTTCAATATCGCAGCATTACTTTCCGGGGAATTTATCCCCTTAATAATACTTCCATTCGTAGCCGAATTTGCTTTGAAAGTTTTACCCTTTAGATATACATTGTCTTTCCCAATAGAGATATTGATAGGAAGAGTGACCAATTATGATATCTACACAGGCTTTATTATTGGATTAATATGGTTAGTTGCTTTGTATTTTGTGTATAAAGTTTTTTACTCAATAGCTATTAGAAGATATGCAGCAGAAGGTATTTAGAGAAAATTTGTTTAGATATTGGAAGATATGGGTATTATGCCTAAGGGCTAGTATGAAGAAGAGCCGTATGTATAAGGGAGAGATTTTTGTAAGATTCTTAAGAACCATCTTTATAGTTCTCACACAGCTACTCTTGCTTTCTGTGGTTTTTGGAGATCAAAAATATCTTGTGGGTTGGTCAAGGTCGGAGGCATATCTTGTTCTGGGAATATGGAATCTTTTGAACTATTCGGGTTGGGCTTTGTTTGGGGTAAATCTCTCTATGTTAGAAAGATACGTAGTGGATGGAGATTTTGATTTTACACTTACAAAACCAATCTCTTCTGCTTGGTTGACATCTTTTGGGGATTTCTCAATGTATAACTTAATATCTGCGCTTTCCGGAGTGATATTGATAGGGTACTATTTTGTTGTTAATTGGACCTGCATATTTTTAAATAATGTATTGCTATTTGTGTGCGCAATTGTTGTTGCTGCAATTATTTGGTATGCAATATATCTTTTCTTTGCAAGTTTTACACTTTCTATTCCAAGAAGTGGATTTATGGGTATTGCTAAGGAGATTCTAGGATTAACACGATACCCAACTAATATATACGCAAGTACATTACAGTTGATTTTCCATACGGTGATACCAATTGCTTTTGTTTCTACCGTTCCGGTTGAAATTTTAACTAATAGGGAGAGTCCTGTGCTTCTAATTATTGGTGCGGGAATAGCTTTTATTCTTTTAAGGTTTAGTTACTGGGTATGGAGCAAGAATATTAGGAAATTTGTAAGTGCTGGTGGATAACATTATAGTTTTCTAAAACACAAGGAAATCTCAGATAGTGATTGATAAGATAAGGGCTTACTTCGAAGCGAAGCGTCTAGTTTGTTCCAAAACAATATTTAATGCTTCTTCTGCAGTCTTCGCTTTTATCGGGGATGCCGACGCATATGGATGTCCTCCTCCTCCAAGTGCTTGTGCTATATCACCAACTTCTTGATATCCCTTTGTACTTCTGAATGACACGAACCATGTATCTGGGTTATCAAAATCCGGTTTTATGATAAATCCCCAATGCACACCTTGTATGAATCTGATGTATTTGTCTCTGAGGAATGCTTGTGCTTCATTGACCCCTGTTTTGCTTAGTCCTTCTTTCTCAATTTCATCAAGTGATATATACATATATGCCATATCCTTCTCAATAGTTAGCGTCTTCAAGTATGAGATGATTGCAGGTGTAGCTTCTTTGGGGAATTTCGCAGCGTTGTATGACATTGCTTCCATATCCACATCGGAAACTTGTTTCGCGTCTGCAAATACTCTTAGAGTATCTGGAGTAGTTGTTTCGTAGAGAAATCTCCCTGTATCAGCAACTATTCCGTATTGGGTTAATTCTGCAATATCTTTTGTTAATACAAATTTCTTCCCTAGTATATTTTTGAAACTGGCAAATACCTGCTCTGTAGCAGAGCTTCTCTTTTCATTAATCACAAAACCATCTGCGTTATTCTCAACCTCAGTGTGATGATCGATGCAAACAATCTCCTTATTGGTATCTTTTAATTGATCTCGGGCAAAATCTAAGCATAGATCTATCTTCCCAGCATCTGTAACAATTATTAAATCCTCTTCTCCTTCTCTTAATTCTTCTACTACGTGGATAGCTTTCATCCCTGGGAGATTTGCAGTAGGCATCTGTCTTGCCTTCATAACAACATTCTTTCTAGGATCTAGTTGCTCGATGAAAAGCTTGGTCATAATCATGCTACAGAAAGCATCAATATCTGGACTTCTGTGAGTAATGATCAAAATATTCTTAGATTCTTCAATTAATTGCTTAAATTTCTTGTTGTACTGTAACATAATCTTGATAATACCAGATGGGGAGAATATAATAAACCTAGAAATGAGAAGATATTTTTACAACTCATCATCATCTTCAGTCCTCTAGGAGGACGAATTAATTACTTTCAAAATTTTTGTTTTGTATATTTAAATTAAAGAAATAGACAGATGATAGATATTAAAAAAATAGTAGAAGATAAAGAAAAGGTTAAAGAAGGATTACTGAAAAGAATGAAACCCGAAGAGCTAGATCTGGATTGTATCGTTAATTTATATAACCAGAGAAAAGAACTCCAAACAGAATATGATGTAAAGAGAGGAGAGCAGAATGCGTTTAATGAGAAGATGGCCAAGGTGGAGAAAGGTGGAGATGAATTTAAGCAACTAGTTGCAGATTTGAAGATAAAGGCAGAAGAGGTAAAAGGTATTGAAGAGAGATTAAAGGCGGTAGAGGTAGAGCTTAAGGCAAAGATGGCTGTGTTCCCAAATATCCCAGATGAGGATATGCTTGCTGGGGAGAAGGAAAATAACCAAGTGATTAAAACTGTTGGAGAAAAACCTATATTTGATTTCAAGATTAAGGATCATGTTGAGTTAGGGAAGAATTTAGATATATTTGATTTAGAGACTGCTGCAAAGATATCTGGCGCAAATTTCCCAATGTACAAAGGTTTAGGTGCTAGGTTAGAATGGGCTTTGATCAATTTCTTCATATCTGAGCATAATAACTCGGGGTATGAGATGATTATTCCTCCTAATCTTGTGGTTGAGCAATCTGCCTATGCTGCAGGTCAGCTTCCAAAGTTCAAAGAGGATGTGTATTGGGTGCAGGATGGATTGTGTTTAGTTCCTACTGCTGAAACTGTTTTGACAAATATTTACAGAGATTCTGTGTTAGAAGAAAAAGATCTCCCTAAGAAATTTTTTGCATACACACCATGCTACAGAAGAGAAGCGGGCACATATCGTGCAAGTGAGAAAGGTTTGATCAGAATGCATCAGTTTAACAAAGTTGAGATGTACCAATTTACTGCGGATGATAAATCAACGGAAGCATTTGAGGAGTTAGTGGCTAAAGCTGAGGATTTGGTAAAGAAATTGGGTCTACACTATCGTGTGGTTAAACTTGCAGCCGGGGATTGTTCTGCGGTTGCAGCCAGAACCTATGACATTGAGGTATATATGCCAACGATGGATACATACTATGAAGTCAGTTCCGTATCTAATGCCACTGATTATCAGGCGAGAAGAGGAAATATGAGGTACAAACCTGCTGATGGTGGAAAACCAAGATTTATGCATACCCTTAATGGATCTGGATTGGCCACAAGTAGATTAATGGTTGCATTGGTAGAGGCATATCAGCAAGCAGATGGCTCCATTACAGTACCTGAGGTACTAAGGCCTTTTATGGGAGGGATAGATAAAATATCTAAGTAAAAAAATGAAGTTTTTCTTGGGATTCTGCCCTGACAAGGAAGCTAATGTAAAGATACGAAAAATATCTTCTGAACTTGGAAAAGTTTTTGACGATCTGGATATATCTGTGAGATGGAGTAATCCGGATAGCTACCACATGGTTATGATTCCAATCAATGTGAGGCTTCCATTTGTTGAGATTCCTTTGTTAAAGCACCAATTACTTAAATATAGTTTCAACCCCTTCAAGGTTGTATTTAATGCAAGCAAACTTGGTATCTCAAGAAAATACAAAGAATTGATCTATCTTGATGTCAAGGAAGGCGGAGAGGAGATGCGAAAGATGTACCTAGATTTGAGAAAGCTTTTAAGAAAAAGTGATGACACTAATTTCATACCGCATCTTGTATTGGGTAGGGTTAGTAAAGATTTAAGCAATCAGGAATATATGAATATCTCTAGGGATCTTTCAAGAATTGCAAAGGGATTAAATATCTCTGAAGCTCACTTCTATGTTAATGCTTTAAGAATAATTAAAAGTACACCGGAAGGATTAGAGATCGTAGGTTAGAATCTCTTCTAATGATGTGACCCATATCGCATTTGGATTTCTTCTAAACCATGTTTTTTGTCGCTTGATATATTTCATCGTATTCTTTACAATCGCATCTTTTACATCGTTAAGAGTATATTGTGGAACCCTTTCAAAATATGGTAAGAACTCCTGGTATCCGATGGATTGTAGTGCAGGGTATTGGTAATACCCATTCTCAAAAGCATCCCTTGCCTCTTTTTCTAACCCTTGCTCAAACATCTTTTCCACTCTCTGCATTACATTTTTTTCAAGTATTTCTTTCGGGAAATCTACGACAAAATACTTACATGGAAATACGGGTGTCATATTTCGTGTTGAGAGGGTGCCTTCTTTTTCAATTATTCTAATCAAACGTCTTGAATTGCTTCGATCACTTTCATTTAGCAGATCAAGCACATCTGGCGATATTCTAGATTGAAGCTCTTGCAATGTCAGGGATGCAAGTGCCTCTCGTTGCCCTTTGTTATCTCTTTCTGAATCCAGATCATATCCAAATATAACAGAATCAATATATAGCCCTGTACCTCCAACAAGTATAATCTGTTTCTCTGCTGGAATGGTATCTATTAGTGTAAGTACATCTTTTTGGTATTTATGGATATTGTACTCCTCTGTTACAGATACACAGCCATAGAGGTAGTGGGGGATGGTCTCCATCTCTGATTCAGATGGTCTCGCAGTACCAATAGAAAGCTCTTTGTAAATCTGTCTCGAATCGGCGTTTATAATAACGCCGTTAATGTTTCTTGCTAAATCAATAGCAATACTAGATTTCCCTGAAGCAGTAGGTCCGGCTATGACAATAATTGAACGCATGGCTATTTAATCAATTTATACACCAAGAAATATGTAAGCCACAAAGTAGCTAGAGAATCGCCAAGAGCAAAAAGAAGGGGAAGTATTAAAGATGGTGAAAGTACTGCAACTGCGACTAAAAGCAAAGTAATGGATAGCGATAACCTTATGGTATCATTTTTCATTTCTTTTTTGATCTCCAATATCGAGAAATCTTTTCTTTTGTAATTTTGCATGAAATATCCTACAGCGGTACCAATGTTCAGTGTAACAACAAAAATTGTAACAAATGGTACAACTTTAAATATATCCGTAACTTCTACCTTAAATGCTAAATTTGCTATTAAGAAAGTAATACATACGAGGAAACCAGATATCAAGATTGAGAATAGAGAGACAAGTGCGAATCTCTTATTTTTTGTAAATATCCAAACCAGTGTGGGTATGGCTAAGAGTATTATCAAAAGAAGGATTCCAAGGAGAATCTTCTCATAGGAGGTCCAGCTATTCCAAAGATTTGTAAATATTTCCATAGTTATATTTTCTTTATCTTATTTAAATACCATCCAGAAATGATCAAACATATTTTCGAGAGTGCGGTTAATAACAGAACGTTTTGTGCTAATTGACTTAAAGTGCCACTTGTTAAGAATGTTGTTGAAGCAAGCAGTATCAGAAGGAAAAGCTCAATGTAGAAATGTGAATCTTTGTTCTCACTTAGTACATAGGTTGTTACAACTAGTAATATCATCTCTACCGCCAAGTAGTTAAGATCAACGGGAACGTTAAATATCTTTAGAAATGCGATATACAGTGATGCTGAGAGAGTCGTGGCGATTAAGACCTTCGCGGCTCTTTGTTTGTCTATACTTTTTGAGATGACAAGGTACGTATACATGATAATAATGCTTGCAGCTATCGCAATCGCGATTCCGATATAATCTACTGCGGGAGTATCAATGGTGATTTCTGCCTCGGATTCAATAGTACAGTCGGTATTTATTAACCCAGAATTGTAAAGCAGTGACATAACTTTAATCTGTTGTATATCTTCAGTGGAGATGGGAATCGCAAATATCTGTTGGGTGGTATCGACCAAATATGGTGTAACAAACCCATCTAGATTTACGCCGATATATTGACCATTGTACTTCTCTAGAAATGTGTTAAAAGCTTCGGTTTTATTCGCCCAGAGCTTAAAGATTGCAAAGTAGGATTGCTCTCCGCTATTAGTTTTTAATTTTGTTATATAAACATTTCTGAAATCACTTCTATCCCATTCTGTAGCATCATAGTTTGTTGCATAAATATATGCATATTGATCACCACTATTCTCAAAATTTACATCAGTTTTCCTTGTCACTATCTGTGCTGAGAAACGATTAGCTAAAAGTTCTCTGACCAGTGATTGATCTTTTGCAGACGTTATAGTTATGTGAATCTTGTTATCGATTATGCTGGAAGAAATCTCTTCAACTCCAAAACCTTCAAGTCTTTTGAAGAAAATATCATTAATATCTTCTAATGATTGTACGGATGTATCTTCCGCGGAGATAATATACTCTTTCGACCAATATGTCCCATTTTTTAAAGTTAAATTGTAGTTAACCTTCGAGAAATATTTTTCAGTCAAAGGGAGCGCAATGAATATTGCAGCTAAAAAAAGAGATGTGACAATTATTATTAATGTGTAGTTTAACAAGGGCTTGAGATTCAAGCTCAGTTTTAGTTTTGGTAATTTCATCTGTTAAAGTAAGTCAGATATCTGTCCGAATATGATCATCTTATCTTTTTCTAAGATGTTCATCAAGAATGGTTCTTTCTTTTTTCTAGCAAAATCAAAGTCTTCTTTTGTGATAGCGCTAAATCTAATCTCTCGTTTCTGATCTTTTTCTAATTCACTAACCGCTTTGGAGAGTTCTCGAATGTTCATATTACCAATGAAGAGAAAATCAACATCGGTAGGATTATCATATCTATTTTTAATGAAACTCTCAGTTAGTACTACAACTTGTACCCCTTCAATACCCTCTACAACTTTGAGTATTGCTTTGCCAATATTTGACTCTTTGTAGAACATGCCTCTAAGTTCCTGCAGTATAGGACATTTTTTGTTTAGACGATATACCAATTTGTTTCCATCTTTCTTAGAGTAGAGTAGCCCTGCATCTTGAAGATTTAGCAGCTCTCTACGAACAGCATTAATCTCTTCATCAAGAATTCTAACTAAACCTCGGACATGGAAAGATGCGTTAAGATCGAGCATATATTGCTCTAGGATTCTGATCCTAACTTTTGATATAAAAAGATTTTTTAGCATAGTTCCCCAACCTGCTTAATATTATTGCTCAATTATATCAAATTTCCCATCAGATGTACCTAACATTTCGACCCATATTCTTCCTCTATTAAAAGTCACCTCATTGCCTTGGCTATCGTAGTATGTGGTTCTATCTGTTCTAGAAGTCTTCTTCCACGTACCTGTGGTGATCTTCCCATCTATGAGGAATGTCGCATCCCCTTGCCCGATAGTAGTAATAATTAGGTGACCTTTGTCGTCTCCCGATTGAACCATCGAGACTTCTTGTACTACGATGTTCTTGGCATGAACTTGTGTCTTTGTCTCTTGGTCTATATCGGCTTGTCCACCAACCATTCTTAGGTATGAGTTTGTATCAGGATCATATGTCCATATTACATTGTATAACCCACTATTGATTAGTCTCTCGTGGAATGTAAGCTCTACTTTGGTCTTTTCGCCTCTGTTTGAAATATCTGCATCTGCTTTGAATTTCCATTTCTCAAAACTTGAAGGGAATCCATCCCAATTCACTTTTTCTGCATATTCCCAAGCGTAGGTAATGGAGCTGTACTCATTGTGTGGTGCAACTCTCCTGCCATCATTCCATCTCCAAGCACCAATTGTGGCAATATCTTTTGCACCATAGTTATCAAGGTTCCCACATGCATTCGTTCTAGGATCCTCTGAGGATGCACAACCATCATGGATTATCAATGAATCATATTCTAATGCCCACTCTAAGAAATAGTTTCGAATACTTCGTATAGGGCCAACCTTCTCAGGTGCCTGACTCCAATATATTGCCATTAACCTAGTAATACCTCCCTCAGCATTGGCTTCAATCACAATATCTGCACTGTTAAGGCTAGATAATGGTCTCGCATCGGCATGGTTATTAGTCATAACAGAAACTGCTCTCCTGACCAGCATTTTATCCATTTCAGATTTGGTAAAGAGTAATCCATTTAATGGGCTTTCCTCTGTTCTAGGCTCTGTTGGTTTTGATAGCAAGGGTAAAATATGTTTGAAAGTTCCAGTAGGAGCATCCGAAGTTATATAGTCTTGATTGAAAGAAAAAATATTTTCCAAAGGTTGTGGTTTTACTTTGTATATGCCGAAGTAATAGAAACCTGCAATACCAAGTAATGTAAGTACTGCGACTATTGGAAATATGAAGTTCTTGATATTAAGTTTCTTTTTAGGGATATTCAACTCAACCTTCTCATCTTGAATATCTTCTTTTACGACTTCCTTGGTTTCTGGAATTTGAGGCTCCGCAACAGGATTTGTATCTTTAATCTCGGACTTCCCAGTATCTGTGATATTGATCTCTTTAGCCATGGCAGTTTTGTGTAGATATATATCCAATATACTAACATATTGTGGTAGTATTAATAAATAATATTTTATGGAATAAAATATGATAAAGAAGATCGTATGGTTCCTAATATTACCTCTCATAGTAGGCGTTAGTGTCTACCTGATTTTTTTCAAGCAGAAGCCAACTACCACAGACGATACCACCAGTGATGATACTCAAACTTCACAAGAGTCTGACACAGATACTACAAACGAAGAAGAGGAAGAAACGGATACCTCAACTACTGGTACTGAGGAAGAGGAGGAGGCCCAAACCATTACTGGTTTCTCAACCGAATCTCAGACAGTTGGTGCAACCTCTTCATCTAAGTACACAATTGAAGAGGTCAGCAATACCTCTCATGCAGACTACCATGAATTCGTCTTTACGCTTTCCTCTACTGGTACGGATGATCCCAATGTAATTGCAGAATACAAGAGTAGCTTAGGTGTGATTAGATTGGATTTTAATCAGATAGAAAAAGATAACAGTGGAATAGGGTATCAGAAAGAGGTGAGTATAAATAAGGAGGGTATATCTAGACTGTATCACAATGTATCATCTGATCAGACAGAGGAACTGTATGATATCGGTGTAACCAAAGAGACGGCATTCAAGCTAATATCAGAAAAAGTAGGAGATAATTGGGAGATAACGATATATGTACAATATCCAGGAGAATCTTCTAGCACAGTAGACACGGGAAGTACCAGTTATAGTACTCAACCACAATCCATCACAGGCGTAGATGCCTCAAAAGGCGCAACAGTTAGCTCATATACATATGGTATAAGTGGAGGAGTTTTAAAATTTGTTTGGAATGTAAGTAGCACTGATACTAATCCAATTCCAAATGTCAATGCAGCATATGATTCTGAAAATCATTTGGTTGTAACATTCACAAGCCTGAAAACAGATAAGGTATATCTAGCTGTAGATGGCATCTCTTTGCCAGGAAGCTTAGCAATGCAAACTGAGAAACCAGGAGAATCAACCATATATACAATATCGGGATTCTCATCACAAGTGGAATATAAATTAAGTGCGGGTACAAGCCCAAATCAAGTAATTTTAGAAATTGAATTATGACGCTTCGCTTCAATGTGAGGCGGTATTATATAAATGACTATTAGGGTTTTTAATAATTTTTTTAACTTACTATACACACTTCTAGCATATGATTCTTGCTCTAGTATTTGATTTTAATGGTGTGCTCTTAAATAAAAATACCCGTCAAATGGATCTGGATATGTTGGAACTTCTAAAAGAACTTCATGATTTAGATATTACTATCCATTTGTTCTCAAATACATCCAAAGAAGCTATATATTTGCTCGATTCAAAATTTAATTTCCTAAAATATTTCAAAAACATTATTCTTGTTGAGGATACAGGTTGTAGTAAACCCTCAGACGAATCATTCAAAAATCTTTTGAAGACAATACAAACGGAGCCAGAGGATATTGTATACATAGATGATAATAGAAACAATATCAGGCAGGCTAACAAATTCGGAATGCAAGGAGTACTTTTCATAAATGAGGCAAAACTAAGAGCTAAATTAATTGAAATTGCAGAAAATGATAACTAGAGAAAGATGCAATAAATTGTTAGAGAAATATATAACTACTCCATGGCTTAAATTCCATATGCGGGAGAGTGATCTAATAATGCAAGCAGTAGCAAAGAGATTAGGAGAAGATCCTGAGAAATGGGGATTATCTGGATTGTTACATGACCTAGATTTTGATTATGTTAATAAAGATCCACAATGGCATGTTATTAAATTTGATGAAATACTTGAAAAAGAAGGACTTAAGATAGGTATAGATATCGATGAGGATGTGTATCATGCCATCCGTGCTCACTATGAAGAACATCCAGACATTAAAGAAAAACGAGAAAATAATTTAGATTATGCGCTCTCAGCGTCTGAAAATCTTTCAGGATTTTTAGTAGCATGCGCTTTGGTACAACCAGATAAAAAAATAGCGAGTGTAGAAGTAGATAGCGTTACTAAAAAACTTAAGAAAAAAGATTTTGCAAAAGCTGTTAGAAGAGATCTGATACAAGATATAGAGAAAACAGGAATTTCCCTCGAAGAATTTATACAGATAGCTTTAGATGTGATGAAGGCTAATGCATCAGAATTAGGTTTGTAGTAAAATATTCTCAATAACGGGGCGTAGTTCAGATGGCTAGAGCGCTTGCATGGGGTGCAAGAGGTCGCACGTTCAAGTCGTGTCGCCCCGACCAGTTTTTGTAGAAATTGATTTTTTAAGTTTCTTTAGGAACAAGGTGAATAAACATGATGCTGATAAGCTAATGCATGAGAAAGTTGTTATCCAAGAATTTCTCGAGTTGTATAACGAAGTAAACAACGTAAATATAGTCTTCCTTCGGCATGGAGATCCCCTCAAAAAAGAACCAGATGCAGTATGCTCAGAAAATATGTATATAGAGATGGTGGATATGTTCTCGCGTAACTCTGAAGCTGCTGAAAAATGGTCTCAGATAAGGCATGAGAAAAAAGAAAGTCCCTTAGATCTGGTACTGAATACAAATGAACGTATTCAAGAACTTATATATTTGAAATCTCAGAAGCTTGATAATGGTCATTATGATGGAGTATTACCAGGAAGTAAGATTGTATTGCTTTGTAATGTAGAAAGTTTTGCAGTATCCGATCCTGAAGTTGCTTCGTTTATTGATTATTTCTACTCATTTTCTAAAGATCATATCTTCGAGAAGTACTTTGATGAAGTTTGGCTTATATGGAAACCTTCATTTTCTACTGTGAAGCACATCAAAAAGATAGAGATTTGAGATGATGCCACTTTGATATGTTAATCTAGTAGGTCTGTTATTGATTTCCTCTGATTAATCCTACTTATTGTATCTGCAAAGTAGTTTGCAATAGATACCTCTTTAAACCATGGGGATTTTTCTAAGAATTCTTTTGAATGATACGTACTATCTGTACCAATAACCATATCTAAAAATCCTTTTTCATATGCTTCTTGAAATCTTTCCCATGCAGGACCATTGAAGAGAGCGTGTGTGCAAACAGCTATTACTTTCTTTGCTCCCATATTTTTTGTCTCTTCCAAAGCTTTTATCAATGTGCCTCCTGTGCAGATCATATCATCAACAATGTATACATTCTTGTCTTTTACATCTCCCAATATTGATATCTTATCTACAGTATTTGCTTTGCAATAATTTCTAACTTTATAGGTAAATGCAATATCTGTTCGAAGGGATTGTGCATAGTGATTAGCTCGTTTTGCACCACCTAGATCAGTTGGCATTATGACTGTATTCTCATTATCCTTTATTATTCTTCTTAATGTCGGGATTATGACATAGCTTCCCAAGAGATTATCAATCTTTGCTCTCCTAAAGAATCCTTGTATTGCAGAGTTATGAAGATCAATTGTAATTATATGGTCAACAGATCCATCGCCTTCTAATTCATATGCTATTCTTGCAGCTGTAATTCCTTCTCTTCCAGATTGTTTGTCCTGTCTTGCATATGGGAAAGAGGGTAGTACTGTGGTTATTCTTTCTGCATCACATCTTCTACAGGTGTCAACCATTGTATACAGTGCTCGCAAGTTTTGATCTGTACATCTTCCATCTGTGTGATTTTCACAGTCTTGGATTATGAACACGTCTTTACCTCTGATACTTTCGTTTATGACAGTTTTTAATTCTGTACTTGCAAAGTGAACCTCCTCTGAATCTATTAAATGTACTTCATTGCCATATTCTTTTCTAAGGGATTTAACTATTTTCTTTGCGAAATTTAAGCCAGAATTACATGCGAGTACTGATAGGGGGCCCTTAGAGGTTGGAGACATAAAGAGGTGCATTAAATTAACATATATAGTGTACTACGAATATGTGAAATTAAGAAATATGGTATAATACGGATAGGAAACAACGCCTTACACTAAGCGAAAAGTGATTTACAACCGGCCATCTGGGTCGGTTTTTTGTTAAACCGACCATGCTCATGTACCGGAGGATCACCGGTACATAAGCTAGAGTATTGGAAGGTGTCTGATCAACACCCAAGATATTCTGAGCAACTTCTAAGGGCAGTATGCAATTGCTACTGTGCGGGAGAAGATCGGTTAACGGTCGTATCCCGCTTCCCTTAGATGAGGAGTAGTGATATAATCGACCTCGTTTCGTCTTACAAAATATGAGTAACTATACAATAACAGAAGGTCTTGTTTGTGAATTAGACCGTATGGAAAATTTAACAGAATCTGAATTCAGAGCTACTGCGGTAGTGTCCCTTTTTGGTATGGAAGAAACTAATTTCCAAATCTGTGTTGATGAAGAAGATTTTGACTCAGACAATGTAGTAAATGCTTTGAGAAGTGGATGTATCGAGAATACATGTTTTAATGTTTATCCAATATATAATCCTAATGATCTTATATTGGTATCGGATTATTCCAAATCAGAGATAGAGAAAAGTAAGAAAAAGATAGAAAATATTTATATGATTTCAAGCGAGGATTGCCCCAATGAGCATATTGTTATGCTTACGCTTAAGGATCTACGAGCAGATGGACGTGTAATGTTGGTTGCTCAGCACGTCGTTGAAAGATAATTGACCTTCCCCCAAGTATTTGTCACAATATACCTATTAATATTTCACTAATATAGGAATGAAAGTATCAATAGATCATACAAAGTGTGCCGGATGTGGTTCTTGTGTAGCAATATGTCCAGAAGTATTTGAAATGAAGGATGATGGTACTGTAGATGTTAAAGCGGAATACCAAGGTGTAGATATTACAGATGCAGTCTTGGTTGAAAAGGTAAAGCAAGCTGCAATGGCATGTCCAGCTACGGCAATTGTTATGGAGGAATAACATGGATGATTGTATTTTTTGCAAAATTGTAAAAGGAGAGATTCCTTGTTTTAAAGTGTATGAAGACGACAACTATTTGGCGTTCTTAGATTTATCAAACTTCACAGAAGGGCATACATTAGTAGTACCTAAGAAACATTACAGATTTGTATGGGATGTGGATGATATCGAAGGATACTCTAATGTGGTTAAGAAAATATCAAATCATTATAGAAATAATCTGGGGTTTGCATATGTTGATACTCTTACCTTTGGAAGGATGATTCCACATGCACATGTACATTTGGTTCCTCATAATGCAGACTCTGGAGATTGGGAAAAAGCGCTGGAGAAAATAGGGGAGCTACAGGGGGATTCAACAAGGAGATTATCGAAGGAAAAAGGGGAGGAAATAGCTAATAAATTTAAAATGCAAGGCTAAGCCCCTTTGTAAAGCTTTTGTAATTTTTTATCAAATGTTATCAATCTGGCATTATTCTCTTTTGCAAGAAAAAGTATGATTGAATCTATGGCTGTAAATGTGTTTGGAAGGTTTCCTGCGAAGTCTATATATCTTATGAGATTACTATCATCCAGAGTAGGTATTTCATCTGCTGCTTTCAATGTTGCTTTTATTGTGCACTCCCTTGCCCGTTTATTTCTTGTGTTACTCATTAGCTCGGCAATTACCATCGCAGGTATTAATATTTTAGAACTCTTTAAATTCTTCGCAATATCTACTGCCAAGAGATGATTTATATCCTCTTCGTTGAGCAACGAACAAATGAAATTTGTATCTAAAAGAGACTTCTCCATTCTTTGTCTCTTTGTTCTCTTATATGTTTTGCACTGTTCTTGCATTTTGGATCAGAATATTTATAGTCTTTGACTTTCTCAAAAAAACTCTGCTTTTTCCCTACTTTTGCAAGATTTTTTTCTTTAGTGTTAGTGTAATCCTTAAAACTTGTTAATACCGCGATAGGATCTTTCATTTTTTTGTATCCTAGATAAACAATTCCTCCATCTTTAACAAAGGACATTGCTTCGGAAGGCTTCTTGTAAAATTCGGTTGTGCTGTAAGTCTTGCTTTTCATACTACTAATATTTTAGTAGCTTTTTAGTAGCGTGTCAAAATGAAAAAATGAGCTAGAAATTCTGATATCAAACAGCGATGATTATTCTTCCTGGAAGAACGTGAGAATATCGGTCATATATTCCTTGTCTACATCAAAATGTGCTTTGTCTTCAATCTCTACAAGTTCAACGTCCTTCCCAAGTTTTGCAAGGTATTGAACAAAATTCCTTGAATTAACGATTCCAATATTCACATCGTCTGTTCCATGCCATATCTTTATATCGATATCCATGATTTTTGCAACTTCCGATTGATTCCATTCATAAGTTCTTGTTGTTGGAGCAAGTAGAGCAATTTTCTCAATATTGTCTGAATATTTTTGTACGAAATGCATTGTAGGTAGACCTCCCATACTAAAACCAATGAGATATATCTTCTCGGAGGTTTGGTATCTCTCTTCTATCCACTCTTGTAGATTTAGCATATCTGTAATGGATGCAGTATTCCCCCAGTTCTCATCATGCTCATTTGATGCTGCAAAGATGAAATTATACTGGGTAAAATAGATGCCATATTCTTGGAGATCCATCATAAATGGATCTAACATATCTGAGATCACTCTGGTATTAGAACCGTGGCTGTACAGAATTATGGAAGGAGGATTGTTCTCGTCTATTTTTGTAGGTGCAACTACATATGCAGTTTGCCCTTCCATTGCTTGGTTAATTTCTTCATAATGTGGACCTTCTGGGATCGTTTCTTCTACAGTTACATCTTCTTGTGTATTAGCATCCGCATCATTTGTATTTTCCTGAGTTTGCGAATTACTCTGTTTCTGAGCAACAAGGATATCATAGCAGAGGTAAATAGGTAGGGCCAAAAGGAGTAGGAATACTATGAAAAGGATTATATCTAACAGGTTAATCTTCTTTTTAGTATCATTCATAATATGAAAATTATAGACATTTTTTTTAACTCTGTCTATTAGATGGTATAATCTTA
>CAYXLF010000002.1:0-27011 GCA_964465815.1 uncultured Candidatus Saccharibacteria bacterium
ATGCTTCGCCTAATGCTACTGCTATGCCTGCTGTTGTATGGTTGTGTGGTCCTCCCTGAAGTCCTGGGAAGACAGCTTTGTCTATCTTCTCTCCTAATTCCTCTTTGCACATTATGATAGCTCCTCGTGGTCCTCGGAGAGTTTTATGCGTGGTTGTAGTGACTACGTCAGCAATACCAACAGGATTAGGATACTCTCCTGCCGCAACAAGTCCTGCAACATGTGCAATATCTACTGCAAGGTATGCTCCTACTTCATCTGCTATCTTCCTAAATTCATTCCAATCTATAATTCGTGAGTAAGCAGAGAACCCTGCCCATATTAATTTGGGTCTATGTTCCAATACTATCTTTTTAACCTCCTCATAGTCTATATATCCATCTATATTTACGCCATAGTTAACAGGATTGTAATATTTACCTGAGAAAGAGATTTTGTACCCATGAGTAAGGTGTCCACCCGCATCCAAAGCCATACCCATTACTGTGTCACCAGGATTTATCAATGCCATATATACAGCTTGGTTTGCAGGAGAGCCAGAATATGGTTGAACATTCACATGCTCTGCACCAAATAGCTCTTTTGCTCTAGCAATTGCTTCATTTTCTATTTCATCAACATATTGATTACCGCAGTAGTAACGCTTTCCTGGATATCCCTCTGAATATTTGTTTGTCAGTATTGAGCCCATGCATTCAAGTACTGATTCACTTACATAGTTCTCTGATGCAATCAACTCTATTCCTTCTATTTGTCGCTTCTTCTCTAGATCGAGTATGGATGAAATCTTTTTATCTTCTATCATTCTTTTTGTAACAGGACATTAAATTAGACATAAGGGAAGCGATTGTCATTGGACCTACACCACCTGGTACTGGAGTTATGTATGAGGGAATCCCTTGTACTACATCCCAATCAACATCTCCTACTAATTTCCCTGTTTCAGGATGTCTGTTTGATCCTACATCTACTACCACGCAATCTGGTTTCAGGAAGTTCTGGTTAACAAGCAATGGTTCGCCTGTCGCAGATACCAATATATCTGCTGTTCTCGCAATTTCCTCAATATCAACTGTGTGAACATTACAAAGAGTAACAGTCGCATTCTTTTCTAGAAGGATTGCTTCCAATGGAATCCCTATTATCGTGCTAGCACCCAGGATAACGACATGTTTGCCGAAGAACTTTATATTGTAAGCTTCCAAAAGTTTTACTATCCCCAAAGGTGTCGCAGGAATAATTGCGGAAGGATCTTTCTGAAAAAGTTTTCCTAAGTTTACAGGAGAAAGTCCATCAACATCTTTTTTAGGATCAATTGCATCTAATACCAGATTCGTGTTTATCTGATCTGGGAGAGGAAGCTGTACCATATATCCATCTACTTCAGGATCTCTATCCAATCCATCAATCAAGTTAACAATATCTAATGTGTTAACCAAATGATCTAATCTATGTACGACACCATTGATACCCACCTCTTTTGCAATCTTCTCCTTCATCCCAACATATTTCTCACTACCATAATCATTCCCGACGAGGACTATATCCAGTCTTGGAATTCTTCCTCCAGCATATTTAATCTGTGAGATTTCTTCTGTTATATCATTAAGAATTTTTTCAGAAACACTTTTACCATCTAGTATGTTCATGAGATATATTCTACACTTTACTAAATCTCTTTGACAATCTTGTAGAATTTTCCTCTTCTCTTAATCAATTCTTTCCAATTTCCAACCTCCACTATTTTCCCATTTTCAAAAAAATATATCTTGTCAAATATCTCAAGGTTTTCAATACTTCGTGTTATATATATCAATGTCCTCTCTTGCCCAACAAAATTCAAAATATTATGCAGAATTGTATCCTTCGATTCTGAATCTATGAACGTGAAGGATTCATCCATTATGAATATTTTTCTGTCACGATATAACATTCTAGAAATAGCTAATCTCTGCCAATATCCCAATGGGAGTTCTTTACCACCGGGGAATGTTTTTCCTAATATCTTTTCGTCATCTATTTTCTCTTTGCTCAAGAAATCATTAACGAGCCCTACTTTAGAGACTGTTTCGTAAAGTGACTTATTTATATTCTTCCTCTCACCAGAAATAACTACATTTTCTCTAACACTGAAGTTGTAGTTTATGAAATCCTGAAAAGTAACAGCCACTTTCTTCTTAAGTTGGCCTCTGTCTAAATCTTTAACTGATATGTTATCAAGCAGATAGTCTCCTTTCTTTATCTGGTACAAACCTGAAAGTATTTTCACCATAGTGCTCTTTCCAGAGCCATCGCCGCCAAAAAATGCAACCTTTTCGCCAGGTTTAACAACAAGATCAATATGTTTCAAAACCATAGTTTCTGGATCATCTGGATATGAGAAGCTCAAATTTTTCAATTCTACTTGAGGAGTACCTTTCTTAAGCTTTTGTGTTCCATGCTCGTGATCTCCAAAACCTTCATAGTTCATTAATTCGAAGAATTTTTCATCATATCCCAACAAGGCTGAAATATATGACATCGAATCAAAGATGTTATATACACTTGTGTATGTCATATCGACATAGTCATACAATGCCTTAAAAGTACCTAAAGAATGCTTTCTAATAATGGCAACAGAGAGCATGTATATGACATAAGCAAACTTAAGACCTTGCCCGAAGATATTAACTACTGTTCTATCTCGGTACATATTTGCGTCTGTCTTAAGATACCCATCTAGGAATTCGTCGTACTCCTCTACATATCTTCTCTTAAGGTATGCAAAAGTATCATTCACCCTTAACTCCAAGAAATTGGATATCTGTAACGTCACATTCAGCAGATAGTTTAGATATTTCAGTTTACTAACATTCTCATCTTGGTATTCGCGAATCTTCTTTCTTCTGATATGTACAACCACGATCTGTGGTAGTACAAATAGGATTAAGAACAAAACTGACCAACTCATTGTCTCAAATATAATTGTTGCAGCACTTAAAATCCTTACAAGATTACCAACGACGCCAGAGAAGCTATCATACGTTAAGATTATTCTATCTATGGAATATGCAGGCGCATATGTTAGAAGATCTTGGAACTTCCCTTGCTCTATATCTTGAAGATTGGACTTAGAGACTTTCGCAACCATCATATATCTCGCATCTTCCCATACTTTTTCGTAAACCACAGTATACAAATGTAATCTTGCTTGATTACATGCTTGTTGAATCGACCACAACACGAAGATCATTGCTATGTATGTGAAAGCACTTGAGCTCCAGAATTGATCCAAGGAAAATGCATTCCAATTCAGCAAAATATTAGCAACCTCATCCAAGAATTTACCCACTATTGTTATACTGTATACTTCTGAGAATGTTCCTAATACAAAAAGAATATCTCTTGCTATTGCGGTAAATGTGTACCTACCATATACAAATTTAAGCACATTACCTAGAGTAATGAGTTTTTGTCGATATTTTTGTAGAATCATTAGAATATAATAGCATGAGAGATAGAAAATATTTAGAGAATTTAATGTACGATATCTGGGAGAATCACTTCTGTGATATACCTAGAAAGAACCTCGTTCTAATCAAGTTTGGAAAATATTCTAAGAGACAATTAGGAAGCATAAAGTTGGCGAATGAATATACCAAGATTAAGGGATTAATGAGAAAGAATTTGGAGGATTACGAAGCCCAAGATGATAGTAGAATCACAGTTATAACCATAACCAAATATTTTCAAAATGAAATAGTTCCTGAATTTGTAGTTAGAGCAACCATTGCCCATGAGCTATGTCACTACGCTCACGGTTTTAGTTCTCCATTAGACAAACAGTTTGCAAAGCCTCATCAGGGGAATGTCATAAATAAGGAACTCGCAAAAAGAGATTTGCTTGAGGAGCAAAAGCTTGCAGATAAGTGGCTTAATGATAACTGGGTGTCAGTTGTGTATCCGTTGAGCAAGTTTTTTTAATATCCGGATATCGTACACTTCCGCCTTTTTTCTCTTTTTTATACTACTGTATAGTTTTTTGAGTTGTTGATACATCCACACATTATTGCACGCGATTCTTTCATTTTCTTTTCGGGTAAGACATCGCACGCCTTTTTGATGACACCAGATTCTATTCTCTATTCTTTTCAATGTAACTACAATTCTATATATATGAACAACAATTACATTGGTGAGAATATAAAGATATATCGTGAAAGACAGAATCTTACACAGCAACAGTTAGCTGACAAGATTGGTAAGACGTGGGAGATGATTTCCAGATATGAGAGAGGTGTTAGCTCTCCAATGAATCAACTGGATTCTTTGGCAAAAGCATTGAATACTACCCCTTCTGAGTTATTAAACGATATTACAGAGAAGGGCATTAAATTGAATTTTAATAAGGTTCCTCTTTTTACAAATATTTCTAAGAGCTTTGAGAAGGAAGAGACATATTTGTATTACAATACTCCAGATTGGATTCTGAGTTTAGATCCAAATACTTTTGCTATAGATATGAAGATCGTTGATGGAACAAATGGTGTTGTTTTCATTTCTCCTAATTCAGAAATAAATATAAACGATATGGTTTTGGTCAAAGAAGATAACCATTTGAAGATTATTATGCTTAAATCATTTAATAACATTGATATTGTTGGGAAAGTATTAGCACAAGAGGTTAGATATTAAACAAAAAGGCAGTCTTTCGACTGCCCTCTCTTTTCGATTTAAGATGTCGATTACATCATCCCACCCATACCCATATCTGGGGCCATAGGTGCTTTATCTTTCTCTTCTGGTAAGTCAGCCACTACAGCTTCAGTAGTAATCAACATAGTACCAACAGAAGCAGCATTAACCAATGCCAATCTTGTGACCTTAACTGGATCTATAATACCTGTCTTGATCATATCCACATACTCCCCTGTTTTCGCGTTGTAACCAACACTATCATGGCAATTGGCAGCAACAACAGCACCATCTTCTCCAGCATTTTCAGCAATCTGTTTCAGTGGTTCACTTAACACAGTCTTTAAGATCTCAACTCCCATTTGTTCATCAACATCATCAAGCTTAACATCGTTTAGAACTACTTTTGCATTGTGAAGTGCTAATCCACCACCAGCAACGATACCCTCATCAATAGCTGCACGAGTAGCATTTATCGCATCTTCTATTCTCTGTTTCTTCTCTTTTGCTTCAACCTCTGAAGCAGCACCTACTTGAATAACTGCAACTCCACCATTCAGCTTTGCCAATCTCTCCTGTAATTTCTCTCTATCATAATCAGATGTTGTCTTCTCTATCTGAGCCTTTATCTCTTTGACTCTATCCTTTACATCTGTTGTCAAACCTTTGCCTTCTACAATAATCGTACTTTCTTTTGAAACTACAACCTTCTTTGCAGAACCAAGGTCTGTTAATTCAACAGCTTCCAAAGTATTACCTAATTCTTCAGATACAAACTTTGCCCCAGTAGAGACTGCAATATCTTTAAGCATCTCTTTCTTTCTATCACCAAACCCAGGAGCTTTAACCGCTACAACATCTAAAGTACCTCTTAGTTTGTTAACAACCAACGTAGCTAATGCTTGATTCTCAATATCATCTGCAATAATTACCAATGGCCTATCTGCAGCACTCAATACCTTCTCTGCAATAGCTTGAATATCTTGGAGATTAGAAAGTTTTTTGTCTGTAACAAAGATATATGGATTCTCCATAACGGCTTCCAAGGTCTCTCTGTCTGTTACAAAGTATGCACTTACATATCCATTATCAAACTCCATACCCTCTGTATATTCAACCTCATCCGCAAAACCCTTTGCTTCCTCAACTGTTATTACTCCATCTTTTCCTACTTTATCAAATACTCCACCAATCATATCTCCTAACTCTTTATCATTGTTTGTAGATATGGTTGCAACCTGAGAAATCTCTTCTTTTTTAGAAATTTTCTTTGCAGATTTCTTCAGCTCTTTTTCTACTAATTCCACACCTTTGTCTATTCCTCTTTTAATTGCAATTGGGTTTGCACCCGCAGATACATTTCTAAAGCCTGCATTAGCTATGGCTTGTGCCAATACTGCAACAGTTGTAGTTCCATCTCCCGCTAGATCATTTACTCTGTTGGATGCTTCTTTGATCATCTCGACACCAACATTTTTAAATGGATCTTTGTCTGCAATTTCTTTCGCAACTGTAACACCATCTTTAGTTATTACTTGAGATCCAAAACTTTTTGCAATGGCAACATTTCTTCCTTTCGGGCCAAGTGTAGTCTTAACAACATTCGATATTGTATCAACACCTGCTTTGAGAGCTTTTCTTGCTTCTTCGTTGTAGATTATTCCTTTTGACATAGTAGTACTAGATTAAGAATTTAAATTATTTTATAACTGCAAGAATATCTTCAACATCTAAGAGAAGATATTTTGTACCATCAATTTCAATTTCTTCTGGAGAATATTTCTTGAAATATATCTTGTCTCCAACCTTGACATCAAATTTTACCTCTCCATCCTTATCTTTTCCGATCCCAAGAGTTAAGATTGTACCTGTCGCAGGTCTTTTATCATCGCTTGCACTTGGGGGTAATACTAATCCACCCTTTGTTACCTGTTCAACTTCATCAGGCTGTACTAATACTCGTTTTCCTAGAGGCTGTATATTTGTTTTTGCTGGCATAATTGTTAGCAGATTAATTTAACGATTGCTAAAATTCTATCATAGCGGAAGACTTTGTCAAGCTCTAAATAGAGCCCTTAACAACGATTTTCTCGTCTAAAAGCTCAATATTGGTTATTGTTCTACCAAGGAAATTATTTTCACTAACCAGTATCAGAGCATCACTTATTCCCTTATTTATCTGTGTCTTGAGATTATTTACTATCTGTTCTGGGAGTAGTTGATTTCCTACATAAATATTTGATACATACAGTTGTGCAGACTCTATTGAATCTTTGGCGACGTCTAATCTGAGCCACGGGAGCTGAATTCCTTGAAGATTTATCTTAGCTAAAATATTCCAAACGTCTTCATGTGGCATAACGCAAACATTTTCTACGGTACCGCCATTAATTATATTGGTGTTACCAAGTAGCAAGGCTACTTCGTCTGGATTAAGTTCTACGAAAGTGACATTATCATCGGACAGTACAAAATTTTTAAATTTATCCTCCAAAGATATATCTGCAGAAAGATTACTTTTGCAATGAAGTTGACCTATCTCTTTTTGCAAATTACCTTGCCAAACAAAGTAAGAAATTACAGGAATCGAAATTACACCGATTGTAAGAAAGAATATTATTAGTAAGACACTAAATACTTTCTTCATTTTCTTTCCCTTTAAAGATTTTAAACCACATTCTCTTTAACCATTTTTCAAATATGTACACCTCCTCAATTTTGAATACTCTTGACCCTATCCAATATGATAGCACTCCATATGCAGAAGTTGCTGCAGTTAATACTACGATATACATAGTCCTTGATGTATCCAATTTGAAATCAAATAACCTAAATAGCAGGTACATTCCAATCCCCATGAGAATAGTATTTAACAACTTCACAAGGAAAGGCCTAATTGTATTATTAAACGTAATCATCTTGGTTTTGGCATTCAGGAGAATGTAAAGAATCAATACCTCTATCATATATGAGAAGCCTAATCCCAACGACAATCCACCTACTGCCATATCGGAATCACCTCTATTGGTGGACCATCTTGCAAAATCTTGGAAGAATGATTTAAATACTTCCCAGAAACCAGCACCATCTGCGACAGAGATCTGAGAGAGCATCTGCTGTAGTATTGGTCTCCAATCATAGTAGTGGCTAAAGAAGTTGGTAAGAAAATATGCGACAGCGATATTAATCAATATACTAATTCCAATACCAATGAGAGGTAACCAAGTTTCTTTTAAAGCATAGAATGCTCTAAGTATTATCTGATCTACTGTTTGTCCAAGAATAGAGAAAGAGAGTAAGACTAAACACCAAGAGGTAAGAATGGTAGCTCTCCAGTCGAATGCTCCTGATCCATATATCAATCTAACAATTGGTAGCCTCAATACTACAAAAATCGCAATCATTGGTAAGACAAGATACAGAGCGAATTGTATCGAGGAATTAAATATTTTTTTGAATTTATCTCTATTTTCAGAATCACTATATTGGGCGAGGTCTGGCAATGCCAACTGAGCTACAGCACTTCCTATTATGTTTATCGGAAACTGATGCAAGCTTAATGCATACCGGTAAGAACTCAACGCTCCTGCGGCCAAAGAGAAGCTTATTAATGTATTAACAACCGTATTAATCTGTTCCCCTACAATACTAATGGTTCGTGGGATCGCTAATTTGACTGCTTTTATAACTTTTGTGTCTCTGAACGAATCTTTAAGAGTCTTTAGTGTCATCGAGTATCTTTGCTTGTAATCCGCAAAGAATGTCGGCAGTTGAATCAACAAATGAAGTGCAGAGCCCAATACTGCAGAGATGGCGATACCCTCTACGCCCATCTTACCAAAGACAACAAATATTATTGGACCAATTATTAATGCTAAGTTATAGAAAAGTGGAGCCAATGATGTTACAAAGAATTGTTTCTTTACTTGAAGATATCCAGTCACAATGCTACTGAACCCGAGTAAGATTGGTGACACTAATGTTATTCTCGTTATTGTCACAAAAAGATTTACATCTTCTGCATTTATCCTCTGCGTGAAATTCAATGCCTTCTGCAACATGTCCGAACTAATAATCCAGTTAGTGATTTGAGGTGTAAAGATAAAGAAAACACCCGCCAATACGATGCAAAGAATTGATAAAAGAAGACTGAGATGATTAAAGAATCTATCTAATCTCTCTTTCCCCTCTTTATACAAAACCTCTGAGAAGATTGGAATAATTGCGGCATTTAATGAGCCTGCGACTATTATTGTGAATAGCATATCTGGGATAGTAAACGCAGCCCAGAAGATATCCAATTCATGAGATGCACCGAATAGTTGGGCAATTGTTCTTAATTTTATAAAGCCTAATATCTTTGTGACAAAAAGAATACTCATCACAACAAATATTCCATTTCTATTTAGTCCTAACTTTTTCATGTTTCAAAAGTGGAGTTTATGCGACTAATATAATAATTTAAAGTTTACCATTTATCAATTCATATTATTTTAATTCTTTCTACATACAATTAGGTATGTTTAGAAAAATTTTAAATACTCTCTATCCTCAATATTGTACCCTATGCCATCGACATGGAAGCTACCTTTGCGATTCATGCCGCAAAGGTTTTAAAATGAATTTGCCGGAATGTTATGTTTGTCGAAGACTATCACCTGGCTATGCTACTCATTTTGAATGCAAAACCTTTTGTTCTCTTGATCGAATATTTGTAGGATGGGAATACAACAACAGATCTTCACAGATTCTTAAGATGTACAAATACAGGAATGTACAAGATGTTTCAAATATACTGAGCAAACTTTTAATCGAAAGACTTTTGAATTGTGGGTATAACAAATATATGCACGAGACTTTGCTAATTCCTGTTCCAATTTCTGAGGTTAGATTTCTAGAGAGAGGTTTCAATCAAACGGGATTGATAGTTCAAAACCTTTCGAAACAATTTGCTTGTGATTTAGATACAAATCTCGTCCATTGTAAAAATACAAAGTATCACAGGGCAAGACAGAGTAAACAAGAGAGAAAACGAGACTCTACGAATCCTTTTTTTATACACAGTGCTCGTGATATATCTAGTTACAAGAGCATTACAATCGTCGATGACGTCATAACCACAGGAAGGACCTTAGAGGATATGACTAAGGTTATACGAAAAACTTACCCAACAACGCTAGAATTAAACGCCATTTGCCTTTTTAGAGGAAAGCCCTACTACCTTTAATCTGCAGATAGTTTGTTCAGCTCCTCTACAATAGTTTGGTATATCTCTGTTCCTGTCTGGCTATTTGTTTCCAGGATCTTCTTCGCAGCTTTAAGATATGATTCGTATACATCCGTATTTCCCTTTTGCTTATTAATCTCTGCAGCTAACATAATTGATGGAATATGCTGTGCGTTTATACCCAATGCCTTTGTCAGTGCTGCTAGTGCATTATCCTTATCACTATTAACCACATATACCTGGGCCTCGTTGTAGTATATTTCATAGTTTAACGGATTTAACTCTGCAGCTTTCTCTAAAGAGTAGAGCGAATCTGATGCGTAGTCATTAAAACCCATACCTACTAGTCCCAGATATACACCTGCTCGAGATTCCCAGTTCGCATACACAGCGTTTGAGATGTCTATAGACTTTCTAGTGTAATCCAATGCATAATTCTTCCATTTCCCTACATTTGTTATTAATTCAGAGTTCTCATCTGCCTGCGTATCACTTGTAGAATATTCTTCCGCTGCTAAACCAACTAACTCAAGATACATGGCTCCTGTTTTTCTGTTTATCAAAGGGTTATTTCCATCAAACTTTGCTGCTGTTGCGTAGTAATATGTCATAGAGTTAACAAATATCTTCCTCTGCTCTATTGTTGGTTCGACATCAGCATACTTTGCATTTTGTTCCACGTAGTATGATTCTGCTTTCAACAAATACGCACTTGCTACAAATTTGGAGCCCCAGAGAAGTAATAGCCCAAAACCTATACAAACTGTGAGTCCTGTTAAAACAATATTGAGATTGTATGAAAGCTTTCCGTTCTCCCCATCTGGACGAAGATTAGCTGTCCAAAGTTTGATCACAAATTTCTCTTCTGTACCCTTACTTAGTATATCGAGCAATATGGATCTTAGTGCAATTAAGACTAATAGAAGTAGAAGAATTAGAACTCCGTATACTGCAAAGAAAGATCCTAAGTATATAAAGATGATTAAAAGATCTAACATTAATAAAGTGAGACTCTTTCCCACCTCTTCCTTGTATATCTTTACTCTTCCTAAATCCTTTTTAATTGTTCTAATTATTAGGAAGCCTAAGATACCCCAGGCAACAAGCCAAATAAGTCCATTGCTTGTAAATTGTGTAAAGAGCTCGCTTGCTCCGTAGTAGAAATTAACATCATTGTATTGTAAAAGATTTTGACTTAGTGGCTTGTAAAGATTATATGAGATCGAGTATGTATCCATACCCATTCCAAACAAACCTCTTGCAAATGATGAAACAAATACTGAAGCCGCAACAATCCAAGAGACATCAGATCCTAAAGATACTTGAGCGACAACCTGTATGCTGTCAGGAATTATTACTTCTCTCAGCGAAGGAATTTGTAAGATAATTGTTGGGATTAAAATTGCTAACAATATACCTATCATCAGGAAGAGGATGTTCTTGGAGACAGCCGATGCTACTTTCAATCTTCTGATACCAAATATCCACATAGCGATTGAGAGTAAAATGAAGAGGATAATCAGACCAATACCCTGATTAATTGAGAATATCCAAATATTAATTGCGGATAGAATTGTAGAAATTATTGTTATTGTAAGTAATGTGTTTTTTCCCACCTTGTCTATGACATAGTCACTTAAGAATCCAAAGTTGATTAACATTAAGATGAAATTAACAAAGAGATGAGTCTTTGCTGATCTAAGTAATGGCAATCCTTTCTGCCCAAGATCTTTGTATACAGGTATAAAGCCCCAGACATTGATACCTAAGAAGGAGAGAATACTTAATACATTAGTTATGCTAAAGCCAACCATAAAGGCTAGCAACGCAATCTTAATGTCTTTCGCAGTTTTGATAAAGGTTCTGGCACAAAGTGACACCAAAAGAATACAGACAAAAGCAATTATTCCAGTTCCAAGTTTCCCATCCATGCCCCAAATACTGCTGCTAAGGTCTTTAGAGAACAATGTCGACAAGATTAATGAGAGGAATACCAGCATTATTCCTCCATCTAAAACTCCCTTTATGATCGTAAGTTTCCCATCCCATATGAGCTTGATCATCTCTATTACAATGATGATTGTTCCCAAGAAAAGAACCAATAATCCTATACCTCTCTCAGTCCAATCCCAAGGGAAAGGAATTATCGATAGTGGGGCAAGGAAAAGAATTGTATAGAAAATATATTTTTGAATAGTCTGGAGACTGAGCTTCTTTTTTTCTACAGTTTTTGATTCGGTCAACATATCAGGCAGTTTGGATATTTTAGTTCATAAATCCTACCATAAAAAAAAGAGGAGACCAACAGCCTCCTCTTCTTCCAGAATCTATCAAGAATTACTCTACAACTTCGCCTTCTTGTGCTTTTTCTTCATCTTTTGGTTTTGAAGATTCCTCTGCTTTCGGTTCTTCCTTTGGAGTTTCTTTTGCAGCTTTTTCATACATCTTCTTTCCTACTTCCTGCATTGCATTCATAAGCTCTTCTGTCTTCTTCTCAACTTCAGATTGATCAAAGTCGTCTTTTTCTATAAGTTTCTTTAATTCCTCTGATTTCTCAGTCAAATTCTTCTTATCTCCCTCTTCGATCTTGTCTCCGTTCTCTTTGATGAGTTTTTCAACATTAAAGCAAAGACTATCTGCCTCATTCTTCTTCTCTACTCTTTCCTTTTTCTTTTTATCCTCTTCTGCATGCTTTGCGGCTTCTTCCACCATTTTTTCAATTTCCTCATCTTTCAATCCAGTTGATGCAGTAATTGTAATCTTCTGTTCTTTTTTAGTTGCCATATCCAAAGCTTTCACATTTAGAATACCGTTAGCGTCTATGGAGAACATTACTTCGATCTGAGGAACCCCTCTTGGTGCAGCTGGGATACCATCAAGTATGAATCTTCCCAACGTCTTGTTATCTGCAGCCATCTCTCTTTCTCCTTGAAGAATATGAATTTCTACAGCAGGCTGATTGTCAGCTGCAGTAGAGAATATCTGTTTCTTCTCTACAGGAATGGTTGTATTTCTATCAATGAGCTTAGTCATAACTCCACCTAGAGTTTCTAATCCCAAAGATAATGGTGTGACATCCAACAGAGTAATGTCTTTAACGTCTCCACCTAATACACCACCTTGAATTGCAGCACCAACACCGACTACTTCATCAGGATTTACACCTTTGTTTGGTTCTTTTCCGAATATATCTATAACCTTCTTCGTAACTGCAGGCATTCTCGTCATACCACCAACAAGTAAGACCTGATCTACATCATCAGTCTTAAGTCCGGCATCTTTCAATGCTTTCTTGCATGGCTCCTCTGTAGAATCAATTAAATCTGCTACTAATTTCTCTAATTGAGCTCTAGTTAAAGTTTCCTTTAAATGCTTTGGCCCACTTGATGTTGCAGTTATATATGGGATATTTATCTCTGTCTGTTCAGAGCTAGAGAGTTCAACTTTTGCTTTTTCTGCAAATTCTCTCAATCTCTGCAATGCAGTTCTGTCATCTCTTAGATCGATTCCTTCTTTCTTCTTAAATTCATCTGCTAAGAAATCGATGATTCTCTGATCAAAGTCATCACCACCTAGATGGGTATTACCATTAGTTGAAAGTACTTCAAATACACCATCTCCAATCTCCAAAATAGAGACATCAAATGTACCACCACCCAAGTCAAAGACTACAACTTTTTCGTCTTTTCCTTTATCTACACCATATGCAAGTGCAGCAGCTGTAGGCTCATTAACAATTCTTTTTACATCTAATCCTGCGATTTTACCCGCATCTTTAGTTGCTTGTCTTTGAGAGTCATCAAAATATGCAGGGACTGTGATTACTGCTTCTGTGACTTTTTCGCCCAAGAACTCTTCTGCATCTTTCTTCATCTTTGCAAGTACTTTTGCAGAGATTTCCTGTGGTGTATACCATTTGTCCTTCATCTTAACCTCAACTCCACCATTAGATGCTTTTCTCATCTCAAATGGTAAGAGCTTAATATCTTTCTGTACCTCTGGATCATCCCATGATCTACCGATCAATCTCTTTACAGAGTAGATTGTGCCTTCTGGATTGGTAACTGCCTGGTTTTTAGCCAAGACACCAACTAGCGTCTCCCCTTTATCATCCACTGCTACAACAGATGGGATTAATCTTCCACCTTGTGCGCTTGGGATTACGTTAGGTTTACCACCTTCCATGTAAGCCATTACGGAGTTTGTAGTTCCTAAGTCTATTCCTATTATTTTTGACATATTATTTGTATTAAAAAATTATTTACTATTTAGATACAACAACACGAGCTGGTCTAATAACTGTGCTGTCTAATATATAGCCTGGTTGAATCAGGTCATATATTTCACCACTGTTACCTTGTTCGATTGTTGTTACTGCTTCGTGTATATTAGGGTCAAACTTTTCGCCTTTCTCTGGGATATATTGTTTTAACCCGAATTCTTCTAATGATTTATTCAATGAACTGAATAACGAATCTGTACCAGACATCCATGCTTGTGCTTGTTCATCAAGTTTCAAATCCTTGCTCGCTTTGATTGCCATGCTAAGGGAATCAAGTGTAGGGATTATGGAATCACATAATCTTTTTCTAGATTGGAAGAGCATAATGCTCATCCTCTTCTCAGAGCTATCCGCAAGATTGTGATAATCCGCAAGTGCCTTCTTAAGCTGGTTTGTTAAAACAAGCTTTTCATCTTCTACCTTATCAATATTAAGAGCTAGCTCTTGTATCTGTTTCTCCAATTTTTTACATTCTTCACACTTAATTGTATCTTTGTTTTCTTTCTTCATGTTCTTAATAGTTCAAGATTATCTCCATCCAGACATGGATGACTCTAATGTGGTTTTAACTTCTTTTAGAGCAGGGATTACTTTGGAGTAATCCATCCTTTTTGATCCCAATACACCTACATAACCTGTTTCTCTGCCCCAGAATGGAATTTTTGTAAATGCCATTGCACAGTCTGCAAGGGTTCCTACTCCTGATTCTCCACCAATTAATAGGGATACCCCAGATCCAGAATACTTTTCGGTTATATTTTTCAAGAAGACATCATCTTCCAATATGTTTACAATATTTCTGATTTTTTCTATGGATTGGAATTCTTCGAAGGTTAGTAGGTTTGCTAATCCAAAATATCTAATATCTTCATCCAGTATTAAGAAAACTACAGAATCTGTCTCTTTTGAGAGGATATGTAACATAGATTTGATAACTATGTCTTTAGAGAACCTATCTCTAAATATTCCCTGTCTAATTTCAATACACATCAAAGGATTCGCACTGTTTCTACCTAGTAATTCACTAACATACAATCTCAATGCCTGGTCTGTTGGTAGTCTGCCGGATGACGAATGTGTTTTTTCTAAAAGGCCTAAATTCATGAGTTTTACCATTTCATTTCTAATGGTTGCAGAGCTGACACCTAAATCATATTTTTCAACTAGAGACAAAGATCCTACTTCTTCTGCGTCTCCCATAAACTCTTTAATTATTGCCATTAATATAGCTTTTTGTCTTTCTGTTATATCCACATTAGCAGATGCTAAGTTTAGGTGCTAAAGTATATGGTAGAAAATATGGAGAGTCAAGGGGTTAAAATGTTGCGATTTTAGATTCAAATGTGTATTCTTTTGTTTAGATAATCTAACTGTTCAGAGATATGAACGAAGGTATACCCAGCGCATTTCAAGGTGTGAATGAAGCATATGATAGGAGTATGTCTGCATATGCAGATCAGCCCATACCTCATAAAGAAGCACAAAAATATACTTATACCGAGGCGGAAAACATTGGTGGAGACTCTTTAAAGAATTATACCCAAAGTTTAGCAGATAATTCTCTTAGGCCATTAATTGAAAACAATAATATTAATCCTGTACAAGCTAGCACGGCAAAGGAGCAGATTGGATTTAATGAGCCTGGTAAAGAACAAATCATTGGCAACAGATATTCAGAATATGGAATATATCAAATTGGTAAGCTCGAAAAAAAATTTAATGCTATGAAGCATCTATACGAAGAGGTTATGTTCGCACCAGAAAATCAGAAAGAGAATGTTACAGAAATACTCAAAGACTATATGGAACGAGAATATATTACACCAGAAGAAGCAGATCTGTTTTCTAGAGTTAGAAACAATATGATAGAAAAGAAGGAAGGTGCAGATGTTGAATCTATTTTTTTGGCAATTGGAGATAATTCTAGTCGTGTAAATTATTTAAAGAGAGAGTTCGCTTCTGGGAGGGCAAATCCCAATCTATTAAGAGATTTAGCTACTGGATATGGCCTCCCTCTTTCAGATTCGGATAAAAAAGAATTAGGCTTTGTATCCTAATAATTGTATTGTCAAAACTACCATTCTTTGATATACTCCTACTCATCATGGAAACAATCGCATTACAAAAGAGAAATATTTTAGGTAAGAAAACTAAGAACTTACTCTCTGAAGGTGTTGTACCTGCAGTCATGTACAATGCTAAGGGAGATTCTACAAACATTCAGTTAGATTCATCCGTTGCAAAGCAAATTGTCAAAATTGCTACATCTACAACAATCTTCGAAGCGGAGTTAGATGGTAAAACTTCAAAAGTTTTGGTTAAGGATATTGATTTAAATCCTGTTACAGAAGAGATTAGACACATTTCATTCTTTGAAATTGATGAGAGTAAAAAGATGGTATTCACTATTCCTTTCGAAATCATTGGTATTTCTCCAGCAGTAAAAAACAATCTTGGAACATTGGTTAAGGTTTTACCTTCTATTGATGTTAGATGTACATTAGCTGAGCTTAAACCAAATATTGTTATCGATATCTCTGGTTTGGAGCATCCAGGTCAGATCATCAGTGTACATGATGTCACTCTTCCAGAGGGAATGGAATTGATCAATAAGGAGATGGAACAAGCTACAATCGTTACCATTACAGAGTTACAGAAAGAAGAAGTTGTTGCTACACCTGCAGAGGGTGCAGAAGCAGCTACAACAGAGGCAGCACCTGCAGCTGAAGAAGAAGCAAAGACTGAATAACACCTTTCTCAATATCAAGAAAACGTATATAATTACCTATGATCAGTGTAATTATCACCTCATTAAAAGAACCAAGAACTATTGGCAAATGTATCAAGTGTATAGCAGATAGAAAATATTCGGGTATCCCTACTCCGTTTGAAATTATTCAAGTCTCTCCAGATGAACTTACACTTAAAGCGGGCAAGAAAGCCGCTAATGAGCTCAAGTTATCTAAAAAAGAGTACAAACATATTATAGATCCATACAAAGGTAAGCCCACAGCCCTTAAAATGGCGCTAGAGAAGGCAAATGGCGATATTATCATATTAACGGATGGAGACACATTCTTTGAGAGAAATGCCGCAGCAGAAATTCTAAAACCTTTTGAGAATAAAGAGATCGGAGGCGTAAGTGGCAGACCGGTATCCCAAGATAGTCGAGATAATGCATTCGGATATTGGGGGCACCTTCTTTCTGATGCTGCAGATCATCGTAGATCCAAAACGATGCACAAGGTTGATGGAAAAGATTACTATGTTAGTGAAGAGACTTTCTTCCCTATGAGTGGGTATATCATGGCAATTAGAAATATGAATTTAGAAATTCCTAAGAACGTACTTTCTGATGATGCATACATTTCATACAGTATTCGAAATAAAGGATTGGAGATTGCATATGCTCCTAGAGCAATATGCTATGTTAAATTCCCCACCAATCTGAGAGATTATCTTAAACAAAAAGTTAGATCATTGGGTGGATTTAAGCAATTGGAGAAATTTAATGTATTCAAGAAGGATAAGCAGAGTAGAAGTTTCTTTATTGAACTTCCATATGCTTTCTACGTGTTTAAATATCCAAAGAATCTGAGAGAATTCTTTTGGTCCGTTGAGCTATTTCCTGTCAGATTAATTACCTGGATAAAAATATACTGGGAAAGAGTTATATTAAAGAAAGGTATGCCTGAGAAGGGTTGGGAGAGAATAGAGAGTACAAAGTAGCAATTCTTTAAAAGCATAAAGGGGATATTACTCCCCAATATGCCTACTAATCTCAAACAAGATATTCACCCCTATAGATTTACCTCATATCCCTCAAAAACAAGAGGTGTCGAGATCGTCATATCAATAGGTTGGAATAATCCAACATAAGACGATGGCGATGCTGCTCCAGACACGAATCCTGCGTACATCATTGTATTAGGAATACTTGTCTGATAATACCTCATGATAACATCTCTTTCATTTTGGACATTGGGAAGTGATACATAGCTCTTCCACTGATTCTCAGAAATCGAATATGCCCAGAAAGTATTTTCCACGAATATAAATGGCTTTTCACTCGTAGCAAAGATCTTAGGTGTTCCATACATAACTCGTTCCTGTATCGTGGATGACAATCCATTCAAGCTAATTTCTTGGGACTTTACAAATTCGCTTCCATTATCAGTGACTAACCATAATTCATAGGAAGAAAAATCATGGCTAAAGGCTTTCATTACGCCATAAGTATCATCTAAGATATCGATTTGATAATAATAATTTTTGTCTAACTGGTAGGTTCCAGATGGGACAAAGAACATCTTCATGAATTGATATTTATAGATCACATTATCTTGAATATCTTGTACATAGAAGATCGAAGAATCATTTGTCCAATCCACAATATATCCATTATCTTTGAAGAATGTGTATGGGAATGGCTGGCTAGCTAGATATACATTTCCAAAAACTCCTGTTAAATCATATAGATACAAACCTGCCTTCCAACCATACAATTCAGGCAAAGCATCTCCTCCACAATACCCATCTGTCATTCCAACACATCTAGAGACATCACTAATTGCAACACTATATATCAAATATTTCGAGTTTGGTGAAATTGCATCAAATCCAAAACTTAATATTTTATTTCCATCACTCTTGCCTCTAAATAGCTCTACCGTCTTGCCAGTAGCAAGATCCTTGGCAAATACTACATTATTCTCAGAATACACCATAAACTCACCATTTGGATCAACAATTGATCTTGTTTCTGGAATTGGGAAACTAGGATTTACAGCAGTATTCGAATAGACATTTATAATCTTGGTATCCGAAGATTCCCCAATATAATTTCTCATCAAGTAATTTCCCTTCGCAGAATTGGGTGCTACTACATAAGTCGCAGGGTTATACAAATTCTCTTGCCCAACAGAGACATTTCTATTTACAAAGCTGACCGAATCTAGCCACTTGTTTGTAAGCGTCATATCATCATTCGTTAATACCTGGTCCTTACTACTCATATAAGATAATGTTAAAGTATCCACAACAACACTTCCTACTTTTCTATACATCGTTTTTCCAATACCTTCATTTACTGTCTCCTCTATCGTAAGATTTTCTGAATTGTAAGCACTTATATTCTTTTCCTCATAAAGCAAGGAATATTTTATCTCATCAGGGTTATCTCCTGTTGTTGTATAAGATAGATTTATTAGATAAGATGTTCCATCTTTCTCTTCAGAAATCGCCCAATTGGAGGGATATCTAAAGCCAAATCCATATATATCGTTTCTATACGTAAGCCATCCTTGGAAAATATCTGCGTTTATACTTGGTAATTCATCAGATATTGAATATTCTTGATCACCGATAATATTCACACTCAAGAATCTCTCTTCATAACCCTCTTTGTACAATCTTACCGTATAATTTCCCTCTGGCAATACCATTGTAAACGGTGTAACTCCCTGGTATTCACCATTTACAAAAACTGTAACACCTGTGGTATTAGGTACATCAATTACTAAAGTCCCATTTTTTACAGTATTTATCTTCAATAACTGATTTACTGTTTCCCTAACTGTCGGAATTGCGAAATATGCCGAAGCTGGAAGAACAACAACCATGATAATAGCTACCGCTATCAATACCGATGTTAATAGCTTTGGTTTGGGTTTTGGAGAAGCAGCCGGTTTCGTTACTTCTGGCGTTGATACTACCTGCGATGCAGTTTGTGACTCACTTGAAGGAGTTGTTAATGGATCCATAAATAGGTAGGAGAGTTACAAATTAGTTATTACATCAACACTGACTTTATATAAGTTACCACAAAGGAAAGCGGATTAGCAAATGTTATAAAAAAAGAGGGCTTTCGCCCCCTTTCCATTTCAAAAACAGTCTGATGATATTACCATCTAAAGTGTGCAAATGCTCTGTTAGCCTCTGCCATTCTTTCGGTATCAACCTTCTTCTTAATAGCATCACCCTCACCTGAGAATGCAGCTACTAACTCATCCATAAGAATGGTATCAAAAGATTTTCCAGATTTCTTTCTAGCACTATCTACAATCCATCTAACTGCCAATGTCTCCTGCCTTCTTGGAGATACAGGCATAGGAACTGAATAGTTAGCTCCACCTACTCTTCTTGCTTTGATTTCTAAAGCTGGTCTAACGTTATCTATAGCTTTGTTGAAGAATGCATTAACATCATCCATCTTAGATCTCTTTGCTCCCTCTTCTACAGCAGAGTATACCAAATCTTGTGCCAAGGATTTCTTCCCATCCTGCATCACCTTGTTAATCAATCTTGAGATTATTGGATTCCCATACTTGATATCTCCGATCTGTGATTTTCTTTTTGCTCTTTTTCCTCTCATTATCTATTTTTCTTAATTAAAACTATTCGGAATCTTTACTTCCTTTTGCACCGTATTTAGATCTAGCTTTCTTTCTACCTTGAACTCCAGCAGTATCATACTTACCTCTTACAACGATGTATTTAACACCTGGGAGGTCTCTCTTTCTTCCAGCCTTTACCAAGACTACTGAGTGCTCCTGTAAGTTATGACCCTCTCCTGGAATGTAAGCTGTTACTTCCATTCCGTTAGAAAGTCTAACCTTAGTTACCTTACGTAAAGCTGAGTTAGGTTTCTTAGGTGTCATTGTTTTAACCTGTAAACATACTCCTCTTTTGAAAGGATTCTTTTCTCTTGCATATCTATTCTTAAGAGGATTAAAGTTGGTTGCTAATGCAATGTACTTTGTCTTCTTATTCTTAGATTTTCTTGGTTTTCTTATTAATTGGTTAATAGTTGGCATGGTCGGTATTATACAACAAATTCAATTAAAATTTAAGCTCTGGGACATCTTTAATATCTTTCACCTCGGCTTCGTCTCCTGCTGGTATTAATCTACCAATAATGACGTTTTCTTTCATACCTCTGAGGAAGTCTGTCTTACCCAAAATTGCGTTACTGGTTAAGACTCTGACCTGCTCTTGGAATGAGACTGCAGATAGGAAGCTCTCAGTATTCAAAGATGATGTCTTGATACCTAAGAGTCTTGGTACTACAAGTGCCTTATTCTTGCCTTCTCCTGCAACTAAGCCATTCTTTGCATCGGCTAAGAATCTATTTACTAGTGAACCTACTAAGTAATCTGTATCTCCTGAGTCCATAACTTTTCCAAGTCTTGCCATCTGTCTTAAGATGATTTCAATATGAACATCATCGATAGAGACACCCTGTTCATTGAAGACCTTCTGCACACCGTCAAGAATATATTTCTGTGCAGTAAGAATGTCTGCTGCATCTGCAAGCTTCTTAGGATCTACAGATCCCTCCGTAAGCTGCTGCCCAGCTCTTACGCTATCTCCATCTTGCACAAGAAGAGTTATTCCTGGTAACACAGTTACCACTTCTTCTGCCTTTGCCTTACCTTCAAATCTTAGAATTCCGCTATCTATCGTTACTTTTCCATCATATGGAGCCTGTTTTTCTACCTCTTCAGCATCTATGAACATCAGTTGACCAGCTTTAACTTCCTGTCCATCTTCTACCACAACCTTAGTTGCTTTAGAGATAACATAGAGCCTTGGTAACTTCTTCTCACCTACGATTGTAATAGTTGCAGATTCGTCTTCTGCGATATCTACATGTACTTTACCTGTCAAAGAAGATATATCTGCTTCTGCCTTTGGTGTTCTTGCTTCAAATAGTTCTTCTATTCTTGGTAAACCTTGAGTGATATCAACTTTAGCAACACCTCCCTTATGGAATGTCTGCATGGTCATCTGTGTACCTGGCTCACCGATAGATTGTGCTGCAATTACACCAACTGCTTTGCCCATCTCAATATCTTGTCCATTCTCAAGATTTAATCCATAGCACTTCTTACAGATACCCAATGCTGATTTACAAAGCATTGGTGATCTAACAAATACTTCTTCTAAGTTTGATGCATCTATTAACTTTGCTATCTCCTTAGTTATTGACTCGTTCTTCTTAGCAATTACCTTGCCATCAATCTTTACATCCTGAGAAAGAGTTCTACCATAAAGTCTATCAATGTAAGAGATTCTTCTGTCATCCTCTCTTCTCATTGCAAGTCCTTCTCCATCATAACCGCAATCATCTTCTCTTACGATTACATCATGTGCAACCTCTACCAATTTTCTAGTTAAGTAACCAGAAGATGATGTTTTAAGTGATCTATCTGCAATACCTTTTCTACCACCATTTGCTGCAACAAAGTACTCAAATGCACCAAGGCCATCACGATAGTTGCTCTTGATTGGCATTGGAACCCAGTTACCTCTAGAGTCTCTAACGACACCCTTGATAGTCAAAACCTGTCTTGCCTGGATCTTACCACCGTTTGCACCAGATTCAACCATTTCATATACTGAGTTGTGCTTGTCTAACTTCTTCCATGCTTCTTCTGCTAGTTCATTTGCGAAGTCATCCCACATATTTGTAGAGATATTGATCTTCTCGTTCTTAGTCATCAAACCTTGTAGATAGTTCTCTTGTAACTGTTCATCTTTCTCCTCCATCTTCTTGATTTCTTTCTCCATATCGAAGTCCAAGTTACAATCTTCCATTGCGAATGAGAATCCAAGATCTGTTGCATACTTGAAGCCCAAGAGCTTCATGTTATCCAACAAGATGACAACGTCATCCATGGTCTTAGAGTTCTTAATATCATCAATGATATTGTTCACAACTTTGTTATTTACTCTCTCATTTATGAACTTGTAATCCTCAGGAAGAATTGTGTTGAAAATTACTCTACCAACACAGGTTTTGACGCTCTCACCCTTGATTCTTACGATAATCTCTTCGTTAATACCGATAATTTCTCTTTCATATGCTCTAATTGCTTCTTCTGCACTAGAGAATACTTTAGGATTTTTTGATTCTTCAAGATCTGTCATCAAGTAGAAGCCTAAAAGCATATCTTTTGCAGGACTTGCTAAAATCTGACCATTAGAGATATTTATGATGTTCTTAGAAGACATCATTTCTCTCTCAGCTTCTTTTCTTGCTTCTTCCGTTAAAAGAATATGAACAGCCATCTGGTCTCCATCGAAGTCTGCATTAAATGCTTTACATACTAATGGATGGATTCTGATTGCTTCACCTTCTACAAGTCTAGGATAGAATGCCTGTACACTATATTTATGTAGTGTAGGTGCACGATTTAGTAATACTGGTTTGTTCTTGATAACTTCTTCGAGCAAATCCCAGATTACATCTTCCTGCTCTTCTATCATCTCTTTTGCAATTCTAATGTTTGGAGCGATCTCCTTAGTCAAAAGTCTCTCTATTACAAAAGGTTTAAACATTTCCAATGCTATGGATTTTGGTAATCCACACTGATCAAATTTCAAGCTTGGATCACCATCGATAACTGCACGACCTGAGTAGTCAACACGTTTACCCAAAAGATTCTTTCTAAAGAGACCCTTCTTTCCTCTCAAATCATCGGTTAATGACTGATATGGAAGTCTCTTGTTATTCATCATAGCCTTAGAAGGTCTATGCGAGTTATCAATCAATGCATCTACAGATTCTTGAAGCATTCTCTTCTCATTTCTCAAGATAACATCAGGTGCACCAATTTCGATCAATCTTCTTAAACGGTTGTTCCTGTTAATGATTCTTCTGTACAAATCATTCAAGTCAGAAGTTGCAAATTTACCTCCAGATAGAGGGATTATTGGTCTCAACTCTGGTGGTAGGACTGGAAGAATATCAACGATCATCCAACTTGGATCAATCATGTTTTTCTTAAATCCTTCTAAATACTGAATTCTAACAATTGTTGCAGCCTTCTTCTCACCCTTTTCTTTCTCAACTGCTTTTCTGAGTTTCTTAATCTCCTTATCCAAGTCCATATTCTGAAGCATCTGTTTGATAGCTTCTGCACCCATCATTGCTTTGAAGAAGATTAAGTCTCTCTCTTCGAGATTCATATATTCATCCTCACTCAATACTGTTCCAACTTTTAATTTCTCAATAGTCTGGAAGATCTTTGAGTAGAATGCATCTAACTGCTCTTCTTTCTCTGCATAATCCTTTCTGACCTTTGCCAAAGCTTGATTTCTCTTATGCTCTAATTGGCTAATCTTAAGTTCATTTGCTTTGTCTTTCTTAGACGATTTGATATCTTCTGCGAACATCTCTTCTGTTAATTTCAATTCACCTTCCAACTCACTCTGCAAATCTTCAATCTCTTGTTTCTGAAGTGCTTCTGCCTTTGATACTATTTCTTCCTTCTTATCCTTTTCTACATCAACAACCATATACCTTGTGTAGTATATTACAGAGAGGAGTTTCTTGTGCGAGATATTCAATACAATAGACATCTTGTTTGGGATACCGTATGCAAACCAAACATGTGCAACAGGTACTGCCAATTCGATATGACCCATTCTCTCTCTTCTTACATCGGAAGTTGTAACTTCTACTCCACACTTATCACAAACAATCCCCTTGTACCTGATCTTCTTGTATTTACCGCAGTAACATTCATAGTTTTTAGTAGGACCAAAGATCTTCTCACAGAAGAGTCCATCAGGTTCTGCTCTAAATGTTCTATAGTTAATGGTTTCGGCTTTTGTAACCTCGCCATACGACCAATCCAAGATCTGATCGGAAGAAGCTAAGGTCAGCTTCAATACATCAAAATCTTTCAAATTCTGTTTGTTATTTAACTTCTTCATTTGATACCTCCTCAACTTCCTCTACTGAAGATTTGTTTGAAATTAAATCTAAATTCAAGCAAAGCGCATTTAACTCTTTAATCAACACTTTGAATGATTCTGGTATGTTTACAGCTTCTATCTTGTCCCCATGGATAATTGCTTTGTAAGCTGCAGATCTACCTTTAATATCATCGGATTTGATAGTCAACATTTCCTGAAGAGCATAAGGAGAGCTATGTGCCTCTAATGCCCAAACTTCCATTTCTCCGAATCTCTGACCACCCATCTGTGCTTTTCCACCAAGTGGCTGTTGAGAAACAGCAGTGTATGGTCCTGTGGATCTAGCATGTACCTTTTCGTCTGCAATATGATGCAATTTCAGTACATACTTGATACCTACAGTTATCTTGTTTGGGAACTTCTTTCCGGTTCTACCATCGAAGAGATCAACCTTCTGAGAAAGATCTCCCTTTGCTTTTTCAATTTCACCCTTTAACCACTCGAGGTTTTCACCTTCGAAGATTGGGAATGCTAATTTTTCATTCAACATCTTTGCATATCTACCAAAATGTACCTCAGCAGCCTGTCCCATATTCATTCTTTTTAGGAATGTTGGTGTCAGGACAATATCGACAGGTTCACCATCCTCTGTGAATGGCATATCTTCGATAGGTCTGATTGCTGCAATTGTATTTTTGTCTCCGTGTCTTCCAGCTAATTTGTCTCCATAGTCAACCTTCTTCGTGTCTGCAACCCATACCTTTACCTCATACAATACCCCTGGTTGTAATTTATCTCCCTTATCAGCGGCAAGTATCTGACTTCTAACCACAATACCTTCTTCTCCGTGAGGCATTCTCAAAGAGTTATCTCTAACATCGCTTGCAGATTCTCCAAAGATTGCTCTTAAAAGTCTCTCTTCTGCCGTTAGCTCTTTTTCTCCTCTTGGAGCAACAACACCTACCAAAATATCTCCTGCTTTGACTTTTACACCCGTTCTAACAATACCCTGTGCATCCAATTTCTGTAATATTCTGTCATTTACATGAGGAATATCTGCAGTTATGGTCTCAGGACCCAACTCTGTGTCTCTGATCTGTACTGGATACTCTCTAATGTGTACAGAGGTTAGAAGATCATCTCTAACGATTCTTTCAGATATGATTACTGAATCCTCATAGTTGTATCCTTCGTAGAACATTAATGCTGCTTTCAAGTTTGTACCTAGTGAAAGCTCTCCATTTACTACTGTTGGACCATCTACTAATGCATCACCCTTCTTAAATTTGTCTCCTACATTCAACACAGGTTTCTGTGTGAAGCATGTATTATCATTACTTCTGTAGAATGAGATCAATTCATAGTCTTTGATTCCAGCTTTTTTGTATTTAACAGAAATTCTCTTTGCATCAACATATAGGATTTCTCCATCATCTTGCGCATAGACACCCCATGAAGATTGTCTTGCAACAACTTCTTCCATACCTGTACCTACTAATGGGCTCTCTTGTTTAATCAAAGGAACAGCCTGTCTTTGCTGATTTGCACCGGTTAGGGCTCTCATTGCATCATTGTGTGAGACAAATGGAACCAATGCCATACCCAATCCTGCTTGCTGACCTGCCAATACATCTACAAAATCAACAGCATTTACATCTTCAAGTACGAAATCTCCCTTGTGTCTTACTGGCACCAAGTTATCTACAATATTTCCTCTCTCGTCAGTATTAACTGTAGCAGAAGAGATATAGAATTTTTCCTCATCCATAGCATCAAAGTAAACAACTTCATCAGAGATGAATGGTCTTACATTTATTTCTTTTATTTCCTTCTCTGCAGCTATTTTACCTGCAATTTCCTCAGAGATAATTTCGCCAGCTTTTGCTACAACTTTCTTCCCAGATTTGACATCTTCAATGAGAATTCTTCCTTCTAAAGCTGTTTTATTATTCTTAACAGTCTTAGAAACCTTTCTGTATGGAGCTTCTAAGAATCCAAACTCATTGATTCTTGCCAACATTGCTAACTGAGTAACGACACCAATATTTGCACTTTCAGGACTGGTTACAGGGTCAAACTTGGAATAGTGAGAGTTATGAACCTCACGAATTGAGAATGTTGCTC
>CAYXLF010000003.1:0-26832 GCA_964465815.1 uncultured Candidatus Saccharibacteria bacterium
GGCCTATGCACTCAGAAGAAGAGATTGCAGAGCTCAAATCATTTATTGCTAAATCCGATGGTGATCTTCCTGTTAGAATAATTATTGATGATGGAGAGAAAAAGAAGACTGCCGTTTTGGCAAAAAAGATTGGTATGAACGAAGAGACTAAGAAATGGCTAAGGAAGTTCTAATGGTATAATTACTGATGAATTCTAACATTCAAAGAAAATTAGAAACACTACCCCATAAATCAGGAGTATACAAATTTAGAGACTCTCGAGGGAATCTCTTGTATATCGGTAAAGCTATCAATCTTTACAATCGCGTACGATCGTATTTCTACTCTGATTTAGAAGACAGACCAAGAGTCAAACAGATGATTCCTTTCATCTCTGATCTTGAAATAACAGAAACAAATAATGAGATAGAATCTTTAGTATTAGAATCTGCATTAATAAAAAAATATCAACCACCATACAATTTGGATTTGAAGGATGATAAGTCATACGCATGGATATACATATCTACGAAAGATAAATTTCCGACTGTAAAAATAGTTAGAACCTTGAATCAAAAAGAATATCAAAATGGAGAGCTCTTTGGCCCATACCCAAGTGGTTTGGCTGTCAGAAGAATATTTACGTATCTGAGAAAACTTTATCCATTTTGTAACTGTTGCAAAGAAGGATCGAAAGAGTCTCTCTACTATTTTCTTGGACTCTGCCCAGGACCATATCAGAACCATATATCTGATATGGATTACAGAAAGAACATAAATGAAATTATTAAATTTTTAAAAGGTAGGAAGAAAGGGCAGATATCTGAGTTAGAATCAGAAATGAAGGAATACTCCAAAGCAAGAAACTACGAACAAGCCGCCAAACTTAGGGATAGAATAAACGACCTCAAGTATCTAGGAGAGAAAATAGAGTACACATATTTCGATACTGAGGAAGATTACAAAACACGAAGAAAAGCAGTATTGAAGAAAAATTTTGAAGAACTCCGAACAGAATTGGGATTACAAAAACTTGATCGAATAGAATGCTACGATATATCCAATACCCAAGGCAAATTAGCCTACGGTTCCATGGTAGTCGCACAGGATGGTGAGATTGCACGAAATGAATACAGAATATTCAAAATAAAAGGTCAGGACACTCCCAATGATCCAAAGATGCTAGCTGAAGTATTAAAGCGTAGATTTGCAAACAAAGATTTTAATGTATGGCCAAATATTGTGTTGGTGGATGGTGGAAAAACGCAGTTATCAGTTGTAAAAGAAAATATCCCGAATAACATATATATAATTGGAATATCTAAAGGAAAAAGGTTTAAGCGAAAAGGAGGAAGATTGCTTGATGAATTCTGGATATATTCGCATGATGATATTCAAAAAATAGAGATTGAAAATAAAGGGATATTAATAGAGCTTAGGGATGAAGCGCATAGATTTGCAATTACTCATCATCGAAAAGCCAGATCGCAATCGGGGCAAAGATCTGTTTTAGAAAGTATTCCTGGGGTAGGGGTAACAACGAGAAAAGCTTTGATAGGGTACTTTGGAAATATTGAGAATATTAAAAAATCAAATAGAGAAGAGGTAATGTCTGTTATTAGAAATAAAAAAACAGCAGAAGAAGTATGCAAGTATTTTAGTATTTCTTAGTATCTGAGGCTTTTATATTTGCCAGTATATATTCAAAGAATGGATTGTCTACAACATTGGAATCAATAACGTAAACCTTCTCATTGGAGGAATTCGTGATTACACCAACCTCTCTGTCTTGTGTGTTTGAGCTAATAATTCCGCGCAAGCCACTTCCAACATTTGTAGATATAACATATGTATTTATAATTCCCCATCTCTCTTCTCCTTGTCCATTTATTAAGGTTATATAGTCATTTAAAGCGTAATCGATAGCTCTTTGCCCAGCTGTATCCATTGGAACGATATATATTTTCTCATCTTCTCCGATCTTCGAGAAGAGAATCTGTTGCAATTTAGGATCATATGCAGAAGCACTATATGAAATGAGGTATTCTTTCGGAATCTTCAATACCCATGGGAAATCTGGGAGTAAATCCTGTGCTTCGTCATCACTTAGGAGTATGTTCATTTCAGTTTCTTCTTGTACTCTCTCTGCTAAAGCGGAATTTGCTTGATCTGTTGTTATGGTCTCATACCAAACGTCGTTGTATTTTGAATATATTCTTAAACCTTTATTATCCTTTGTCCAGTATTGTCCATACTCTTTGTCTACTACCTCTAATGATACCATCTGCACAAATGTCCATCCGTAATTAGGTAAGCTTTCGGTGTAGAAATTAAACGCATCTTCAATACCAGCATCTTTGGGTAATCTATATGCAGAATTCCCACTGCTTAAGAAATTTTTGACAGAATCTAGATCTAAACTATTTTGGAATATGAATGTAGAACCTGGATATGCTGGTAAATCTTCTAAACCAGTAACAAATGTTAACTCTACATCGATTTCCGTGTTTCTTAAGGTATTTATATATTTTACTGCTAAGAACACAATCGCGATTAAAGTTATCCCTAATAATACGAATATGCTGTATCCTGGGAATTTAAAATTTCTTCGAGTTGTTCTAGTGGTAGAAGCTGATTTAAAAATGGATATTTTTTTCTTTCGTTGAGGTTTAAATGTGCTATGTTTAACAGGCATATACACTTTTCCTGCTTTGTATGGTGATTTTCCTACTCGTTTCTTGGGATTCATAACTTACATTATATATATTTTTTGGTTTACAAGTATATATATTTTTGTAGTATAATCTCTTGTTTTAATGCGGGATCGTCTAATGGTAGGACACTGGTCTTTGAAGCCAAGAATCATAGTTCGAATCTATGTCCCGCAAAATTACAATCTTTTTAGTTGATCCATTACTTCTCTTGTCGCTTTCTCTCCGATTTCAATTAACTTGGAAGGATCTTCTGCGAACGCAGTAATGGGGAGATCTGGATCTATCGGGAGATTTAAGCCAATATTGGCTTTCTCTATACTTTTTTTTGAAAGATTGTACAAGGAAATATCTATCATCGCTTCTATGATTTGCATAAAATTTAATTTGTTGATATTCAAATGTTTAGGGAACATCTGAGAATACAAATTAACAGCAATCACTCTCTGTGCGCCCATATCTCTGACTACATCTACTGGAACGGGATCTGTAGTACCGCCATCGATAAGAATTTTTCTTTCATGTTCGACAGGTTTGAATAAAAGAGGAATAGACATACTTGCACGGATAGCTTCCTTCAGACTTCCTTCTTTCATTACAACCCGTTCCCCAGTGTTAATGTTTGTAGCCACAGCTGCAAAAGGAATCTTAGTATCTTGAATAAGGACATCATCTGGAATATACCCACCCAACATATTTAGCACCTTCTCTCCTTTAAAAACCCCTGATTTAAGGGAAGGATCAAAGAAAGCATCAAACATCTCTCTGTAACCTTGAGAATAGGCGAGCTCCTCCAGTATTTTAATATTTTTTGTATATGCGTAGAAGCCACCAACTATAGCGCCAATACTTGTACCAGCAATATAGTCGATAGCGATATTATTCTTTTCTAATTCCTTTATAACTCCAATATGAGCCAACCCTTTTGCAGAACCTGCGCCCAAAGCTAACCCAATTTTCTTTTTGAATAGATGAAACATAGACAGTTTATTATAAATTAGATTGTATCTCCTTTATCTGGTCTCTAAGCTCGGCAGCTTTTTCAAATTGTAAACTATCTGCAGCTAGCAACATTTTCTTTTCCAACTGCTTTATTAATAATTTCTTCTGTTTTTCATCAAGTTTCTCAATATATTCATCATCCACAGGTATTTCTTCCTTCTTTTCTACCAAGGATCCTCGTATCTCTTTTGTAATTGATCTTGGAACTATATTATTTTCCCTGTTGTATTTTAACTGATACTCTCGTCTCCTATTCGTTTCTGAGATGGCAATTTTCATACTTCCCGTCATGTTATCGGCGTACATAATAACTCGACCTTCTATATGCCTTGCAGCTCTCCCTATGGTCTGTATGAGACTAGTCTGAGATCTTAAGAATCCTTCTTTATCTGCATCTAAAATAATAACTAAGGAAACCTCCGGCAAATCTATACCCTCTCTAAGAAGATTAATTCCAACTAATACGTCATATTTACCCAATCTCAGATCTCTTAAAATATCAACTCTTTCAACGGTATCAATATCTGAGTGCAGGTATTGAACTTTAATACCGGAATCCTTTAAATAGTCTGTAAGATCCTCTGCCATTCGTTTAGTTAGTGTCGTAACCAAAACTCTTTGCCCTTTTGCTATGTTTTTGGTTATTTCGGTAATCACATCATCTATCTGTCCTTCTGTTTTTCTTACTTCGATAGTAGGATCCACAAGCCCAGTTGGTCTAGTTAATAGTTCTACAACGGTTTTCTTACTATCCATCAGTTCATATTCATTCGGTGTGGCAGAGATATATAGTGTATTACCTTGTTTTTGTACGAACTCTTTAAAATTCAACGGTCTGTTGTCTCTTGCGCTTGGCAATCTAAATCCATATTCAATAAGGTTATCTTTTCTGGCTTTGTCACCATTAAACATTCCACCAATTTGAGGAATTGTGATATGAGATTCGTCTATGAACGTAAGATAATCTTTTGGAAAATAATCAAGGAGGGTAAATGGAGGTTCACCAGTTCTTCTCCCATCAAAGTATATAGAGTAATTTTCCATACTTTTACAGTACCCAACCTGTTGAAGCATCTCGATATCATAATTTGTCTTTTGCTCTAATCTGTATGCTTCTACATCTTTCCCAATATTTTTTAAAAATGCTACTCGTTCGGCTAAGTCATGTTGTATCTTTTCAGTTGCTGCATGTATGACATCTGCAGAATACACCAAAGATGTTGCAGGGAAGATCAGAATCTCCTTAAGTTCCTCTAATTTGTGCTTAGATATAGGATCTACTCTAAATATTCTTTCTACAGTATTTCCCCACATCTCGATTCGAAGTGAGGCTTCATCATATGGTGGGAATATCTCTATGACATCACCGTTAATTCTAAATACCCCTGTATCAAAATCATAGGTATCTCTTTCATATCTCATTAAAACAAGTTCCCTTGCGAGTTGAGATATATCTATCTCGTGTCCTTGCCTTAATTCAAGAGTCTTGTTCTCATAATTCTGTGGATCTCCAATGTTGTATATACATGATACAGAAGCTATGACAATGGTATCTCTTCTGGTTAAAGCTGCATTCATGGCTCCGAATCTAAGATTCTCGATCTCTTTGTTTACTTCAGACTCCTTTTCAATATATAGATCTTTGGTAGGAATATATGCTTCTGGTTGGTAATAATCGTAGTAAGAAACAAAATATCTGACTGCATTATCAGGGAAAAACTCTTTGAATTCCTCATATAGTTGTGCGGCAAGTGTCTTGTTATGTGAGATGATTAATGTTGGTCTGTTTAGTTGTTGTATCACATTGGCCATAACAAAAGTTTTTCCTGAACCAGTTACACCAAGTAGAGTTTGTCTATTCTTACCATCTTCTACATTGTGCAATATCTGATCAACCGCTTTTTGCTGATCAGAAGAAGCTTTGTATGGAGATTGAAGATTGAATTTGTCCATCCCAAGATTCTAGCAGATATGAGATTGTGTTAAAATAGCAGATATGGATAGACCAAAGTTAAACAAATTGAGCCAAGATGTAGTAAATCAGATAGCTGCGGGAGAGGTAATTGAAAGACCGGCTTCTGTACTAAAGGAGCTTTTGGACAACAGCATTGATGCTCAATCAACAAGGATAGTGGTAAAAGTCAAAAATGGTGGGATGGATATGATTGAAGTTAGTGATAACGGTGTTGGTATCCCAAAAGAGAATTTGGCCGAGATCTTTGATGCTCATACAACTTCAAAAATCAAAAGTATAGAGGATTTGAATACATTAATAAGTATGGGATTTAGAGGTGAGGCACTATCTTCAATCACCTCTGTATCCAGAGTGACTGTTCAATCAAAGTACAAAGATGAGGATGTCGCATATGAGATATCATACGACGAAAATGGCAAGTCAGAAGTAAAGAAATGTGCGCGAGAAGAGGGTACTTTAGTCAGAGTAGAGGAACTTTTTTACAACATCCCTGTGAGAAAAAAATATCTAAAAGCCTCGCAAACGGAGTATAGAAAGATATACGAGGTAATTTCAAAATACTTGCTTGCCTATCCCAACATTCATTTTATTGTTGAAAAGGATGGTAAGAAGGTTTTAGATATGCCCATTGTAAAAGATGCAAAATCGGGAGAAATAACCAAAGAAAGAGCTAGGGAAATATTTACAGACGAGGATAGTTTAAATATATTTTATAATGGATCTGGCATTTCTATCAAAGGGCTTTCTGCTCACCCATCTTCCCATAAAGCAAAATCTGCGAAACAGGTTATCTTTGTTAATCATCGAGCCATTACAGATCGCGGAATTATACGTGCGGTATATGAGGGATATTCTAGATTTTTACCATTCGGAGAGAAGATATCCTTTGTATTAGGGATCGATATTAAACCAGAGCTAGTAGATGTCAACGTTCATCCGAGAAAAGAAGAGGTCCGATTTGAGAATGCATTCAGGGTATATTCTGCAGTTGAAGAAGCAGTTAGACATACTCTAGAAAAATCGTTGTCATTCAACAATACACATGCCGAGATTCCGCAGAGTAATGTAGCTGTGAGCTCATTTGATAGTATTAGACAGAGTTTCGCAAATTCAAAACCTGCATCTGCTCCCAAGCAATACTCAGAAATATCTTTTAACAACAAAGCTTCATCAGTCAAAGATAGTTTGCTCTTCTCCCAAGAGGTACTTCAGAATGCATTCTCATCTCAATCAACCGAGTCGTCACTGCAGGATAATGAAAAAGAGACATCTAGTATTAGAAATATTTTCCAAATATTTAATAAATATATTGTTATAGAGTTCGAGGATGAGCATCTTTGGGTTGTTGATCAACATGCGGCTGCAGAGAGGATAAATTTCGAGAAACTAACAAATAGAGAAACCAAGTCCAATGTACAAACATTACTTGTGCCCCAAGAAGTTAAATTGTCGAAAGAACAAACCCTGTTCATTGATGAACAGAAAAATTTCTTTGAAGAAATGGGATTCGCTTTTAATATTAAAGATTACGGCATTGATATTCTAACAACTCCTGTCGAGTTTATGTTTGATATCCAGGCTATGTTTAATGAAATCTTTGAACTCTCGGACGACCCAATGATTTTAAAACAGAATTTTGATAAGCTAAAACAAGACATACTTGCGACTATCGCTTGTCATTTGAGTGTACGCTCTGGACAAAAATTAGATAGAAGTGAGATGCTAAGTATGTATAAGGAACTATCAGAGTGTAAGAACGAATATAGCTGTCCACACGGTAGACCAGCTATTTGGAAGATGAGTTTGAGTGATATAGATAAAAATTTTGAAAGGACATACTAATGAAGACAGGAATACTATATTTAATACCTACCCCAATAGATAACAATGAGCTAAAAGATATTCTTCTCCCTAAGGACATATCGATTGTATCAGGATTGAAGCGCTTCATAGTTGAAACTCCCAAAAATGCAAGACGAAATTTGGGTACATTACCAATGGAAACTGTAATGCAGGAAATTGACATGCAAGAATTGAGTGAACATACCAAGTATAGCCAAGTGAAAGCCTTACTTGAACCTGCTATACAAGGTTTTGATATGGGGTTAATGTCTGATGCAGGTTTACCTAGTATTGCAGATCCGGGGTATAGAGTTGTCATTGAAGCTCAAAAGTATGATATTAAGGTTGTACCTCTTGTTGGTCCTTCTTCTATTGTATTGGCATTGATGGGTTCTGGTTTAAACGGTCAAAATTTTGCATTTAATGGTTATATCCCTGTTGATAGGGATGAGCTAAAGACAAAGATTAGATTGTTAGAATCTTTATGCTACAAGATTGGCCAGACACAGATATTTATGGATACGCCCTATAGAAATCAGAAGCTTTACGAGTGTATTCTGGAAGTCTGTAATCCTAACACATATCTCTGTGTTGCTTTAAATGTGGGGAATGAGGAGGGTTATATAAAGACGATGAAGATTTTCGACTGGAGGAAGAGTAGAGCTGTTTTACCCAAAGCTCCTTGTTTATTTTTAATCAACAAAGTGTAATGCCATCATTCATAGGTTCGATCCCTACAATTGATGATTCTGATATGAATCTCGTTAATGATATTGCGAATAAGGAAATTGAAACTAGCAAGAGCAGAGAGATTGTCGAAAGTAAGATAAGGGATATTATAAACAGGGATAATCTATTTTTTTTCAATCGTGGCAGAGAGGCCATATATATTGCACTTCAAGCACTTGGCGTATCACAAAACGATGAAGTGTTGGTTCAAGCAATGACATGCAGCGCAGTTGTTACACCGATATTATGTTTAGGTGCCAAACCGGTTTATGTTGATATATCAAAAGACACTTTTAACATTGATACAGAAAACCTGAAGAAAAAAATATCAACCAAATCCCGGGTTTTAATTGTACAGCACACATTTGGGAGATTTGCCGAGATGGAGATGATACAGAAAGTATGCAAAGCAAATGATATTAAAGTTATTGAGGATTGTGCCCACCTATTCAGAAGTGATATCAAGGATACAGCTGTTGGTAAATTCAGCGATATCTCTATCTTTAGTTTTGCTCAGGACAAGGCCATTAGCAGTATTACGGGGGGATTATTAGTGGTAAACAACCCTGGATATTTAGAAAAAGTTAAAACTTTGTATGAATTATGTGACGATCAAACGGAACAAGAGTCAAAATACCCACTTTCATATCTAAAACTTTGGAGTTTCGCTAAAAAGTACTACTTTACCCCTCTGTTACCATTTCAGAAAAGAATAACGATAGGGAAGGTTGCAATAATGATTAGTAGATGGCTTAAAGTAACTAAGCAACAAGCGTCTGCGGATATTGAGCGTGAGATTACGCCTTCAAAAATGAGTAATATTCAATATGCTCTCCTGGGGAATCAGCTTAATAAGTTAGATGAATTGAATAGGCACAGAAGGGATGTTTTACGAATATATGACGATAAGTCGAATGATTTACTGATTAGATATCCTGTCTTGGTTGAAAACCCTGAGATGGCTTTAAACCTGTTAAGTCAGGAGAAACATCTTTGTGGTAGGTGGTATAACAGTATTGTATTCCCCATTAAAGATATGAAAGTCGTTAGATACATGGAAGGGAGCTGTCCTACTGCAGAATATGTTGTAAAGCATATTATAAATCTTCCATTAGATATGGATATTGCAAAATCAGATGCGGAGAATATTAAAAGAATTGTTTCTAAATTTTTGATACACTAGTTCTATGTCAGTTTTTGAATTTAAAGAGATTACAAATGATCAAGAGTGGAATGAGAAAGTTTTATCTTTATCCAATTATTCATTTTTAAACTCCAGCGTGAGATATCAGTATTTGAAAGAGTCTGGCAGTAATATCTTTCGATACTATATTTATCAAGATGGAGAATTTGCAGGTATTATTGCTGGCAATATTGGTCATTCAAAAATTTTTGGGAAGTTTTTAGAATGTAAACACTCCCCTTTGGTACAAAGTAGCTCAAAAGAGCTATGGGCTGAAATAATGAGCTTCTGCAAGGCTTTAGGACGCAAGAATGGGTGCTTCATGGTACGATTGGCCCCTCTAGTTAGAGAAGATTTGACGCTATCTGATGCCTACATATCTGAGCAAGCGATCATTGCTCCGATACACAATGTTGATGCACTTATCTCGCAGTATTTTGATATGACGAAATCAGAGGAGGATTTGAGGCATGATATGACAGATTCAACAAGAAATAATATTAACAAGTTATCAAAGAATCCAGATATCTCAGTTAAGGTGTTTGATGATAACTCACAGTTTGAAATTTTTAGAAATTTCCATGAGCAAACTAAGAAGATAAAAGGGTATGTTGATAGACCGGCAAACTTGTTATTAAAAGAGCTTCAGATTCAGGTAGATAATCATATGTGCTATATGATCGTTGGTTATTTCAAGGAGCGCCCTATTAGTATCTGGCAATGTACTGTGTTTGGTAAATATATGCATATATACCAAGCGGGTAGCGATTCTGAATTTAGAGAAAAAAATATTAGAGTAACATATTTATTGTTTTGGGAATCAGTTAAACTTGCTAAACAGTTAGGTTGTACAGTATTGGATCTTTTTGGAGGGATGACGCCACCATCATACATTGGTAGTAAACATCCATGGAGAGGCGTGAGCTCCTTTAAAGAGAGTTTAGGAGGAGAAAAGGTTGTATATATGCATAGTAGAGACTTACCTTTAAATAAACTTAAATATTGGTTGTACTACATTTATTCCTATATAAGAACTACGCTCAAGGGATATACCATTAAGTGGTAATTACCAACTTCCGCCACCACCGCCACCAAATCCTCCACCGCTTGATCCTCCACTGAATCCACTTCCTCCCGATCCACCATGTGAGGAGGAGAAACCTCTTGAACTATTTGTTGCAACAGCTCTAGTAGCTATTTGCTGATTCATATTTACAAGCGAATTTGCGAGAATATATGAGTTAAAGAAACTGCTGTTCCCGTCATACCATTCTGGAGGTGTTGTATATAGATCTTCGAATTCTTTAGCCCATTTCTTTTCCAATCCAAATATAATGGCGTAGGGAAGCAATTTCTCGAATACACCAAGATATTTCTTCGGATTATCGTGGAATTCAATTCTGTGCTTCTCTGCGGTATTGATGTACATCTTAAGTCCTTCCAGTTCATAGAAGAGTTCGTTACCCTTCGTATCGCGTTTGTCTATGCAGTTTGAGAATATGATAATTACTACAAATGAAAGGAATAGCCCAAAGAACCAGCTCATTGCCGCGTAGTCAGAGAAAAATCTTGCTGAAATAAAAATCAAAAGTGTTCCAATTATTCCCAAGCCTAAGAATCCGCCAGATATATTACTCTGCTTTTTTGAAAAATATTCTTCCTCGTACATTCTCCTATCTAAAGATCCTCTTAGTGTATTAACTGTATTAAAAAATCTCGTATTAAGTTTCTTCAAATTTACAGTATCACTGTCCTCAAACAGTCCGTTGTAGAGTTTTAATTCATCTGAATCCTCTGGCGAAGTCTTTTCTGTTCTAATCAATTCATAATTCTTCTCCGATATCTGTTTAATCTTTATGTATTTATTTATAGCCAAATGTATAATTTCTGCAGAAATTCCATTGCTTGGTAAGTTTTTCTTGTATACATATGTTGCGATTAAAGGATTAATACCTTCTGGAGCATCATAGTGTGGGATTATTGTTAGCTTTTTATTTTTGTTAAATTTCTTTACCATAATAACAGCTAAAACTATAACTGGGATTGGGAGTAAAATTCCAAGATTAGCCAGAATAGTTTGAATCCTCTGCTGCGATGTAGTATCAGCAATAGTTCCTTTAGGCATAGCAACGACAACTGTGAGACCCTCATATACATCAAATGGTCCAGCTTTGACAATTAAAGTATTAGAGTCTGTGTTTTTCTCAATTGTACAGTTGGTATATGTTTCTCCGAGTGCTCCAGTATAGCAGCGATAATCAGTAATTGTGCCAGGAAGATTAATAGTAGTTTCGACATTTTGTATTGGAACTTCCCAACCATTACCGGTTATATTTAAATACAACTCGTCGTGATCATCAAAGTAGTTAACGGCGTATGTAAGTTTGTAATTTATTACATAAGTATAATTACCAATGACCGTTTCATCTGCATCTCCTATTTTGAATATGGTATATCCATTTCCAGAACTTTTTTCGTACGAACCATATCTGTCAGTAGGATTTGAGGTTTCAAAGTAGGAAAGAGCTTTTAATTTAAGAAGCGTAGGTCTTGCGAAGGAACTTTGTGTTTTATAGTCTGTTGGGATCTCTCTATATATACCATGACGATAACTAGTAAAAACATAATCTATAGTTTCATTTACATCAATAGATGCATCCTGATTGAAAGTTACTTCACTGCTGAAATTCTTTATATAATCCCCGCTATATGACTGTGCAAATACCTTTTGAGGTAGTAATAACCCAAACACAACAAATAAGATGTACAGAAGTTTTTTATTCATAAGCTATCTAATTAGAATTTCACTTCAACATTTTTCTTCTCTTCCTCAGATGCTTCAAAGAATGGTTCCTGCTTGAAACCTAGTACATTAGCAATTATATTGCTCGGAAAGACGACAATCATGGTATTAAAGTCTCTAACTGTACCATTATAGAATCTTCTTGATTTTTGAAGAGTATCTTCCAATTCCTTAAGGCTTGTTTGAAGTTCTAAAAAGTTTGTGTTTGCTTTCAATTCTGGATAATTTTCTGCAAGCGCGAATATTTTTGAGAGTCCTTTTGAAAGCTGATCTTCCAGTTTTGCTTTTTCTTCAAAAGAGCCCGCAGACATGGCTTTTGCTCTCAATTCTGTGACAGAGGAGAAAGTTTCTTTTTCATGCTTTGCGTATCCTTTTACAATTTCTACCAAGTTAGGAATCATGTCATATCTTTGTTTAAGGATCGTTTCAATATCTGCAGAAGCTTCTCCAATTACAACCTTCTGTTTTGAAAGTTTGTTGAATAATCCGATCACAACAAGTGCAATCAAGAGAATTATTCCCAATATTATGTATAATGCAGTCATTTTTTAAATTCCTAAATTTATCTAATTTATTTTAGGTTTTATAGTGCTAGTTTGCAATATTTAAAAAGAAACCCCTCTATGCGAGGGGTTCTACTAGCTATTCGTGCAAGAAAAATATTACTTTTTCTTAGCTACTTTTTTCGTAGCTTTCTTTGCAGTTTTCTTAGTTACTTTTCTTTTTGTAACCTTTTTAACTGCAGGCTTTTTAGTAACTTTTTTCTTTGTTACTTTTTTAGCCACCTTCTTTTTAACAACCTTCTTAGTTGTTTTACCTTTGGGCATTTTAATAAAGGTAATAGATTATTACTTTAATTTAACATGTGGGGAATATATGTCAATACTCTCTTATCTAAGCGACATATATATCGTGAATGCCGTATAACAAAGATATGTAAATATCATTATAAACCCGGATAATTTGCTTAAAGTTTTCATCCTTCCGAGCAATTTCATTTCCGCTAATATGAGTATTACAACTATTGCGCCATATATGTTTACAAATACAGTGTCATTGATGACACCTTCGGTAACAGGAATCTGTTTGATTACAGATAGCACACCGATTCCAAGACCAAGATTCAGAACATTTCCACCGAATACGTTTCCTACAATGAGGTCGTTATTATTTGTCCTTGCTGCTACAATACTAGCCACAATAGTAGGAATTGATGTACCTATACCTACAAGTGTCAATCCTAATAAATAGCTGCTGATACCTGTAACTTCTGAAAACATGGGTGTCAGTAGTGTTATTCCTAAGGAAGCAATAAGGAGCATAAATACTAAACCTACGATGCTAAGTAATTCTTTTCCTACCGTATTGGTATTGACCTTATGATGCTTTAACCCAACAACTTTCTTGAAATCTTCCTCTACCTCCTTATTTCTATGAAGAAATCCATATTGAATAATTATTACCCAGGCTGAGACTAGGAATAATATCAAAATAACACCATCTGTTATTGTCAATTCTCTATCTATTATTAACGCCGTGAATAGTGCAGTTATGGCAAAATAAAGAGGGATTTCCTTTTCAAAAACCTCTTGCTTGACAATGATTGTAGTCATAAAGGCAGGGATGCCAAGTGCTAAACCAAGGTTTACGTAATTAGTACCGATGAGATTTCCAAGCGCAATATCAGGCTGATTATTTACAAACGCCATGATACTAACAAGAAGTGTAGGAGCACCTGTTACGAAAGCGGTTAATGTTGTTCCAATAATCACATCGCTAACTCCAATGTTTCTAGCTAACCGGATTGATATATTTACTAAGGATTTTCCGCACAAAGTAAGAATGACAAAACAGACAAGAAGTCCAACAGCAGAATATAGAAGAGGCGACATATTCAATAAGCAGTTACATATATATTACAAAATCGGGGTGACATGACTTGAACATGCGACCTCTGCGTCCCAAACGCAGCGTTCTAGCCAACTGAACTACACCCCGATGACTAGGTGGATTTTAGCATATCGTTTAAAAAGAAAAAAGGGAGGCATTTAACCTCCCTTTTAAAATCCAATTGGAATATTTAGATTGCGGAAAGCAACTTAAGGGCTAATCCTGATATAACAGGAATATCAAATCTCTCCCCCTTGTAGGACTTCACCATGCCGACAATGATCAGAACAAGTGTTAAAGGTGCCATTAACCAACCTATGATTGGAACCCATGAGAACAGTTGTAGTACACCTACTAATGTAAACTGTGCACCCATATATTTAACAAATTCGTCTTCTTTCTCAACGAGCATGAGTATTAAGCCCACGATTGGAATACATGCTAGTACGGCCATCCATTGGTTCTGAGAATTAAATTTAATTCCATCCAAAGTGTAGACTTTTTTAGCTTTTTTCTCCTCTGCCATATAATTACTATTTAAATTAATTTATTTAGAATACAAAGCTATTCAATAATTTGCAAGGGGTATACTACAGGTACTTGTACTGGTATACCGCTGGGGTATACTTAAGTATACTAAATTAGAAATTGGTATGCATATGGGAGATATATTAACTGAAAAGCAAGAAGTGGTTTTAAAAGCCATAAGAGATTTCTTTTTAGAAAATTCTTATGCACCATCTTTAACTGAACTTCAAAAAATTCTGAGCATATCGACCAAAAGAGGCGTGGTTATACACTTAATGGCACTAGAAAGAAAGGGATATATAATAAGAACAAATGAGCCAAGAGGAATAAGACTTGTAGATGATAATGAAGAATTTATATCTTTTGAATACATGGTTGGTATACCTATCTTGGGTTATGTGAATGCTGGTACACCTCTGGTTTCTGCAGAAGAGGAAAATCTTGGAATCTTAAAGGTTGATAAAGATATTATTGGGAAAGGTAAAAGAGATCTTTTTTCAGTTATTGTAAAAGGAGATTCTATGAACGAAGCTCAGGTAGGAAATGCAAAAATTTCAGATGGAAATTATCTTGTGATTGATAAAGACGCGGAAATCTCGGACGGAGATATCGTTGTAGCCGTTATAGAGAATTCTGCCACAGTGAAAAAAATTAAAAGGCTGGAGGATATGATTGTGTTGTATCCACAATCAAGCAATCCGATACACCAGCCTATTTTCTTAAGTTTAGACTTCAATGGTTTAATTAACGGAAAAGTTGTAAAGGTGTTGGAAAATCCCACTATCTGATTTCGACATGCTTCACATATGGTTTAGCGCCTTTTTTTAGTTTTTTTAATTCTGTTTCTGTAAAAGAATTCGCAGCTGAAAGGGTAGGATTTATTGTTTTTCCAGATCTAAAATTCTGTATAAAGTATAACTGAGCTCCATCTATCATCTGAGCTATCTCTTTTGAGGAGTTTAAATTATGAATACCTTTTACGTAAGTAGTTCTAAACTCATATTCTAGCCCTGATGACATAATTGTTTTGATTGTTTTTTTTACATTTGCGAAAGCATCTTTTCCCGTATATTGAATATAATCGTCTGGAGAGTATTTGATATCCATAGATATATAATCCAAAAGTCCTAGCTTTATATATTCTTGTAGCTTATCTGGAAGTAAACCGTTGGTATCAAGTTTAACTAAATACCCCAATGCTTTAATTTTCTTAACAAAGGACTTCAGGTCCTTATATAACAAAGGTTCCCCGCCAGTAATAACTACTGCATCTAATTTCCCCTTCCTTTTCTCAAGATACTGAAGTATCTTATCTTGATCCAACAATCGGGATTCCTTCAACGGCTCAACCACCAATTCGGGATTATGACAATATTCACATTTCAGATTACATCCATAGGTAAACACAATAGCGGAGAGCTTACCAGGGTAATCAATCAACGAAATTTTTTCAAAACCCGCGATATTTAGCATCCGCAGTCGTTTATTTTGAAGAATTTTCTATCTGCCCATTCAGCTTGCTTACCAACATTCCATTGGCTGACAGGTCTTATATATCCAACTACTCTGGAGTATACTTCGCATCTTTGTCTCGTAACTTTTTTCATTTTAGGACAGTTAAAATTTAAATAGACTAGATTTTTTCATCAAAAGGCATACCTTCCTTATATCCTGCTTCCGCATCGCATTTAGGGCAATATTTATGTTCCCCTGGAATATATCCATGCTTAGGGCATACACTAAAAGTAGGTGTCAAAGAAAAGTATGGTAATTTATAGTTCTCAGCAACTTTTTTGACTAAATTCTTCACACTCGTAGGTGAAGAAATCTTTTCGCCTACATATAGGTGCATCACGGTTCCACCAGTATATTTACATTGAAACTCATCTTGCATATCGAGAGCCTCGAATATATCATCTGTGTAGTTAACAGGGATCTGAGTACTATTAGTGTAGTAGGGAACAGTTCCTGGTTTTTCGACAACATCCGCCGCTGTGATTATATCGGGATATTTCTTTTTGTCTGCTTTTGCGAATTTATATGTCGCTCCCTCTCCAGGCGTAGCCTCTAAATTAAACAATTGATTAGTTTCCTGTTGATAATTTGCGATTCTTTCTCTCATATGATCCATAATCTCAAGAGCAAACTCTCGACCTTCCGTAGATGTAATACCCTTGGTTTTATCTTTGAAAAAATTCATCATAGACTCATTCATACCTAAGATACCAATTGTATTAAAATGATTTTTAAAATATTCTCCAAAGCGTTTCTTTACATCCGCGAGATAGAATTTTGAATAAGGATATAATCCTTTTTCCATATATTTCTCAATAAAGTCTCGCTTTATTTCGAGACTTTTCTTCGAAAGATCCATAATCTGATCGAGTCTCTTTAAATATTCCTTTTTAGTTTTAGAGAGATATCCTATCTTTGGGAGATTTATGGTAACTACACCGATACTTCCAGTTAAAGGGTTGGCACCAAATAAACCACCACCTCTCTTCCTTAGCTCTCTGTTGTCTAACCTTAATCTACAGCACATACTTCTAGCGTCATCGGGATTCATGTCCGAGTTGATGAAATTGGAGAAATAAGGGATACCATACTTGGCTGTCATTTCCCAGATAGGTTTGTAATCTGGATTATCCCAATCAAAATTCTTTGGTAAATTATAGGTAGGAATTGGGTAAGAGAACAGTCTTCCTTGAGCATCCCCTTGCATCATGATCTCGCAGAATGCTTTGTTCAACATAGCCATCTCTTCTGTAAAATCTTTGTATTTTTCCTTTTGAACCTTACCACCTATTATCACCCCTTGTTCAGCAAGAGTTCCAGAAGGAACAAGATCCATAGTAATATTTGTAAATGGCGTCTGACATCCAACTCTGGTAGGTACATTCATGTTGTACATAAATTCCTGTAACTTTTGCTTAACCTCTTTGTAAGAGAGTTTGTCATACCTAATGAATGGTGCTAGATATGTATCAAAACTTGAAAAAGCCTGTGCTCCTGCAGCCTCATGCTGGAGAGTATAAAAGAAGTTCACACATTGTCCCAATGCAGTACTAAAATGCTTAGCTGGCGAGGAAGAAATCTTCCCAGGAACACCTGTGAACCCTTTCATCAAAAGATCTTCTAAACTCCACCCACAACAATACACTGCAAGCATACCCAAATCATGTATATGGATATCCTTATCAATATTTGCATTTGAAATTTCCTTAGGATATATACTGTGCAACCAGTAATTAGCTTGAACAGTCGAGGAGAGATAATTATTCAAACCTTGCCAAGAATAAGCCATATTACTATTCTCATTTACCTGCCAATCCTCGACATCGATGTAATCTCTAACAAGAGTGTCAGCATCTATTAAAGATTTAATATTCATTACCTGATTTTTCAAATCAACAAACAAACCAAATGCAATAGAGGTCTTTCCATGCCCTTCATCTATTAACACCTGCTTTACAATATCTGCAATCTCCTCTGTCTTTACATATTTTCGCTTAGAATATCTATCTAGGAGTTTATGTACTACTACATCTGCAATTTCTTCAGCTCTTTTTCTATCTCTTCCACCAACACTTTCAGCAGCCTTAAATATTCCTGTGGTTATTCTTTCTTTTTCAAATTTAACAATTCTTCCATCTCTTTTTCTTACTTGAAACGGGATCTGGTTTTTGAGGGCAGCCATTTATGTTGTGGTAATAAATTAAAATTTTTCTAAATTATCAATTTCTTTTTTAATATCTTTAAGATCTTTGAATTCTTTGTATACAGACGCAAAACGGATATACGCTAAAGGGTCTTTCGTTTTAAGCCAATCAAGAATCATTCTTCCTATCTCTTTGGACGTAACAGGCTCTTCACTATTAATTACGTATTTCTCAATACCTTCAGCAAAATCTTCAACCTCTTGCGTACTTATGGTGTTTTCATTTATAGCTTTTTTTATTCCTTTGACAATCTTGTTAACGTCAAATATTTCTAAAGAGCCATCTTTTTTTAGAATTGAGACATCCATTTTCTCAATCCTTTCATATGTGGTAAATCTCTTGCCACATCTAAGGCACTGTCTTCTACGTCTTGTAGAACTATCTTCACGGTTATCTCTTTTATCTACAACTTTTGTTGTATCACACGCACAGAATGGACATCTCATATGTTTTTCATACAACATGTTGTATGTACGTCCAACATACCCCCAATCCGTGGTAGCGTCAAGCAACCGATAGTGAGAGAAACAATAGTATGTTGGTATGAAAAGGAGAGGTGATTGTAAAAGAATATTACAGGATTTGACTATGAATTATTCCTTGTGTACCATGTGTAATTAAGTTGAGTTTCAAAAATATGATCCAGGGATTCGATAAGATAGAAAAAGAATTTAGAGATTATGACCTCGAAATGAACTTCTCCTACGAAGACTTCAAAACTTTCAAGAAAAACACTATTGTGGCGCTGACAGCTGGTGGACTAGGTCAAAGAACCTCAGATATTGAGAAAATGCAAGGCATCAACAAAAATGCTTACACCCTTTCCAACGGAAAAAGTATTGTTGAAATGGCAATAGAGTTATTTAGGAATTCTGGTTACACTAATTTTGTGGCACTAGTATTTCATGAAGCAGAATCAATTGTAACTCAACTAGGAGATGGTGCCAACTTAGGTGTGTCTATAAAGTATAGCTATGATCCAGGACATCCTGTTGGAAGAGGTGGCGCGATATTGAATGCACTTAATAATAATGTAATCGAAAGAGACAAAAATCTTGTAATATACAATCCCTCTGACTTAATTATTAACTACAAAGGCGATTTCCCAGATGACATTGTAAAAGCCCATCTTAGTAATACCAAGAAAGGTGTAATTGCAACAATGGTCGCAACACCAGGATTTGAGGCTCAATGTACATGTTTAAGGCTTCAGAATTCCGTTGTAACAGATTTGGAATTTCATCCTATCGTACCACTTCCTTCTCATATGGGTGCGTCAATCGTTTCTTCCTCTATGTATGGATATTTGGATAAGAATATAGATTTATCACAAAAATGTGATTTTGAGAAAGTCATATTCCCTATATTGGCGAAAGAAGGCAAGCTCGGTGCTACAGAGATTCCACAAGATTGTTGGTATCCAGTTAAAGATTCTAAGACGTTAGAAAAAGCAGAAGAAGCACTAAAATCTAGATCTTAGCGCTACTCAGATATTTGAAAATAGCATTAGCAGCTATCCCACCCTCTGCGACGGCTGTTATAACCTGCCTAAATCCATTAGAGGCTGTTGTACAATCCCCAGCGGCCCAGATACCATCAATGTTGGTAGCTTGTGATTGATTCACCTTTATATATTTCTTTTCATCTGTCTCAATACCTAATATGTTTGGTAGCAAGGAATTAGGTTCTGAACCTATCTCGATAAAGACACCATCAACAGAGACATAACCTTGTTCTTTGTAAGGTTTAGAAAGTTTTACTCTTTCGAGTCTTGGTTCGCCCTCAAATCCTGTTGGTAAAGTACCAAAGATCACTTCAACATTTGCTCTAGAATTCAGTTGATCAACCCACACTGGTTCTCCTGAGAATTCTGTACCTCGATATATAACATAGACTTTTTTAGCGATATCACTTAGCATGCATGCAGACATTACAGCAGCATTCTTTCCTCCAACTACAGCAACTGTTTTATCTTTGTAAAACATTGCATCACATGTAGCACAGTAGGAGAGTCCTTTCCCTAGATATTTTTCTTCATCTGGAAGCATTAATTTATTTCTCTCAGTGCCAGTAGCCAATATTAAGGTTTTTGCAAAATATTCATTATGATTATCTGTAAAGATATGGAAGAGTAAATTCTCTCTTTTGATATCATTAACACTTTCATATTTAATTTCTGCATTTAAATCTTTAGCCTGTTTTTCAAATTTAAGACCTAGTTCTACTCCAGAAATATCTGGTAATCCTGGATAGTTACAAACTTTGTGAGCTTCGGATATTGTTCCTCCTATTATTTTTCCAATGATGATATTTGATAGTTTGTATCTACTTGCATATATACTTGCAGAGTATGCTGCTGGTCCACTTCCTATTATTGCGATGTCATATGTCATATGTGTTAGAAGTTACAAGTTAGAATACTAATTTATACATTTTAGCATATATGTTTGTAAGGGGTTTCGAGAAGGGTATCCAGTGAAGAAATTTTTATATGCTAACATTAGCAATATATCAATTCTGGATACCCTCTCAATCCCTATTTCCATGATCCCTCACCTCCATAGTATTTGCTATTGTGGAAAATTTCCACAAGAGTATTTGCGGCCATCTCATCAAAAAGGAAATTTTCTTGGCATACAATATTTGGAGAGCAATGGACTCTTATTATCTTATCGTCTACTTGGTAGTAACCAAGAATCTCACCCTCCGTACAGTAAATATAATTCGTCTGACAAATGTACAGCCCGAGGATGTTACCGTCAAGTTGTGTATTGAAAACCATGTTAACGGTCATATCCGCGTGGTATGTACTTTCAGCAAAACCCAAAACTTTTAGCGCCTTCCAAAGATCTCCTTGAAAATGCTCCGTTACTGTTCGGATAATATTGCCCATTCCATACAGCTGATAGTCCTCATCGGTTAACCAACCGAGGAGAGCTTTATCCAGACAATAATCCCCGCATGGATTATCATTTGCCTTGACTTGTCCAGACAGGACAATCAAAAATACAGTTGCGATTAAACATCCTAATACTATTTTTTTCATTTCTTCTCCTTTTCCTATTTTTTAGTATAGTCGAACACGAACTTACAGCTCTCAAAAATATTAAAAGCTTTAAGTTCGTGTCCAGCAAAGAAGAAATATTTGGAAATAGGTGTTTTAAAGAGCAGTACAGGTTATTACTAACCCATAGTGTTATTATACCACAACTCCTTGAACTTAAACAACTACACCCCAATCTTTAGTATCTGTAAGTATCTCTGGGTGTTCCTTTCTAATTATAACCATATACTCAAACATTACGCTATTACCACCATTCTCTGTATGTACTGACCAACCATCTTCCTTGTCCGTTACTGTCTTCCCATTGTCGTCAACCACCTGACATTCAACACAAACAACCATACCATCAACTAACAATTCTCCAGTCTTAGGTCTACCGAATGCAGGTATATCAGGATCTTCATGCAATGATTTACCGATACCATGACCACAATACAGCTTAAGAACGTTAAAACCATTATCCTTAGCGCATTTCTCCATCTCATACCCCAAATCTCCAGTGTAGTTTCCTGCGATAGCTTTCTTTACCGCATTCTCAACTGCGGCCCTACCAGCCTCTAGAAGCTTTGAATTCTCTTTTGAAGGTATTCCAACACTCCAAGTCCAACAATGATCTGTGCAATATCCTTTATGTATGATTCCAAAATCTATGGATACTAAATCACCTTTTTTTAATGGAATATTTTTGGGAATACCGTGCACGGCAACGTCATTCACTGATATGCATGTATTGAAATCATAATCGCCAACTGTTTTGAATGAAGGTTTAACGTTATACATCTTACAAAGTTCTCCTGCAAAATCATCTATTTCTAAAGGTGTAACACCTTCTTCAATACTCTCTCCCAACTGCCTTAAAATATTTACCGATATTTCTGCAGCTTCCCTCAGCATTAATTCATCTTTTGGATTCTTTATAATCATGCCAGTATTATACCTCTTACTATCCAATAATATATAGTTCTTCCTCCGCTCTTGTAATCGCAGTATATAGCCACCTTCTCCAATTATCATCCGTCATTCTTGGGAATCTCTCTTCAAAAACAATCACTTTCCTTGCCTGACTACCCTGTGCCTTATGTACAGTTAAAGCATATCCAAAATCAAAAAGATTCATATCTTCCGAGCGATATGGTGTAAGTGTATCCTGTCTACCAAACTGATCTATACTAATTGGTCCCGAAAAAATATCATCTTCTCCATCAAGTGAGATCTCAGCATCGTAGAAATTTCCAACATCGTTTTTGGATATGGAAAGAATTGTACCAGTCATACCATTAAAAATTCCCATACTAGGATTGTTTTTAAGGCAAATAACACGATCACCATACATAGGGGAAGGGGATTCAAACTCGAGTAATTGTCGAATTCCTTTGTTCAGATCCGTTCTCGTACGATTGTAACCAACCAATACCATTGTTTGATCATCAAACGATGCAAGCTTGTCAGAGAGAAACTCTTGAGTATCTTCATCTCTTTTGGAGATTTTTCTAACAGTGTCAGAAAAATTCATAAAAGGAATCTGCCCATATCTTCTTGCAATCTCTGATATCTTAATAATTGGATTCTCTCGCTCCTGCCTAAAGATCTCTTCTAACTTTAAGATGGGATTGGTCATAAGGTTGAAAGTACCCTCTATGGGTGGTAGCTGTCCATGATCCCCAGTTGCAAGAGCAGGGACATTGAAGCTCAAAAGATCATCCCAAATTTGAGAGGTAACCATTGAAGCTTCATCTACAATAATTAGATTATACCCAAACTCCTCTGTGGATTTTCTTTCCCATCCAATAATATTGTCTTTGTCATCGCAGATAGCTTTGTAGATCAATCCGTGTATAGTACCAATGTAATCGGAAGGATTAAGAGAACCCGCATCTCGAAGTTTTCTTTGTAAAACTCTTGCAGCTTTCCCGGTATAACTGCAATACGCAATTTTTATTTTTTTATTCTCAGTGTGCAAATATTGCCCTATATTCCCGAGTAACGTGGTCTTTCCAGTGCCTGCATATCCGCCAAAAGTTATATACTGCTGCGAATGGTCTTTATACCACTGTAAAATGTTATCCATAACATTTTTTTGTTTTTCTGACAGTTCTAAATTCACTTGTTTTAATTAAGCATAATTGATAGATTAAGAGATATGTCCAATGTATATAGTATTCTGAAAAAGAGCAAGTTTGCCCATATAGTACTTACTGCTGTGTTGTTTTTCTCGACGCTTAGCGTCGTACAAGCTTCGGATGTGAAATCATTTACGTATTTTACAGGGATAGGATGTCCTCATTGTGCCAATGTGTCACCAACAATACATAACATGATCAACTCTAATGACGGGTTATTGATGATAGAGTATGAGCTATACAAAGAAGCTTCAAATGCAAAAGTGCTTTCTGATTACAGTGATCGTTTTGGTTTTAATTTAGCAATCCCACTTGTAGTTTACAAGCCTCAAGTTTATGACTTAGGAGATGATCCTATCATAACCAATCTCGATGCTCATATTGCAATACTCGATTCAAGTATTGTGCAGTTGTCAGACAAAGAGGTTAGCTGGGAGGAGTTGGATGTAAACGATTTTACTGGAAAACCCAAGATTTTTGGTAAAGACCGTGTTGCAATTAAAAATGGGACTAAAGATATTACGAATGAGCAAAGTTCTTTAATCAAGGATTTTCTAACAAGTAATGATGTAAATAACTTTGTAACACAATTGAGTGGCGGGGAAGTGAATGAATTTTCTGTTGAGTATCCTGGCGGGACAGAGATCTACGATAATGGTGTTATTTTAGGATCGTGGACGTTGCTATGGAGAGGGACAGGGAAGGCAGAAATAGGGGACACTACAACAAGTACTGGAGAGAGCGACGCAAATAACAACAAAATTTCATGGTTAAAAATTGGAACATTGGCGATAACAGATTCAATAAACCCGTGTGCATTGTCAGTACTTTTAATGATGCTTGTTGCTATTGCTACATATCACCCCAAAAAGAAAAGACAGATCTTGTGGTCAGGGCTTGCGTTTGTAGCGGCAGTATTTATCACTTACTTTATATATGGATTATTGATAGTTAAAGCATTTGATGTTATTCAAGGAATAACAAGCATAAAAGATTACCTTTACAAAGGGCTAGGGGCAATCGCAATTATACTAGGATTATTAGAACTCAAAGATTTCTTTTTTTATAAACCCGGTGGAATAGGGACGGAGATGCCATTGTTCTTTAGACCAAAAGTTCAAAGTATTATTGCAAAAATTACGTCACCCATTGGAGCTTTTGGTTTAGGAATGTTTGTTACGCTTTTCTTACTTCCATGTACAATTGGACCATATGTAATCCTAGGGGGGATGTTATCTTACGGAGAGTTTGCTAATGCACTGCCATATCTATCTGTTTACAATTTGATATTTGTGCTACCGATGATAGCTATAATATTGATAGTTTTCTTTGGAGCAAGAAATATCAGACAGGTTACAGAATGGAGAGAGAAGAATGTAAAGGTAATGCATTTGATTATCGGTATTATATTTATATTTTTGGGAAGTGCTATGGTGTTTGGGCTATTTTAATATATACTTAAACGTTAATTAACCTGCCCAGAGATGAAATTCAGGAAACTTAATAAAAAATCATTATTAATCCTATTTGTTTTGCTATTTGTCATTTTGCTTGGAGGAGGGATTTACTTGTATATTAAGAATGTTTCTGAATCTCAAACCCCAAAACTAGATAAATACTCGGATATTTTGAATTGGTGTGATTCCACAAAAGAATCATCTTCGCTGACAACTGAGTGCCGAGCTTTACTATTGGATATTACTTCTAAAGAGGGTACTGACACGTGTTTTGATTTACAGATAATATCAAAGGGCGAGAAATTGCAAAATTTAAAAGTCTGCGAATCGGCAAATGCATACGAGTATACCAATGAAATTTTGAACTATAAAAAATTGATGCCCATAAATGTTATTTTTACCTACAGTAGAGGAATTAAAATAAATAACTATTCATTTAACAGATTATCACTTACAAAACTAGATAATACATATGTTCAAGATATTATTAATGATGATATCGCAGAACTAGTTACGACAGATATGAGTGCAACCACCATACAGAATAGTGTAGATTTTTGTCCAAGATCAGAGAGTTTACCCAGTTACATTACAGAATCGAATAAATCTGCGTATATGGAATTTATCAACAAAAATGTTCTTAAAAAAGATGTTTATACTTATCCATCACTTTATAACTGGGATGATGAAACATTGAACGTGTTATTTGCATGTGACAGTATTGATAATATGGGATACTCTGGGATATGTGATAAAACTACAGTGAAAGGATTAAAGCTTCTCAATTTACAGCATAATCCCATCAGAATCCTTCCAAAGTGGGGCAGGGAACTTGATGAAAAAGATAAGATTTTATTAAAGGAAATTTCTTTAATCTATGACAGTATGTATTTAATAACTTCTCCAAATAACATTGTTTCTCTTGCTCTGCTTAATAATCTTCAAAATTCTCTTAACAGTAAGCCTGATTTGAATGAAGATGTTTTTTGTAACATGCATCTCATATATAAAGCATTGACAGATCAGCAAGCAGTATTTGAACAAAACAAAGATTACATTGAGCAAGCAGTGTTTGATAATTTGGCAAGCGTAAACAGTGTATCATGTTTACAAACAGTATCTCAGGCTCAATACAACCTTTCGAGTGAAGGCTTATACATAAAAAGTAGCCTTGCGAAAAACTCTATGCCAATCATTTCCATCTGTAATAATTTAAGCGAGTATTTTAAGAATGAACAATAGTCTCAAAATAATAATGACATTTATCTTTATTTTGATAACAAGTAGCATGTTTGTGGGAAGAGCTTTTTCTGATGAAGATCCAGATTGCGGATTATCATGTGTGTCAGGTTGTACTACCGGAACAGTTGATTGCCCGTGCCCAGATGGAACTTGCTATATTACATGTACTTTATGGTGGCAAAAATGTGTTGCGTATTCAAAACCAGGGAGGTTTTGTAGTATTGCAGGAGAAGAATCAATTTCTCATAGTGATGAAACAATAACATATGCAAACAATTCTTCTATTGAATGTTGTACACCAGGAGCGGGTTGTGATGACTGTACCCCGCCTGCATGCTCCTCAGGATATACAGCTGTGAATCCCAACAATTATTGTTCGACATTATATAGAAATGATAAATCTTGTAGCAATGGTACTGATGACTGTGGTGATTCTTGTGGTAGTAATACTAGAAAATGCTACCTCATAGAACCTAATACTACCTTTATTCAAAGTAATGGCTCAACCGATGGACCATCTAGTGTGAGTATAATTGTAGATGATGCTACATATGTATTGTCTACTGACCCTAATAACCCTACACATA
>CAYXLF010000004.1:0-24830 GCA_964465815.1 uncultured Candidatus Saccharibacteria bacterium
TTATCATATACTACAAAATGCCCAGGAAAAAGAAAAAAGAGCCCATCACAATTAAAAGCAATGAGCTAAAAATCTTGTTCGGTATTGTCCTATTTATACTAGGTATTACGATTGCGCTTGCCCCATTCATACCACAAGATTCAGAGCTATTTAATACAATTACCCTACAGCTAGGTTACTCTGCAATCTCATGGGGAATTTTACTCATATATATATCCTTCTTTTTGCTAACCAAAGGTAAACGATTCAAATCATTGAGACAAACACTCGGATTACTTCTCTTTTCAGCGTGCTTGAGTACACTTCTTTCCTTCTGGCAAACAGCAGAGCAACTTAATAACAGTGATGCTTTAAGAGGTGCGGGAGGAGAATTAGGGAAGTTTTTCCATATGACCTTGAACGGAACTTTTGGGAATTTAATAGAGATAATAATAGTGTTGGTATTTTTGGTGGTAGCATTCTCTTTAATAACCGGTACAACATTAGAACAGATCATGGAGTTCGTAGAATCACCTATGAAAAAAGATGGAGAGAAAGAGAAATTCAGTTTAGGAGGGCTTTTCTCTGGTATCAAGATACGGGGAAGTGAAGATGAGCATAAAGAAGCCAAACTAACAGTACCTATGGAAGAGTTGGGCAAAGAACCAGAGATTAGAATGTATGGAGAAGATACTAAGAGAGACGAGGATGTCTATCAGGAACCACAAATAAAAACAATGCACGAGGATCATTTTCCAGAGAATTTCTCGGATGATCAAACCAAAACTGACGAATTGGGAGAACCTTCTAGACCTAAGTACACTAATTGGACTTTTCCTAATATAGATCTTTTACAAGAAGGAGAAGTACGTAAACAAGACGAAAAGCTATATAGAACTAAGGCCGAGGTAATTCAAAGTACACTTAAGAATTTTGGAATCGAGGCAAAAGTTGTGGAGATAGCGGTCGGACCTACAGTATTGAGATTCTCACTCGCCATTACTGTAGGAACCAAGGTTTCCAGAATCAAGAACCTTAGCAATGATCTAGCTTTGGCACTTGCTTCTCAAACATCTTCCGTTAGGGTGGAAGCTCCTATTCCAGGTACATCATACGTTGGTGTTGAAATTCCGAACCCAATCCCTAACTACGTATATACAAGAGATATGATAAAGAAGCTAAGACAGGAAGCGGATAGATACGAACTACCTCTAATACTAGGAAAAGACATTACAGGTAAAACTGCCATTCGTGATCTTAATAAAATCCCACATCTCTTGGTAGCAGGTGCAACAGGAACAGGTAAATCCGTCGCTATTAACTCATTAATTGTAGGATTACTCATGACAAAGACTCCAGATGAAGTCAAACTTATTCTCATTGATCCTAAGATGGGTGTGGAAATGGCCGCATATAATGGGATTCCTCATCTCTTAACTCCTGTCATTACTGATATGGAGTTGGTTGTAAATGCTTTACAGTGGGTTATCAACGAAATGATGAAACGATACAGGCAATTAAAGCAGATGCATGTAAAGAAATTGACGGAGTACAATAAAGCGATAGGATACACAGCAATGCCATATATAGTAGTTGTAATCGATGAAATGGCAGATCTTATGCTTACATCTGGTGTTGATGTGGAAGCAAAGATTCAGAGATTAGCACAGATGGGTAGAGCTGTTGGTATACATCTAATACTCGCAACTCAAAGACCTACTGTTAACGTTATCACAGGCCTAATCAAAGCTAATGTCCCAGGAAGAATGGCATTTGCAGTAGCAACAGCAATGGATTCTAGAGTTATCTTAGATGATACAGGCGCTGAAACACTTCTCGGTAACGGAGACATGTTGTTCAAAGATCAGAGTACACCAAAAGCAATCAGAATCCAGGGTACATTTACATCTACAGAGGATAGTGAGAACGTTATTAGCTCAATCAAAGAGCAGATATCAGAGGAAGAAGTTGAATATTCAGAAGATCTATTAAACGCCATTGAAAAAGGTGGAAATGATGGTACAGGAGGAAGTAGCAATGGTTCGGAAAGAGACCCCGATTTTCCGCTAGCACTAGAAATTGTGATAAACAATCAAAAAGCGTCGTCCTCATTCCTGCAAAGAAAGATGAAAATTGGATACAACAAAGCTGCGAGACTAATAGACGAACTCTACGAGGCAGGTGCCATTGGCCCACAAGATGGTAGCAAACCAAGACAAGTTCTAGTCTCTTCTCCTAATCAAATATTAAAAACTGGCGACAGTGGTGACGTAGAGAGTGAATAAGTAGTACAATTGGCTGTATGATAACAGCAGGAGAAGTATTAAAGAAAAAAAGGAGTTCACTTGGGAGATCTCTCGAGGTATCTTCGCAAGAAACAAAAATTCAAAAGCGATTTCTTTCATATATTGAGAATAATGAATTTGATAAATTTGACTCAGAAGTTTTTCTCACCGGATTTATCAAAATATATTCACAATATCTAGGTTTAGATACGGAAAAAGTTTTGGCACTTTACAGAAGAAGCGTTCCAAGAAAAAAGATTAAAAAAAATGCAGATCATGGATTCTCCAAAACAAAGTTAAAGAAAATTATTCTAACACCTAAAGTTCTAATAACAATACTCTCAATACTCTTTTTCATTGGTATATTTGGGTACATAGGACTTCAGATATATAAATTCCAAAGTCCACCAACATTAAAGATAACCACTCCTACAGATGAAAGCACAACTGATCAACCCAATGTGTTAGTAACAGGAGCTACACAGGCAGGCGTAATTGTTAATATAAATGACACATTGGTTACGGTAGATGCTAATGGTAATTTTTCTCAAGAAGTACAATTAGTAGAAGGAAGCAATATCATAACCATAAAAGCACGAAAAAATGCAAACAATATCTTAGAGACCACTGAAATTAGAAAAGTAACATATACAAAACCTATTGCGCAAGAAGTAACAGAACCATCCGCCAAGACATTTAATATCAAAATTGAAGTAACAGGCTCCAGCTCGTGGATTAAATTAGATGTCGATGAAATAAATAAAATAGCAAAGGTTATAGAGCCATCTATTACAGAATATCCTTTCACTAATGAGTTTTACATAATAACTGGACGTGCAGCAAATACAAAGATCTATGTAAACGATGAAATAATTCCATGGAAAACAAACAGTTCTACAGGTGTCGCAGAGATAACCTGCCACATCACTGATCAAACTTTGGAATGCGATTAGAACAAACTACCCCTAGTAAAATGCTATAATTATCTACATGGATAACGATTCTAACCAAATAGACGAAATAAAAAACCGATTAGATATCGTACAGGTAATTGAGAAATATGTACCTTTAAAGCAGGCTGGCAAAAATTATTCGGGCCTATGTCCATTTCATCATGAGAAAACACCTTCCTTTATCGTCAGTCCCGATATACAAAGATACAAATGTTTTGGATGTGGAGAATCTGGTGATATGTTCAATTTTATTCAAAAGATAGAAAATCTTGATTTCCCTGAAACATTACAAAAACTTGCAAAAGATGCAAGTGTTGAATTAAAACAATTCCAAAGTAATCCTAAATACTCAAGATTGGAAGATATCAACTATATCGCAACTAAATACTATTACAGTCAACTAAAGATTAATAAAATTGCATTAGAATATATTTCCCAAAAACGAAACTTTTCACATGACTCCATAAAACAATTTGGAATTGGCTATGCACCTAAATACCCCAAATTGTTGGAATATATTGGGAAAAATAAATTCAAGAAACAGGAATTGATAGATTCAGGATTATTTGTGATAAAAGATGGAAAGATGAGGGAAAAATTCTATGATCGCATAATGTTTCCTATTCGATCCTCGAAAGGTAAAGTCGTTGGATTTTCAGGAAGAATAATGCCTGGGAATGATTATGGTCCTAAATATATGAACTCTCCTGAAACACCTCTTTTTCATAAAAAATATAATCTTTTTGGACAATATGAATCTAAAGCTGAAATTCGCAAAAATGATCTCGCAATACTGTGCGAAGGTCAAACGGATGTTATATCTGCTCATCAACATGGAATAAAAAATATTGTTGCACCGTTAGGTACAGGATTAACAAAAGAGCAATTGGAATCATTATCAAAACTCACAAAAAACATACTTTTCTTCTTTGACAGCGATATCGCTGGGCAAAATGCAGTAATAAGAGCATTTAAACTAGCCTCAGAGCTTAATCTCTACCCATATGCCACCAACTCAGAGCCATACAAAGATATTGATGAAATGTTACTAGCGGAACCGAAAGCTATGTCAGAACGAGTAGAAAAGAAGCAAGAAGCATTTTCATACATTCTCTCTAATTATATTAGAGACAAGGATCTTACTAAATTAAAAGACCTTACAGATACCCAGAGATTCCTAAAAGACCTTATTAGCGGGGTAAGCACATCAACCTTACAAAAACATTACAAAACTAAAATTTCGAAGCTTATAAAGATTGACCTCGAGTTAGACAGAAATGTAGATACAGTAAGCCCGGAGGTGTCAAATCTTTCAAAAACCTTTCTTGTGAAAAGTAACGATTATTTATTGGAAAAAACGTACTTGCAATTACTCCTATTTGGAAAAATACAAAAACCCGAGCTACTGGTTCCTAGTAGATACCTAACCTCTCCTATACTAAGAGAAATATATCTAAAAATTAAGCATAACGTAGATAAAGAAATTTCAGATATATCAAAACTTTTTGAAAACGAATCTGAGCAAAAGATACTCTTTGAAGAGATAATTTTTAAATCTACAGAGATCGAAGAAGATTTAGAGGGACAATTACAAAAAATAGTAATCAGACTGCGTAAAGAATACCTCACGCGACAACAGAAAGCTTTAAGTGTTAAAATAGCCATAGCAGAAGAAAGTAATAACTCGAAGGAAACGGACAGATTACTTGCAGAAATGCAAAGACTAACTAAACTCTTAAAGGAGATATAAATGATAGAAGTATCAAACTATGATTATTTTGACTATGATTACGCCCAATATTGGAAGAACAGAAGATACGAAGATACTGCTGAAAGACAAATATTAAACAATATCTTTGCAAAAAAGAAAGGCGATTGGTTTATAGATATCGGAGGATCATATGGAAGGCTTACTGGGACATACTATCATAACTACTCTCATCCAATTATTTTGGATTACTCATTAAAAACACTTCAAAAAAACTATTCAATTATCAAGAAACAGTTCCCAAGCATTGAATTAATAGCCGCAAATGCATACCATATGCCATTTAAAGAAGACGTATTCGATGGCGGGTTAATGGTGCGTGTACTACATCATATCTCAGAACCCGCTGTATATTACAAAGAGTTAAGAAGAATCATGCATAATGGCTCGACATACGTGCAGGAATTTGCAAACAAAATGAATCTAAAAGCTTCTTTGCGCGCTATAACCCATCTTAATTTCAAATATTTTTCCTCAACACCATATCAGCAACCCTCTGCTCAGAATTTCGAAGGTACAAAGAAGGGAGAAGAAGCAATCTTTCTTAGTTATGAACCAAAATTTGTAGAAACATTACTCAGATCACAAAATTTTAAAATAATAAATAAATACGGTTGCTCATATCTTAGATCTACAACACTTAAAAAGATTCTTGGAGAAGATAAAATGATAAAAATTGAGGAAGTACTACAAAAAACATTAAAAACCACAAATATTCCTCCTAGTATCATATATGAAAGTAGATTAGCCGGTGATTACGCACAGAAAAATCCAAGAACTTTAAAAGACATACTAGTATGCCCTAAGTGCAACGGGAAGCTTGATTTTAAAGATAATTCGGCACATTGCTTTGCTTGCAATTTAGATTTTAAGAAAGAATCTAACGTTTGGGATTTTAGAATAGACTAATGATAAAGAAATCTCTCGGACAAAATTTCTTCATAAACGAGCATCTTGGCGAAAAAATTATCAACTATATAGCCCAAGAGAATCTCGACTTAATCGTGGAAATAGGCCCGGGAAGAGGATTTTTTACTAAAAAGTTATCAAAGCTTACTTCAGATTTGTTACTTATAGAAAAAGATGATCTTCTTGCGCAAGAATTAAAGCTTACATACCCCAATATCTTAAATATAGATTTCTTGGAATGGAATCTGAAGGAATTGATTTCATCTAAAAAAACTCTTTTTTTCGGATCTCTTCCCTACAACGTAAGCAAACCTATCATACAGAAAGTAATATCATCGGAGTTCTTTAATAGTAACTGTTATTTCATAATACAGAAAGAGGTAGCAGAAAAATACACAGCGAAAAGTCCCAATTCTAATATTCTATCTTTAAAATCACAACTTTTTGCTGAACCTACAAAGCTTTTTGATATATCTTCCGGTTCATTTTTTCCTTCACCAAAAGTCACAAGCAGTTTAATTCGCTTCGCCCCTCAACACCAAAAAATTCAAATAAATAGTGAAAAATTTATAAAATTCCTCGAAAAATGTTTTAGGTCACCAAGGAAAACTTTAAGAAACAATCTGAAGGATACAAGTTTTAATATTGACACAACATCTTTGTTAGACAAACGCCCTCAAGAGCTAACATTAAATGATTATCTTTTCCTATTCAACAATCTGATATAATAGTCTAATTATGAAAATGGCTAAGAAATCAGAAAAGCCCAAAGAGGAGCAAGTTAAACAACTCGACCTTGGTATAAAAGATCCTTTTAAAAACAAAATTTATAAAATAAAAGGAAAAACAGACAATCTCCTTCTTCAGTTTGAAGTAAGAAAATTTTTTAAAGATCCCTTTTTCTGGTTCGTGATAGTACTTAGTTTTACGATGCTTGCTCAACAAATCTACTGGGTGACAACACATTTCACTCAATTCCCTACATTAACACCAATTTTAAATTACAATCTTTCTGCAGGTGCCAGACTGCTACAAAAAGAGTTTCTATATATCTTCCCTTCTATTTCGCTTTTTTCTATAATTGTTAGCACGCTCATTACATCAAATTACTACAACAAGGAGAAGATGCTCTCAAAGCTTGTATTGCTCTGCTGCCTTCTCACGTGTGTATCTGGATCAATAATGTTAATTCATTTGACTATTTCTTAAATATGGATTTCTCAAGTATTACCAAGATCTTAAGCACCATACTTTCACTCCCTTTTTTTGACGCATTGACTAATAGTGAATACTACAAATATATTCAATATTTGCCATTGTTTTTGGGCGGGGCACTGTTGGCAATAATTCTTACCCCTATAATTGGACATGCAGCTTTAAAGCACGACATTACATACAAACCAGGAGTAAAAAAGAATCATAAAGATTTTGACAATCCTGAGAAAGCACTACACGAAGGCATAACGCCAGCCCTCGGAGGATTAGCAATTGCTATTCCAATCCTTCTTGCTATCGTGTTTTTTTTCAAATTTGATAGTTTTACAATTCCAATATTTTTAGCGATCTTGGTAATTGTAATAGGATCAACCTTAGACGATATTTTCAATCTACCTGCTAAAATTCAATTGCTCTATCAAGTTTTAGCCGCTCTCATAATCGTATTCTCGGTAATTAATCTCGGAAACTCCTCCCTCTTAGGCATAGATTTCAATATCGCAACTTGGAATTTCTCAATATTCGGGTTACAACAATCACTCGCCTTCCCAGGTGATATTATTCTATTCATCTGGATATTGGTATGTATAAATGCTGTAAAATGGACTGCGGGATCCCCAGGAATAATAGAAGCTAATTCTTTGACAATTTTCGCCCTTATTTTCGTAATAGCCGTTAGATACGAATCAATTTTTTCATCCACTCTTTCAATCATTGCTGCGGGCGCATTGCTGGTCTTTCTAGTATTTGCATTTCCTCCTCAGAAAATAATGTCTGGTTCTACAGGGAAGTCCTTATACGGTTTTCTAATATGTATATTGGCAATAATTGCAGATGCAAAATTCTCTACCACCCTAATGCTAATTTTGATACCTGTTATCGATTTTGTATATGTAATATTAAAGAGATTAATAGCTTACAAACCGAAATCTTTTGCAGAGTTATTAAGAATCAATGATACGAGCCATTTGCACCATCAACTGATGAAATTAAATCTTACCAGAGGACAAATTGTTTTAATCGAAATGGTCGCTACTCTCTTTATCGGCTCGCTTGCAGTTCTTAGTACTGGAGCTATTAGATATTTTGCATTAATTCTTGGTGCAGCATTAGGAATAGCTTTCATTGTAATTGCCAATATTCGTGCTTCTAGGCAAAAAGCAAAAAATATAAAAGAAAAGTCCCCAGAATCTCGATACTCCTATTAGTTTCTAGACAAATGGATGGGCTATGAATATAATCTAGATAATGAAAAATCGTAAAACTGTCCTCATAATAGTAGCCGCTATTCTTGTGGTTTCTGTAATACTCTATTTTCTCCCATTGGGTAAAATCCTTGGTAATATACCCTTGTTAAATGTTTTCTATAATAATACCTCAATGGAAATAATCGTAGAAAAAGGGAAAGCGCAGGTACAGGTAAATGATAAAGACTATGGACAAACTCCTGTTACTATCGAAAACTTAAAAGAAGGCAAATATACCGTTGAGTTAAGCAAAATCACCAACGAAGATACATTCTATGAAAATCAAACTTTTGAAGTAGAAATTTCTAAGAATACATCAGCCCGAATAGATGTAGAAATCGGACCTGAAAATATTTTAAATGGTACGATACTTTACTATACCGAAGCTGCTAATACAAAAAGGGGAGAAGGCCTTTTAACAATAACTAGCTCAGCAGAAAATGCAAAGATTTACATAGATAAGGAATACATTGGAACATCACCTATTACTAATTTAGCGTTATCTGATAACCAATATCAGATAAAAGTTTCGTCCAAAGGTTTTGAAGATATCGAAATTCCAGTTTTTGTTAGATCTGGATATCTTTTGAATCTTAAAACATATCATTTTCCAATACCCGTAAATTTTGATACAGTTGAATAACATGAGGAATTCAAAGTTAGATAAAATAAAAGCTCAAACACCCGTATCTTTATTGATACATGGCGGGAATAGAACCGGATATTTGATAACCAAAACTTTAATCGAACAGGGTTGTCATGTAATTATAATAGACAATTACAATTCACAAACCAGTAAATATATAACTGAGTTGAAGAGCTCTTCACTAGTCGATTTCTTTGAATTCAAAGGCCTAGATAATCTGTTTAAAAGTATAAAAAGATTTGATTATATCTTTTACTTTCTAAATAATGCCCTCCAATCGAGAGAATACGACAGTAAAGAATTTATTCGTGAGGCTAACTATCTAGAAGAAAGTTTGAAAAATGCAAAAAAACACAATGCGAAATTCTCCTTAATATCATCTTTACGATTAAATAGAGAGCTAGCCAATAGAGTTAATAACTTAAAAATGGCATCTCCGTCTCCATATTCTGGGATGGAATTACAGAAATATTGCGAAACACTAGCCGCTGAATTTAGGGATAAAACAAATCTGAATATTAGAATTTTGCGATTAGGAACAGTCTTAGGAAAAGGTATCACCCGAATAGATAACGATACTCTACATGAATTAGTGAGAGATGCTACACAAAAGCCACAAATAACCATAAAAGGAGAGGGTCTTGATATTCATAACGTCATAGATGAAAAAGATGCTGTATACGGCATATTGAAACTCACATTCTCAGACAAAACCAAAGGTGAGGTCGTAACACTTGCAAATAAAAATAACTATACAACTCTGTCCATTGCATACAAATTGCTCGAGTTAAATACAGAATCGCAATCCATTAAATTTGTCGAGAATCCTGAGAGAGACTTTGTTGTTCAAGATCTTTATGTTCCAGCTCCTCATGCTTCAAAGTACGGATGGATCCAACAGGCCACACTGGAAGAAACAATGATTGATCAAGTACACAACTATTACGATGATATAAGGAAAGATTGGAATTATGATATAAGCACAAATAAAAAGCCTAGCGAGAACGTAAAAACGAGTAAAACCGGTCTTGGCAAATTTTTTGATAAATTATTCGCACCACTTAAAGGACTTGTTGAGAAGAAAGCACAGAAAAGAGAAAAAAAATCTATCAAGCCTGCGCAAGTACTAAAAGTCAGTATTATTACGATTTTTTTGATTGCTTTAACATATTTCTTGGTGTATCCCATCATCAGCGTCTCTCTGGGATTAATATTCATTTCGGCAAATAGCAAAGATCTAAAGGATTCTCTCCTGAGTATGAATACCTCTGACAGTGAGAGAAAAGTCACACAGATTCAAAACAATGTTGAACGAATGACCACAGGATTACAAAATCTCAGATGGGCTTTTACACTCCTAGGACAGGAGACTCTCTATACAAGTACAACTCAACTACTTTCGGGAAGTGAATATGCTGCGAATGGGGCTCAAGATATGCTGCAAGCCACTCAACCGCTTTTTGAATATATACAGACCTTTCAACCCGCAATAAGCTTAGGATCCTCTGTCCCAACTACTACGCGAGAATACACTACATACTTAAATAACATAGAAAATAACAGCTACAAAATAAATGAAGCTGCATACAAAATCTCACTAGCGGAGGGGATACTTAAACAGGTGAATATAAATGCATTTCCACAAATAGGAAGAGATAAAATCTCAGAAATCAAAGATACCATTACATCACTAAATACGACAACACAAACATTCAAGGATATTCTTACTTTTTTACCTGATGTACTAGGGGCATCCCAAAGACAAAGATATTTGATTTTGTTACAAAACGAATCAGAATTAAGAAGTACAGGTGGTTGGTTAACAAGCTATGGAATCGTTGGAGTAGAAGGAGGACAGATTAGAGAGCTGTTTGTAGATGATATATACAATGCCGATGGAACACTAAAGATACAAGGTAAAACATATACTGCTCCGAAATCAATGCAGCAAGCACTTGGTATAACCACCTGGCCATTCTCATTAATAAACTGGTATCCAGATTTAACAGAAACAGAAGTTTCTGCAGAGCCATATATTTCTGATCTTGGGAAAGGCAATGATCTAGATGGTGTAATAACAATCGATATTTCATTCATACAAAAACTCCTTCAAACGTGGGGCGGAATCGAAGTCCCCGGTGAAAGCGAATTAATTACAAGTGAAAATCTGTATTCAAAGATATTCGATATGCATGAATCTTTCACACCAGGATCAACACAGAAAACAACATTTTTAGCAGACTTGGCAAACCAGATTATCACAAAGATTCTCTCGATGAATGTGGCGGATCTTTCCTCACTTGCAAGCATATTTGAAGAATCTTTGAATGAAAAGCATCTCCAAGCGACTTTCAAAAATACAGAAGCATATAACTTCTTTAATAAGAAAGAATGGGCAGGTTCGTTGGATTCCAGATATGGCGAAGCACCTATTGCCATAGATTGGAATTGGGGTGGAAATAAAGCAAACCTTTACATAACGAAAAACTACAATCTAAATGTGAATATTAAGGATGAGAACACAATAGATTTTACATACTCAATTACTACTGAAAACACATCCAAGACAACAACATATCCGGAGGGAGACTACACAAACTATCAAAGAATATATATCCCCGCAAATGCTGTTCTTCTTTCCGCAAGTGGATTCGAAAACAATACGTTCAACACGATAAAAGAAAGTGGTTTCAAAGTCATTGGTGGATGGTTCAATGTACCAATACAAGCGACAAAGACATTGGAAATATCATACAGAATAGCCAGAGATACGTCGAACTTCCCATTAGAACTTGAAGAGAAAAATGTCTTTTTGGACTTGAATATTTTCAAACAAGCAGGGGAAAAAGCTCACGCATACAAATTAGATATATCATATCCAAAAGAGTGGAATGTTGAATCTTCTGGGAATTTAAATAGCATTGGGAATCAACTCTCTGGCAGATTTGAACTCGCAACCAATCAGGATTTCAATATAATTTGGAACAGCGGAAATTAAAGGATAACCTTTGGATTTTCCTTAAGACATGTATATACCTCAAGAATGTTTTGTGGCGTAATTCCTTTTTCCATAGAGAATTTTCTCAATTCTCTTACATCTAAATCTGTATTCACTGAAACTCTGTTGCTGATACCAAGAGGAATCATTAATGTCGCTATGTGCTTTGATTTACAATTATGACACGAAAAGTGTATAATGCTGGATACTCCAGTGTTCTGGATTATATTAACATCTTCAAGAGCATATTGAGTGCCACATTTATCACAAAACCTAGCAACGGTATCTAAAAAAAATTGTTTTTTTTGTATTAGCAAGTCTTTTTTACTGTCCATATATAAAATTATATCATAATTCTTTCCATGACAGACAAAGAGAAAGCCATTAAGATATTGGTAGAGAAGGGAAAAGATCAAGGATTCCTTACTCAAGAAGACCTTTTAGATGTATTTCCTACAGTAGAAGAAGATGTCGAACTTTTAGACGATATATTCGCTTCATTGCAAGAGAATGATATTGAAGTCTTAGAACCAGAAGAAAATGTCGAGACTTTAGAAAAAGAAGAACTCACACTCGAGAAAAAAATCCGAATACTTAAAACCATTCAATCCAGTCTATCAACAGATGCGATCCGATCATATCTGTACGAGATTGGAAGAATTCCTCTATTAACCGGCGAAGAAGAGAAAATACTTGCAAAAAGAATCGAGGCTGGAGATGAGGAAGCCACCCAGTTATTAATAACTGCGAACCTGAGATTGGTAGTAAGCATTGCAAAGAAATACAGTAAGAGCGGATTAGAGCTTTTAGATTTAATTCAAGAGGGAAACATCGGCCTCATGAGAGCCGTTGAGAAATTTGACTATACAAAGGGTTTCAAATTTTCAACCTATGCAACATGGTGGATCAGGCAGGCAATTACAAGAGCAATTGCAGATCAAGCCAGAACTATCCGTGTACCAGTACATATGATTGAAACCATTAACAAATTCAACAAGGTAAACAACGCGCTAACAACCAGACTTGGGAGACCTCCTGTAGATGAGGAAATCGCAAAAGAGATGGATATAGAATTGGAGAAGGTTGCAGAAATAAGAAAGATTAAACAAAATCCTACATCTCTTTCTACACCAATAGGGGAGGAAAAAGATAGCAAGCTCCAGGATGTTATCGCAGACGACTGGTCTCAATCACCAGAAGAATATGCAACATCCGAGTATCTTAGAAATCAGCTCAAGGATATCCTTGATACATTACAAGATAGAGAGAGAAGAGTTTTGTCATTAAGATTTGGTTTAGACGATGGAGTATCTAGAACGTTAGAAGAAGTTGGAAAAGAATTCGGTGTTACTAGAGAAAGAATTCGTCAGATAGAAGCCAAAGCTTTGAAGAAACTAAAAGAAAAATCTGCGCAACAGAAACTGGACGATTATATTGACTAATTGGAGCTTTCTGTGAGATTTAAAAATTGCGACGGAGAAACGGTAAAACTTTTTTCTGTTCTCTCAGTAACAAGTCCTAGTTCATCTTGATTAAAAGATGTTGACAGCTGCTTAGTGTATGAAGATGCATTGGGATTAATATCTACGTTGGCAGAATTAAAATAGATCGAAGACACTACCCAAGCTAAGGCAACAACAAGTAATAATACCAGAGCAAGCAGAGATTTTTTAATCCACTCCATAGCGTTATCTATAAAAATTAGTATTATCTATTTTGTATATCCTAAGGCTTATGCTAAAACTCGTTAGCCCGTAAGCATCTTTTTGATCTGAGTATGAGAAAGCTTCGACTACTGGGTACATAGGAAGTGCTTCTAAACTTTTTAATAAATTCACCACATTTGATGTATTACCTTTTGCAACTATTTGCATTGTCCATGGCACTAGGACTTTAGGTGTAAAGGTCACATTCTTATTACTATATTTATCAAAATCCACACCAACTAGTGAGAAACTGTTTTTAGATAGAACAGATTCTATATTTGCTAGTAACAAGCTGAAATTCCCATTTGAAGGGTATATAAGCTCAAGATCATCCAATTGCGAACCCATTTCATCATATTGTTTATCCAAAGCACTTAGCGTACTTATTTTGGCCTCTAATGCAGTATTCAATCTATTCTTTTCTTTTATACTCGAGTTAATTTGTGTAATTGTAATAATCGTAGGACGTACCGCAAAAACTATTAACAATATGGATATAAAAACAGTTATACCAGCGAAAATATATCCCTTCTTTTTTTCAGGGGATTCTTTAATGAGTTTAATATATTCAGTTGTATTAAGTCCTTTGTTCTCCACGTTAATCAACAACTAAAGAGAAATTTACATTAACCACAATCTCGCTGCTATCCTTATTTATATTAAAGGATACATCAGAGTAATTAGGGTTACTTTTTAAAGAAGATTCGTAATCTTTAATTGCATCCAAACTGTTAGACGTAAGTCTAAGCGATACTTTGTTAGCAGAGCAACTAAATGTTGCTAGATGCAAAGAAGAAGGAATTCCACTCATTAATTCACTGATTTTGACAGAATTTATCTCCTGCTTCTCTCTCACAACCTTGATATCGTTAAGCAGATATTGGTAATTTTCATATAGAGAAGCATTCTTCTGCCAACTATCGTTTGAAAGTAGCGTTATTTTTCCATTTACATCCTCCGTTAGATCATTATTTTGTCTGTCTAGAATAAATCTTGAGAAAAAGACTCCTAATACAATAATTTCTACTGCTATCAGCATATATTTACCTACATTGGTAAGCCAAATATAGGCATTAGCCCAAATATCAGTGGGAGAGTATACAGGCTGCAGGAAATCTATCGATTGTGGTTGTTTTTTACTATTAAACATTTGGCAGTTTTAAGTTTTTACTACGTTTAGTATAGCATATTATGCTTCAATTTTAGGAAACAAAATCACTTTCTCCAAATTGATTAATGACGTTTGAGCTTTTTCTGCACTAATTGGAATAATAGGGGAGTAAGCAGCAATTACATGTTTTAAGAGGTAGCTTAGATTGTTAAGAATTGTTCCTGCTTCTTCTACATTCTTACTCCAAGGTTCTTCCTTAGTAATGTACTTGTTTCCAAAGTCTGCCAACTGATCAATCTTCTCTCCTGCAAGATATAATTCATAGTTTTCATACAGAGAATTAATTTCTTTAGTATACCCATCAACAGTATCTTTGAATTCCTTCTCAACTTTTTCTTCGTTGTTCATCTCCACTCCTTTAGCATTTGCAAGATGAATTACTCTGTTTAATAGATTCCCAAAATTGTTTGCCAATCTAGAGTTATACATATTGACTAAATCATCTTCCTTATATGCCGCATCATCATAAGTTGTTATACCAGTTAAAAGATAGAATCTAACTATCTCTGCGCCATATTTCTGTTCCTGCTCGAATGGGGAGATTATATTTCCAACTGTCTTCGACATTTTTGTTCCATCAGAACCTAATACCATACCGTGGACCAATAATTTCTCGGACTGTGGTAGTCCCGCAGAAGCTAACATGCCTTGCCATATAGCACCTTGAAATCTTAGATTATCTGGTCCGCAGATCTGTACTGCTGGCCACCACTCATTAAATTTGTTTTCCTCTTCACCATAACCAACTGCAATGACATAATTGGTTAATGCATCAAACCATACATACATCATCTGAGTAGGGTCATTTGGTACTTCAATACCCCATGGTAGATTTTCTCTCAATCTAGAGATACTAATATCCTCCATCTCTGAAATAAATTTTTTGAGTTCATCCATCTTGTATGCGGGTTTTACAAATTCTTTGTTTTCATCTAACCACTTTAGGAGGTGATCTCGGTATTTAGATAGCCTAAAGAAGTAGTTCTCCTCTGTTTTCCTTTCTGGTTCGGTATGATGATCAGGACATTTTCCATCGACTAATTCTTTTTCTGTTAAATATCTTTCGCATCCTACACAGTACAATCCTGTGTATTCTTTTTTGTATATATCTCCATTGAAATCACATTTCTTCCAAAATTCTTGTGCATATTTATGATGTTTTTCATCAGAGGTTCTGTAGAAATTATCATATGATACAAAGAATAGATTACAGAAATCTGCAACCCTTTTGGCATATTTATCTACAAATTCTTTTAGCTCCAGGCCTTCTTCTTGTGCTTTATAATATATTTTTTGTCCATGCTCGTCTGTTCCTACGTTAAAAAATACATTTTCTTTTCCCAATCTATTTCTGAAATATCTTACTATTGCATCTGCTTGTACAAACTCTAAGGCATGGCCTATGTGAGGTTCTGCATTTACATAGGGGAGTGTGGTTGTCAGGTAGAATTTTTGTCTATCCATACCGAGAATGATAGCAAAAAAAGGTTAAATATACTACTATATATGTGCACTTAATACCTTTTACCGAAGTTTCTCGAGGAGGCTTACTAAAAAAACTTTAACTAAAGAAACTAGAAGAATGTACAAGACGTGGGAGAAGAAACAACAAAAACCCACCTGTCGAACAAATGGCAAAAGGCAACATTAAGAAAGGAGGAATATGAACACCTTCCACTGTATTTTAATCATATAAGAAGGAGGTGATCAGATTCTCTACACGGGAGGGACCGAGCATTTTTATATATTCGGTTCCTCATGTTGTTAAATCTGTTCAACCATTAATACACCCTCAGCTAATCCCAATTTTACTAATTCTTGCCATACAGCCTCAGTAACAAAAGGAACAAAAGGATGCATAATCTTTAAATTCTCTTTTAACAACCAAAGTAATTCAGAAAGCTTTGCTATACGAATATCACTACCAACAGGTTGATCCTTAATCTCCATCTTAATCTCCTCAATCCATCTATCACACAACTCATGCCAAAAAAATTCTCTAATTGCCTCTGCACCTAAGTTCAACTGATACCTCTCAAGGTATCCCTTAACCTTAGTAATATGCTCATTCGTTAACTTCATCCTCTCAGAATACATCGGTTGTAAATTCTTAATACCCAGAATCTCCTCATCCTCAATATTCATCAATATGAATCTACTAGCATTCCAAATCTTGTTAACAAAGTTTCTGTTACCCTTGATCTTTTCCTCCCTCAATGGAGCATTAGAACCAGGAAGAGCATCAGAGTAGTACCAAAGCCTCAAAGCATCAGCACCATATTTCTCAAAAACCTCTTTTGGCTCAATACCATTACCCTTGGATTTAGACATCTTAGAACCATCCGAAGCCAAAATCATACCCGTAAGTAAAACTGTAGAGTAGGGGACATGATCAGTACGATACAAACCAAACATAATCATACGTGCAGTCCACCAGAAAAGAATATCTCTAGCATGAATCATCATCTGAGTAGGGTAGTACCTAGAATAGTCTTCACCATCAGGTCCTCCTAAAACAGAGTAAGGTATCTGTCCCGAACTAAACCATGTATCAAATACATCTGTCTCTGCCTCCCAATTACCCACCTGTTTCTCTTCTCCCACAAATATCTCTCCCGTACCATTAGCTGTTGTACTAAATTCTTTTTCAAAATCTTGCACGGTCTTTCCATCATTCTCTTCCAGCCAATCATGAAGCTTCTTGCTACCTGAATACCAAACAGGAATTCGCTGCCCCCACCATAACTGTCTTGAGATACACCATGGTTCGATATTTTCATAGAAGAATTCTAATGCTCTTTGCTGTCCTTCAGGTACAACCTTAACCTGCCCATTCTTTAAGGCCTCCAGTGCTTTCTTTGCCAAAGGTTCAACATTAACATACCATTGGTTAGATATAACAGGTTCGATAGGGGTACCACACCTTTCACATACAGCGACATCATGCTTAATATTTTCGATCTTGACCAAAAGCCCTGCCTCATCTAATTCCTTGCACAAAGCCTTGGAACATTCTACTGTCCCCATACCTTTAAATCTCTCGGGAATAATTCCTGTCATCTTGCCATTCTCGTCAATAACGTTCACAATATCTAAACCCTGCTTTTTACCAATTTTAAAATCTACAGGAGAATGAGCAGGAGTAACTTTCAATGCACCCGTACCAGTTTCAATATCTACTTCTTCCTCGCCAATTATTGGAATTTCCCTGTTTGCAACAGGTAAAAGCACCTTCTTACCTATGAACTCCTTATACCTATCATCCTTAGGATTTACTGCAACTGCTGTGTCCCCAAGCATAGTTTCTGGGCGAGTGGTAGCCACAGTTATACCCTCTACGCCGAGCTTCTCTTTTGCCAATTGTCTATCTTCATCCTTGATGAATGGATATATGATATACGCAAAAATTCCTCTCTGCTCTTGATGATCCGTATCGATATCTGCCAATGCTGTTTTACAGTTAGGACATACATTCACAATCCTTTTGTCTCTGTACACCATTCCCTCTTCATACATTCTGTAGAAAGTCTCATACACAATTTTTGTAAGCTTAGGATCTAAGGTAAAGAATTCTCTTTCATAGTCAGCAGAGAGACCAATATTCTTTTCTTGGGATCTAGCATTGTCTGCATTCGTCATGCAGAATTCATAGCATCGTTTGTAAAATTCATCTCTTCCCATTTTCCATTTATCCTCGCCATTATTTTGTAACACTTTTGTAAAAGCGCTCTCGGTTTGAATACCCGCATGATCCTTCCCAGGTACAAGTAGAGTAGGATGACCTGTCATTCTGTTAAACCTTGCAAACGCATCATGGAATGAGTAGCCACACATATGACCTAAGTGTAAATTACCATTTGCATTGGGAGGAGGAAGGGTGATGGTAAAGGATGATTTGACGTCTAATCCTTTTTCTTTCAGATATTTTTCAACATTTTCAGGCTTGGTATAGCCAGAAGATTCCCAAAGTTTGTAAATACTAGGCTCAGATGTATTAGATTCGTATGCTTTTGGTATATTTCGTTCCATTAAGAGTTGTAGATAAAATAAAAAAGCCCTTACACCAGAATACCATATTGATACTCTAATGTAAGGGCGAATCCACGCGTTACCACCTTACTTCTTTAGGACATCACTATCCTAAACTCACACCCTAGCATAGGGTAGGGGTTCTAATCTTCATATATATAATAGTATGAATTTCTTCCCAAGCCTCCAAGGTGACTAGTCTTGTATTAACGGCTTCCATATTATATCACACCCATATCTGATATAATGTCCACATTATGATGTTTACAAACAAAAAAGAATTGTTAAAGCTATGCACACTATCAGGCACTACAGAGATTGGAAGAAATTGTAATTTTGTAGAATATTCAAACGAAATAGTAATGATAGATGCAGGGTACTCATTCCCTGGGCAAGAGATGTACGGTATCGACTACTTGATCCCCAATACTAGCTATTTACAAAAAAACAAAACAAAAATTAAAGCGATACTGATAACTCATGGGCATTTGGACCATATCGGAGCATTAAAATGGGTATTACCTGAATTAGGTTATCCTCCAATATATGCAGGTGGTTTTGCCAAAGCACTCATTGAGGAAAAAATGCGCGAATATGGAATGCTAAGTAAGGTCAAGATTTATGGAGTAGATAGAAAATCTACCATAAAGATTGGGAAATATTTCAGAGCAACATTTGTTGGTATCAATCACAGTATCCCTGATGCATTCTCCATCTTCTTGGAAAGTCCAAACGGAAATGTCTTCTTCTCTGGAGACTACAAAATTGATATGACCCCTGCAAATGAGCCACAAACAGACTACGAAACTCTAAAGAAATTAAGAGGACATATAGATCTAGCACTGATGGAAAGCACAAATGCCTCCAATCCCGGCAAGGCACCCTCTGAAAAACAGATTTTTGACAATCTCGCAGATCTCATTAAACAGCAAAAGGGAAGAGTAATCGTCGCGGCGTTCTCATCATTGATAACCAGACTTTATTCATTAATTGAGGTTGCGAAAATGACTAACAGAAAAATTGTCCTTTCTGGCAGAAGCCTTGAGCAATCTTTAGATATCGCGAGAAAAAAGAGATATATAAATATCGATGATAAGATGATTGTTAAGGAGAAGGATATAAATAAGTACGCGGATAATGAATTACTTCTACTTTGTACTGGCAGTCAGGGGGAAAGATTCGCAGCACTAAATAGAATTTCACTAAACGAGCATAAGTATATCAAGATTAAAAAAGGAGATCTGGTAATAATGTCTTCTTCCGAAATTCCTGAGAACATCAGTAGTATTGAAAGAATGACAGATAGAATAATCGCACTTGGAGGAGATTTGATCAAAGATACAATCGATCTTAAGATCCACTCAACAGGGCATGGTAATCAAGAAGATATGAAGATGATGCACGAGATGATTCAGCCAAGAGCAGTTATGCCTATACATGGTCCACTTACTTTCAGATATTTTAACAAGCAGAACTTCTTGAAGTGGGGAATGAAGGATGAAGACATATTCCTTACAGATGACGGGCAGACATGGCTATTCAACGGCCACTCATGGAAGCGAGGGAAAAAGATTGAATCCAAACCTATACTTATCGATGGACTCGGAGTAGGTGACACTGGTGACATTGTGTTAAAAGATAGAAAACAACTTTCGGAATTCGGAATGTTTGTTGTTGTTTTGAATATGAATATTAAAAACAAGCGAATCATTGGGAGACCACGATTTGTTTCCAGAGGATTTGTATATATGAAGGGGTCACAAGAACTTCTTAAAGAGATCGAAAACCAGATTTTTGATATTCACAGAAGTTGGCTATCCCAATCCCACAGTACTAAACAATACAAGGTAGAAACACTTAAAGAGACGATAGAAAAGGATCTTAGCAAACTCATTTACAAGAAAACAGAGAGAGAACCAATTATACTTACTGTCATTATATAATCCTCTAAATGTGATATACTTTTCGTATGCTAAACTTGCCTTTTCTGAGACACCTCTCGGATAACAATTCATTAATAGATACAAACAAGAATGTAATAGCATTAGATATAGGTACAGAGAAACTTAAGAGCATACTTTTCTCTATGGATTCTACTGGTATCAATATTAAGAAGATTTCTCGAATAGACCAGCAACAGAATGCTATGAAGAGTGGGATCATCACCAACCTTGATACAGTTCTAGAAAACTGTCGTCTTTCAATAGCAGAGCTGACTAACCGTCTCCCAGATGAGGAGCTACCGCAGTATGTTGTGATGGGAATAGCAGGCGAATATATACAGGGTGTTTCCATCGTAATTAACTACCAAAGGGAAGAGAATTTCGATACAGAAGTAACACAAAAAGAGCAAAACAATATCATCCGACAGATTAAAGAAAAAATCGAAGTTAATGGGAAACAAGATTTAAGCCAAAGAACCGGATTACATAATGAAGATATAGAGATCTTGCACATAACTAAGACAGGGTTGGAAATAGGGGGAATGCCAGTAGATTCACTAGTTGGATACAAAGGTAGGGATGTTAAATTAAACTTCTATGCATCTTTTGCCCCTAAAACATATGTTGAGGCATTACGCAAAGTAGCTCAAGAACTACATTTGGGAATACTTGGGGTTGTATCTCAACCTTTCGCCGTAGCAAGAGCTTTCAATGGGTCATCAAGTAAAGATTTCTCTGCAATATTTATAGATATCGGTGGCGGCACTTCCGATGTTGCAATAGTTGATAGGGGGAATATCGTTGAAACAAAGATGTTTGCATTTGGAGGTAGAACATTTACAAAAGAATTAGCAAATATTCTTTCTCTAGACTACAGGCATGCAGAACAAAGAAAGATTAAGTATTCTGACAAAGATTTAAACAAAGAGTTGGCAAGAGAGGTTCAAAAGATTACATATCCTGTTGCAAAACTTTGGATGAAAACACTCAAAACGGCGTTCTATAGCTGTGATGATGTAGACACATTCCCAGGTCAGATATATCTCTGTGGTGGGGGAGCACTTTTGCCAGAGATCAAGGAAGTTATGCTCGAATTCCCTTGGAAGAAATTCCTTCCATTCCCAGTTGTCCCAAGAATAGATTACTTTACACCACAGAAGCTAGACAATATCATAGATCATAGTGGGGATCTTAAGTATATATTTGATATAACTCCAGCTGCGCTTGCAAGATTTGCATATGATAATGAAGTAAATAAATCGAAGAATATCGCTATATAATGGAAGAAAGTAACAAAATAACTAAGATAGTTGTGAATTCTGAAGACGAGCTCACGGATATTGTAAGCGGAATTCAAAGCTCCAAAACTGAAAAAATTATACTAACATTTGCTGAAGAGTCCGATCTGTTGATCAGTCCTATCAATCTCTCCGTTATAAAAGAAACTGCTGAAGAATCCGAGAAGATACTGATCTGCCAAATCATAAAAAATCCTACAGGTCTGAGAAACTCACAAATTGCTGGAATTGTAACAATTGATACTCCCAATAATCCAACAGAAGATGCGTGGATTCGAGCAAGATCAGCAGGGGATTCTTCCGAGGTAGACAGTAAACCCAAAGCAGAGATACCATCTCACAAAGATCAGACCGATCAAAAAAATAGTGATTCTTCTGATTTTGAGAAGCGGATCAATGATGCGATTTTAAAAAGCAAAACTGAAATTGAGAAGCGAAAAGAGACGAAAACAATCAACCAAGATGGATTAGTCATATCATTAGATGAAGACTTGCCTGCTCAAGAAGGAGAGAAACAAGACATCAAACCAGATCTCTCAAAGTTTGATTTCCACGATATCAATAAAGGCACTGAACAGGTTAGAATAAAAAAACCTTTATTTAAATTTCCTGTTCTTTTTAAGAAAAAAGTCCACAGTCAAGAAGAGAATATTAATGCACCAATATTCGTGAAGCGGATCCGACGTTACTGGCCAGTATATTTAATTTCACTGTTCTTAGTAACAATCCTGGTAGGAGTCATATACTACACAACCGTCCCATTTGTGAAGATAAGGATATTCGTGCAAGCACAGGATGTGAGCATTGAAAAAACGTTTGTTGGTGATAGTAATATTAAAGACATTGATTTTGTAAATTACAAAATACCTGTAAAAACAGAATCTGTTGAAGAATCTAGATCTTCATCCGTTACTGCAACAGGTAAGGCCTACAAAGGAGAAAAAGCTACAGGAAATGTCACACTCACACATCCAGGTCCAACAGAGTCATGCACCAAGCTTTCGCTTTCTGCTGGGCAGGTCATAATCTCCTCAGATGGTAAAACCTACGCATTAGATAATGCAACTGATTTAGAATGTAATAGCTATGTAACTGCGGCGGTGCATGCTACTGATATAGGGGAGGAGTACAATACCTCGAGCACATATTTCACTGTTCAAAATTACTCTAGTAGCGAAGCTTTTGGATATAGATCAGGGACATTCTCAGGTGGTTCTAAAGAAGAATATACCGTGCTTTCTCTTTCGGATGTAAATACTGCAGCAGAGGAGCTGAAGAAGACTACTACAGAAGAGGTAGAACAAAAATTAAAATCGAAAAATGGGGAATGGACTCTAATTACAGATAGCGTCAAGACAGAGGTTAAGGCAGATAGTATAAAGACTGACATAGCTGTGGGAGCAGCAGCAACCCAGGCTAACCTCTCGTTAACAGTTTCCAGTTCGGGTACTTTCTACTACAATCAAGGATTTGACGATGGTGTAGCCACTTTGCTTACAACAGAAGCTCAATCAAAGAATCTTTTCCAGAGTACAGAAAATTTGGAATTGACATTAGGAGAAGATATTACTAAAGAGATTTCTGTCGTGCAGAGTACTGCGGATTCGATTTCAATCAAGCTAGTCGCTGCGGGATCAGTTCAACCTAAGGTAGACAAAGAGCAGATTATTAATACTCTTCAGACTATGAAATGGTCTGATGGTACTGCATACTTAGATACAGTAAAATATTCTGACAAGAATACTCTCTATGAATTCAACCCTGTTAATTTTCCAAAGTTCTTGTATCATTTCCCCAGTAGGCAGGGAGGTATCATGATTGATGTGGTAGATATATAAAAACAAGGTTCTTTGTGATAAAATACCCCAAGAATATGTACCTGTAGCTCAATAGGATAGAGCAATTGCCTTCTAAGCAGTAGGTTGTCGGTTCGAATCCGGCCAGGTACGCCATGTAGTTTCTAGGAGAGATGCCTGAGTGGCCGAAAGGAAACGCTTGGAAAGCGTTCGTACGAGTAATCGTACCGTGGGTTCGAATCCCACTCTCTCCGCCATAGAACAATATTATTGTCTCGATAGGTAATGTTTGATCTCCTCTTCCCAAGCCAATAAAGACTTTCTCGAGAATTCGGAGAGATCCATTTTCAATGCTTTCTCAAATGATAACCATTTATAATCCTCATGTTCCTCTGATAGACGAATCTTAGCAGAGTCAGATTTGTATAGAGAAGAAAAACCTATATAGGGGATCCCTTTATACTTCTTTGATTTATTAGTTAAATATTCTTCGAAAAATACAAATTTTTTAATAGGAGTTGAATATATTCCAGCCTCTTCTATGACTTCTCTTTCGGCAGCAGTTTCTAAATCTTGTCCCTGATCTAATTTCCCGCCTGGAATTTCCCATTTTAACGGATCGTGTGTATCGTTTCGACTCCTTTGTATGAGCAAAATCTTACCATCGTGTATGACAATAGTTCTCATCACAATCAGCATTCTTGGGCGAGATGATATTGCACTCTTCATACAAATATTATGACACCATATTTGCTATAAGACAATCATGAGAAATAAAACCCCATCAAGAAGCAGCCCTTGTGGCAAACTAAACAAATAGTGATCAAAACATCCAATAACAATAATTACAAAAATAACTAACCACTTAAACCAACTCATACTCTTAG
>CAYXLF010000005.1:0-24365 GCA_964465815.1 uncultured Candidatus Saccharibacteria bacterium
AACAAGGAAAAGATTGTACTAGCAGGAAAGCTTTTGGAAGATCCAAATGGAGCCAAGATGGGAAAAACCACCGGTAACATGATTAGGATGGATGACACTCCAGAAGATATATATGGCAAGGTCATGGCATTTACAGATGGTATGATTCTAATAGGTTTTGAAATATTAACAGTTGCTACGTTGGACGAAATGAAAGCATACAAAAAGAGATTAGATGCAGGGGAGAACCCAATCGTTTTGAAAAAAGAGTTAGCTCTAAGAGTAACTGAGGAAATTACATCAAAAGCAGAAGCCGAAAAAGCACAGCAGTATTTTGAAAAAGTATTTCAGAAAAAAGAAGATAGCAAGGATATTAGAGAGAAAGTAGTAGATCATGATATATATTCGATAACAGAGCTATTGGTTGCAGTAGAGTTCGCAGGCAGTAAATCTATCGCCAGAAGACTGGTAGAACAAGGAGCAGTAAAAATTAATAACAAGAAGGTAGAAGACTGGAATGATACAGTCAGTATTTCATCCTACACATCAATGTTGCTAAAGGTAGGAAAGCAACTATGTCACATTACACTCAAGACATAATAGCGAGGGGATAAGCAAATATTTGTAATTATCCCCTTCCAAGGGGATTTTTTAATTATGGAAGAATTAGAAAAAACAAAACAGAATATACTACGACTCTGCCCTCAGAAATTTAGGAAGGATGTAGCTTCAACAATAGAAATAATCTCAACCATAGATGAGCAAGTTGAGAAACATATGTTGGGAACAGCCTTAATTGTTGCTCAGCTTGGATTCGATGCTACAACAATCATTGCGGCAATGCTACATGATACGGATCTTTATCCTAAATATAATGAATCTGTGCAAAATCTAGTGAAAGGCGTAAGGATCATAGAAGCCACAACAAAAAATGAAGATACAAAGGATGAAATTATAACGAAATATATATTAAATAACGCAAATGATTTACGTTCTGTCATTATCAAACTTGCTAGTGTTCTAGACAAGGTTAGAAATCCTGATTTGGTAAATGAAGGATATAAGAAAATATACTTTAAGCAAGCACAAAGTATATATTCTGAAATCGCAGAATATTTAGATCTTGGAGTAATCAAGACCGAGATAGATGAAAGAGTTTTCAAGATTACGCAACCAATAGAGTACACAGCTATCGATAATAGATACAAAGAGTATGGCTTGGGAGATGCCATTTTGAAGAGATATTTACATTTACTCCAAGAAAAAACCAAAGATCTAGATATCAATGTCTTCGGAAGAATAAAAAGTAGATACAGCGTGTACAACAAGCTTAAAAAATATGAGAAAGAATGGAAATCTCCAAATATTAAAACAATATCTGACCTCGTTGCATTCCGATGTATCACAAAGAATACAGATGATTGTTTTAACATACTAGAAAAAATTATGGATTCGGGGGAATTAAATATTGACCTCTTTGATGATTATATCTCCAATCCCAAACCAAATGGATATATGGCAATACACAGCATAGCGAAGTTTCCAGAGATATCGGATTTAGACATCGAAGTTCAAATTCTTACAGAACAGATGCACAACACCAATACATACGGGAATGCATCACATATAGCGTACAAGGCGAGCAAAAGTAGATATGCCAATCCATCTGATAAATATGGATGGGTGAAAGAGGTTCATGATGGAATACAAAAGAACCTACTTGATCGTAATAACCAGATAGACATACCAATAAAGGTAAACCTTTTCCAAGAAGATATTTTTGCATTTACCCCAAAAGGTGAAATAATTCCACTATCCCAAGGAGATACTGCTTTAGATTTCGCATATCGAATTCACTCACAAATCGGTAATAGTGCTGTAGCAGCAAAGATAAATGGAAAAGCCGGGAAGCTAAATCAAGTTTTAAGAACAGGAGATCTTGTTGAAATAAAAACACAGAAAGATAAGAAATGCCACGATGTAGGAGCAATACAATATGTCAATTCTAATAGTTCAAAGAATAGAATATTAAAAAGTATTCTAAAAAATCAAAAGAATTGATAGTATATTCAATATGAAAAAAGAAACGTCTAAAAAACTTAGGAACATCATAAATATAGCTACAGCTGTAATTTTAGTTGGTGGAATTGCTATCCCTCTAATACTCACCCTGCTTAATATATAATAGGGGATGGAGCTAGATTCAAAGATAACGGAAATAAAAGGAATAGGGGATGCGTTAGCTTCCAAATTTGAGAAACTAAATATATTCACTCTACGAGATCTACTCTTTTATGTACCATACAAATATCAGGATACCTCCGATGTGTATTCCATAGAGCAATTTCTTAATAGTGGCGCAGGTACTTTCGTTGCAGAGATTGTAAGTGCAAAGACCATATATACACGTTTTAGAAAACAGATCACAACTGTCAAAGTAAAAGATGATAAGCAATCACTTTCCCTTACATATTTTAATCAACCATATCTTTCTAAAACACTAAAAGAAGGAGAGAAGTATCTTTTCAACGGGAAAGTCACTATCAAAGGTAAAACACGGAGTATATACAATCCAAAAGCCGAGAAACTACAAGAGGATATCTCACAGCAAACACACCTCGGTAAATTAATCGGTATATATTCAGAGACAAAAGGACTTTCTTCTCGAATATTGAGAACAAAGATAAAAGATATAAAAGAATTAATACCTCAATTAGTAATAGACCCTCTCCCAAAAGAGTTCACAGAAAGATACCTCTCTTTGAACGAAGCAATACAAAAAGCACATTTCCCTCAGAACGCAGAAGACTTTATCAAAGCTCGAGAGCGACTAGCTTTAGATGAGATGCTCAAGATTGCTTTCAGAATAGAATCTGAAGCAAAACAACAAAAGCAAGAGAAAGCATTTCCTATTTTAACAGATGCAAAGCTTACAAATAGGTTCATAAAATCACTTCCATACACGCTTACAGAGGATCAGAGTAAAGCACTGGAGATAATATTGGAGGAGATAAATTCTACAAAACCAATGAATAGACTTCTCAATGGAGATGTCGGAAGTGGAAAAACAGTTGTCTCAGCAATAGCTATACTGAATGCTATTGCCTCCGGATACTCTGCAATATTAATAGCTCCTACAACAGTCTTAGCAACACAACACTACGATACATTTAAGAAGCTTTTCCAGGATTTTAATGTTGATATAGAGCTTTGTATCTCCTCTGATAAAACAATATCGAATAAGAAAAACAAATTAATCATCGGTACACATGCAATTCTGTACCAAAAAGAGTTACCAACTGACATGAATCTGATAGTCATAGATGAGCAGCATAGATTTGGAGTAGAGCAGAGGAAATACTTCAAAACCAAAGGCAAAAATACTCCGCACTATCTTACAATGACTGCTACACCAATACCTCGTAGTTTGACTGAGATATTTTTTGGGGATTTGGATGTCTCAGAAATTAAGGAGAAACCTAAAGATAGGAAAGAGATTAAAACCTACTATACCCCTTACGAGAAGCGGAAAGATTGTTTTGATTGGATTGTAAAGAAAATTCAGGAATCTAAGAATAAAGAGCAAACCTTCATCATTTATCCACTTATCGAGGAATCAGCAAAAACATCTGTAAAATCTGTATTAAACGAATTCAATTCTCTAAAAGATACGTATCTTAAAGAGGTGAATGTTGCTTTCTTACACGGTAAACTAAAGCCAAAAGAGAAAGAACAAATTTTAAAAGATTTTAAGAACAAAAATTACAATATTCTCATATCTACCACCGTTATAGAGGTTGGTATTGATATCCCAGATGTAACGATGATGGTTATTGAAAACGCCGAGAGATTTGGATTGGCACAATTACATCAGCTAAGAGGGAGAATCGGAAGAAATGATATGCAGTCATACTGTTATGTAATACCCGGAGAAGAATACGTTCAGGACGAGGATGTGAAAGAAAGATTAAAATATTTTGCGTCACATCCGTCAGGATTTGATGTAGCAGATTATGATTTGCAAAGAAGGGGTCCAGGAGAAGTATATGGTACTAGACAATCAGGAATCCCAACATTTAAAGTGGCATCTATACACGATTTAGATACACTCAAAAAGGCCAGAGAGATTGCAAGACAGCTACTTTTGGAAGATAATAACTACCAAGATATTTTAGATAGGCTTTTTAGATGAAAATACATGTTGTTTTAGATAATATAAGATCGGTGTTTAATGTTGGAAGTATATTTAGATCTTCTGATGGTGCAGGGAATGTTGCAAAGATATACCTTTGTGGTATGACAACTCCAATAGATAATCCGAAATTAGAAAAAACTGCCTTAGGCGCCACTGAAATGATACCTTCTGAGCATTACGATACCACTAAGGAAGCATTAGAAGAGCTAAGAGCACAAAACATCCCTATATATTCTATAGAATTAACAGAGGATGCAGAGAATTTTCAAAAGATAGAATACCCTCAAGAATTAGCAATAGTCTTTGGGCACGAGAAGAATGGAGTAGATCCAGATATTTTAGAAGAAAGTGACAAAAGGATTTTTGTTCCAATGAGAGGTAAAAAAGAATCTCTTAACGTCGCTAACTGCGCAAGTATAATCCTGTACGAAATTACAAGAGAAAGGTAAAAATTTCTGTTACAATGTACTTATGCAGATTTCAAAAAAATCACTTATCATAGGGTTGTCTTCGTTGGCGATAGTAGGATCAGGTATCGCATATTATTTCATATCCAGAGATAATACCGACATTTTGGGTTGGACGGATAGTAGTTGGCTATATAGAAAATCTGTTACTGTTTCTAACTCTGGTGATGCACTTACAAACGAGGATGTCCTCGTCGAGGTTGACACTGCAACTCTGGTAACTGCAGGGAAATTACAATCAGATTGTGACGATCTTCGATTTGTAGATAGTGACGATAGTACATATTTGAGTTATTGGATTGAGGGGGGATGCAACACCTCTACTACTCAGGTATGGATTCAGATACCGTCGCTTCCCAATGGGGGCAAAACAATATATATGTATTACGGCAACACCTCTGCTGTTAATGCAGAAGCCTCTTGGAGTGGGAACTTCATACTCCTATCCTCCTCTTCCTGTCCTTCTGGATGGACTAGAAGTACAACTTTTGATGACAAATACACATATGGGGCATCCACTTATGGTACATCATTTGATGGAAATCATAATCATGGGCAAGCAAGTGGAACCACGGGATATTCAATTGGAGGTTCTCCGTATGACAGTGCAAATGATGATTCACCTGACGGATCAGGATTCCGTGTTAACCACACTCATACCAATGCGAAAGTTGATGTTAATAATACAATCATAGAGCCACCATATGTTGGCCTATATTTCTGTACAAGCGACTCTCTTACACATTTTCCTGATTCCCTTGGAATTTTCAACACTTCTTCTACAACTCTTCCATCTGGATATTCATATTATTCATCTCTTGAAGGGAAATACCCTCGAGGGAGCAGCTCTTTTGTCGCAAGTGGAGGATCATCTACACACACGCATACGACAACTGGTGGTTATTTAACAGATGCAACATCGTCATTCGCAACTGATGATTACAATGCAAGCGGAACAACATGCAATACGCACACACATACGACCTTGGATGGAACAACTGGGAGCGGAGATAACAACGTACCATATTACGAAGTAGTATATGGGCAAACATCATCAACAAAGATTGCATCAGAAGGCATTATTGAAATGGCTACAGTGTTGCCTCCATTAGGGTGGACACGTTTTACATCATTGGATTCGAAATTCCCGAAAGGTGCAGCTACAGCAGGAGGATCATATACTGGTGCCACACATACACACTCTATTACGATAAATACTGGAACTGCAAGTGCATCTAAAGCAAATGTCTGGACTACAACAGGAAATGTGTATGTACATACTACACACACTCATTCAGCGACAGTTACATCTAGTGCTGTACAAGCTCTACCTGCATACGTTACCACTATATTTGCTCAAAGAAAGAGCTCTGTATCCATTACATTTGGAGAAGAAGGCACTCAAAACACCGCACCTTATGCACCTTCATACATTCAAATCGAAGGTTTAGACAACACTCCTACAATCTCAGATTTTACCCCGGAATTCACAGCAATATTCTCAGATGCGGATGGTGATGACACTGGGAATTATTATCAGATTGAGGTAAATACCTCATCTGACTTCACAGGTACTATTATGTGGGATTCAACTAAAACCGCGGCTATGCCTGCCATATCAAATGGCGGACGATCTCCCGAGATCTCCTACGCAGGCGATACCTTGATATCTGGTAACACCTACTATTGGAGAATCAAATTCTGGGACAGTAATACGTACAATAGCGAAAGTGATTGGTCCACAACAGCACAATTCACAATAAATGCCGTACCAACAGCACCGACATCACTGTATTTACAAGGAACTTCCAATCCGATTAAAGTTTTAACCGCAGCACCAACTTTTTCAGCAATATTCCATGACCCAGATACAATAGATACTGGGACTTACTATCAAATTCAAGTTAATACAGCTTCCGATTTCTCTGGCACTTCCATGTGGGACTCCAACAAGACATCGATAACAACAATAATTAATGAGACACGCTCGTCGAATATTACATATAACGGAACCTCTTTAACAGAAGGCGAAACGTATTATTGGAAAATTAAATTCTGGGATAATAACGATAATGAAGGTGAATGGTCTTCTATTAACCAGTTCATCATGCAAGGAATCCCCGATATTCCTATAGAATTAAAAACAAATAACGCAACAAATCCGACACAGTTAACAAGTGTACCACCAACCTTTTCAGCTATTTACGCTGACCCTAATGGAGATTCCGCATCCGCATACCAGATAAATGTTAACTCTAACTCTTCATTCACAGGTACTAGCTTGTGGGATTCTGGGAAAGTCACCACAACCATTTTGGATGAGCATCGTTCATCCGAATACCAATACAACGGAACTGAACTAAATAATTCACATAACATATACTACTGGCGTATAAAATTCTGGGACTCTGATGATACACCCAGTGACTGGTCAGCAACAGCACAGTTCACAGATACTTTTTCATCCTTCAGATTTGGAGGAATCGGGTTGGAAGGATTAAAACTCGATTAATTGTAGTATAATACACACCATGAGTCTAAAAATAGAATCGTTTAAAAAGATAAGAAAAGACAAAAATAAATGGAAAGTAGAAACTCCAGAAGAGTTTGAAGAACGAGAGGAAGCGTTTCTAAAAAAGCGTCTTCAATCAAAAGAGCCTACCATAAACACATTTGTTCGAATAACCGGTGGGAAAGCTAAAAACTTCCGAATAGATATCCCGAAGACGACACGTCCACTTACAGATAGGATGAAAGTAAGAATCTTTGATATCTTGAAAGAGGACATTGTAAACAAAACAATACTAGACCTATATGCAGGTGCTGGTTCCTTCGCACTAGAATCTCTATCTAGAGGAGCAAAAGAAGCAACTGTTGTCGATGCGTCTAGAAATGCCGAGTTTGTACTTAAGCAAAACGTTGCACATACAGGATTTCTACCTCAAGTGGATATTATTAAAGAAAAAGTCGAAGACTTCTTATACAAACAGATTAATACCGAAGATTACAAATCCTTTGATATCGTCTTCATGGATCCACCATACAAGCTTTACAACACCAAGAATCTCTTCAAAATGCAAAGAGTCATAAATATGGCTTCTCAAATGCTAAATGGCGTAAAGGACCCTCAGACAAAAGCTTTCAAAGGTGCACTCATTGTCAAACACCCTCGAAGATATCCATTAGAAAAAATCTCCATTGAGCACGTCCGCAAAATAGACACTATCGATTTCGGTTTAAATTCTATCTCTTTCTTTATTGTAGATAATACATTGCAAAAATAGATGCAAAAATATAGAATAAGAGCAATATGTACAAAGTATACGGAATTACAAAAGAAATCCTTTGCAGAGTCGTCTATACCACACAGACCTTTTAATAATGTCGCTAGTATTTTTCCCAAAATATTCACCTTTTAAATTTTATTATTGATACTGATATGAACAAAGAAAGCATTGATAAACTAGAAAAAATGAGACATTCTGCCTCACACGTGTTGGCACAAGCCGTCTTAAAGCTATATCCAGATGCGAAATTAGGCATAGGACCCGCAATAGAAAACGGTTTCTACTATGATTTTGAATTTTCAGAACCATTGGCTGAAGAAGATCTTCCAAAGATAGAGAAAGAGATGAAGAATATTATCAAACAAGATCTTCCAATTGTGCAGATATTTATGAAGCGAAAAGAAGCCATAGACTATCTAACCAAAACAGGGCAAAATTACAAACTAGAGCTACTTAAAGATATCCCAGATGAGGATTTAAGCTTCTTCATAACTGGAGATAACGATTTTGCGGATCTGTGTAGAGGTCCACACATCTCAAGTACAAAAGAAATAGGTAGTGTAAAACTTCTAAAAACAGCAGGTGCATACTGGAGAGGTGATGAAAAACAAAAAATGTTAACCAGAATATATGGAACAGCATTTGAAACCAAAGAAGAGCTAAAAGCATATCTTGAATTACAGGCAGAAGCAGAAAAAAGGAATCACAGAATACTTGGTAAACAGTTACAACTATTCGCGATAATTCCTGAAATAGGGCAGGGTTTACCAGTATGGCTTCCAAGAGGATATAGAATGAGAAGGATATTAGAAGATTACATGCTAGACCTTGAAAGAGATGCAGGTTATGAACATATTTTAACACCGCATATTAACAAAGAGACTCTCTTTCAGATTTCTGGCCATTTAGGTTTCTACAAAGAATCTATGTATGCACCGATAGAGGTTGAAGATGAAAAATACTATCTCAAACCTATGAACTGTCCTTCTGGGATAATGGTTTACAAATTAGAGCCAAAGAGTTACAGAGACCTTCCATACAGATTGGGGGAATTTGGAACTGTTTACAGATATGAGAAATCTGGAGAACTTCACGGACTCCAAAGAGTCAGAGGCTTTACTCAAAATGATGCACATATCTTCTGTACTCAAGAACAGTTGGAAGGTGTTATAGATGAGACATTAGATCTTTTGGATACCTTCTACAAAGATGTTGGTTTTAATAATTACAAATTTAGACTTTCCCTCTCGGATTGGGAGAAGAAAAAAGATCATTATGCCGGAGATCCTGAAAAATGGAAGGTAGCGGAAGAGACATTAAGAAAAGTACTGCAGAACAGGGGCATTGAATACGAAGAGATCCCAGGAGAGGCCGCATTCTATGGTCCAAAGATTGATGTACAAGCTGTCAATGTATTTGGGAAAGAAGATTCCGTATCCACCATCCAATTAGATTTTAATCTTCCAGAGAGATTTGATGTTAAATATATTGATGAGGATGGTACTGAAAAGCAGCCTTTTATGATCCACAGAGCATTAATAGGATCCTTTGAGAGATTCTTCGCATTCCTAATAGAGCATCATGGAGGAGATTTCCCATTATGGTTCACCCCAGAGCAGGTATATATCATCCCAATATCAGAAAAGCATAGTGAATATGCTAAGAAGGTGTACGAAGAGTTTAAGAACGCAAAATTAAGAGTCTCCCTAGACGACAGAAACAAGAGTATGCAATCTAGAATCAGAGATGCGGAGAAGATGAAGATACCTTACATTGTCATCATAGGAGACAAAGAAGTTGAGACCGAAACTATCTCTATTCGTACTCGAAAGACTAAGGACCAGGGATTGATGAAGATTCAAGAATTTATAGACACCCTTAAGGAGGAGATCCGAACTAAGGGACATCCCACAAATTAAATATTTAAATTTTAAAATATAAAAATATTAATGGGATATAGCGAAAGCAATAGTTTTAATAAAAACAATAGAGGTACTTTTGTAAAAAAAGATTATGGTCCAAGAAAGAATGAATGGATCAGAGTACCACAGGTGCAATTAATCGGTGCAAATGGGGAAAACATAGGTATTATAGATACAGACAAGGCAAGACAATTGGCACAAGAGGCAGAACTAGATCTAGTGGAGGTTGGTGCAAGTGCAAATCCTCCTGTATGCAAGATCATGGATTTTTCCAAATATATATACCAACAGAATAAAAAGAAAAGAGAAGCTGCTGTTAATACTAAAATGAAAGAACTGAAAGAATTTAGATTCACTCCAGTAATGGATATCGGAGATACGCAGCATCGAATAAAGAGAGCTATCGAATTTTTAGAAAAAGGTCATCCCGTAAAACTCACAATGGTAAAAAAGGGTAGACAGTCAAGAGAAATAGCACAATCTGTATTCCATGAAATATTGACTAATTTCGCGGATTATAGTAGTATCGAAGCCGAACCAAAGACGGAAGGAAACCGTACTTCAATAACATATAGACAAAATGGCAAGACAAAAAACAAACAAAACAGCGAAGAAGAGAATCAGGCTATCTAACCCAAGAGGGAACAGAGATGCTAAATTAAGGTTCAAACAGAGTCACCAAGGTCACTTGAAGACCAAGAGATCTACAAGATCAAAGCGAAGACAGAAATCTAATGCAGTGGTTGTTGGTGCAAATGAAAAGAAACTAATCCGAAAAGTTATTAACTTCTAGTACGTATAAATCATGAGAGTCAAAGGTGGGACAGTAAGAACAAGAAAACATAACAAGATCCTAAAGGCAACTAAGGGATACAGAATGACAAAGAATAGACTCTACAGAGTTGCTCACCAAGCATACATGCATGCAGGTCAGTATGCATACGCACACAGACAGAGAAGAAAGAGCCAGATTAGACAGCTTTGGATTAATAGAATCAATGCAGCATGCAAGAACAATGGTATTCAGTACAAAGATTTGATTGGTGGATTAAAAGCAAAGGACATGGAGCTCAACAGACAGGTATTGGCAGATATCGCATACAATAATCCTTCTGTATTCTCCTTTATAGTAAAATCTCTTTAGAGTTCTTTAATTAGAATTATTTAAAGGACTCTGCAAAGAGTCCTTTTTCTTTTGAGATAAACAATATACAATATATAAACTTAAGATTGCCAAAGTATTGATGGATAACACATTAGAAAAGATCTATTCCGAGATCGACAAAGATTTAAACCTCTCATACGATGAGCTGAAAGCTAAATACCTTGGAACTAATGGGCTTCTTACATTGGCACTAAAAAATATCAGCACAATTCCCAACGAAAAAAAAGCTACATATGGGAAGGATGTAAATGCACTCAAGACCAGAATCACAGAACTCTTAGGTCAAAAATTTTCACAATCAATCGTATATGAACAAAACAAACGGATCGATCCGACTGCGCCTTTCGATGTAAATACACCAACAGAGAAGCGCTCATGTATATTGGATACTAAGGGCACAAAGCATCCACTACACAAAGAAGTAGAAAAACTTGTAGAGATATTCCAAAGAATGGGCTTTGATGTTTTAGAAAGCAAGCAGATAGATGATGACTACCATATGTTCGAGTCATTAAACTTTCCAGTGGGACATCCCGCCAGAGATATGTATGATACATTCTGGACAGATGATGGATTCGTGTTACCAGCACACACATCCACAATGCAAAATCGTGCAATGAAGAAATTTGGCCCACCTCCCATCAGAGTGGTACTTCCTGGAAGATGTTTTAGAAATGAAGCAACTGATGCCAGTCACGAGCATACTTTCTATCAAATTGAAGGTGTTTATATCGACAAAGGCATCTCCTTGGCTAATATGAAGGCCACTATAAAAACATTCCTAGAAACATACTTAGAAACAGACTTAGAAGTTAGAATGCAACCATCCTTCTTCCCATTCACAGAGCCGGATTGTGAGTTTGTCATAAGCTGTCCTTTCTGTAATAAGGCAGGGTGCTCTACATGTGGACACTCCGGTTGGATAGAATTAATGGGATGCGGAATGATTCATCCTAATGTATTAAAAGCTGGTAGAATAGATCCTGATGAATATTCTGGTTTTGCTTGGGGTTTTGGTGTAGACAGACTTGTGATGATAAAACTAGGAATAGAGGATATTCGACTTTTAAGAGATTCAAACCTTAACTTCTTAAGACAAGTGTAACATGAAGATATCAGTAAACATATTAAAACAATTAGGAAATATAGAGCAGACAAGCACAGATATTATCAAAGCAATAAAAGAGCACATTGGAGAGGTAGAGTCCATCCAAGACTTAGCTTCAGATTATGAAAATATCGTAGTAGCAGAGATAGTAGAGAAAGCCGAGCATCCCAATGCTGAGAAACTTGGAGTATACCAGCTAAATATTGGCCCAGAAGATAATGTTCAAGTATTGGCAGGGGATAAAACCCTCGAAGTGGGAGATAAGGTTGCATATCTAAAGCCAGGATCAAAGATTCCCTATACAATATATTCAGAAGAAGAACCGATCATTATTGAGCCTCGAAAAATGAGAGGGATAATGTCAAATGGTATGATGGGTTCGGAGAAAGAACTGAATCTTGGCCCTGATCATTCTGCTGTCATGCGTCTTCCCAAAGATACTATTGCTGGGCAACCATTTGCACAATGCTACCAATTAGACGATTGCATAATAGATATAGAAAACAAGGCATTAACAAACAGAGGCGATCTGTTTGGTTTACTTGGATTAGCAAGAGAAATAACTGCAATTTTTGGAAAGAACTTCAAGACTCCATCCTGGTATCTGGACCAATCAAGGGACTTAACGCCAGAAACTAATTGTTTACCTATAGAGATTGCGAACGATGCAGAAGTACTTTGTCCTAGATATACCGCAATCGTTATTGATAACATATCTATACAGGAGTCTCCATTATGGTTAAAAAGCACATTGATAAAACTAGGTTACAAACCCATTAATAACATCGTTGACATCACCAACTATATTTCCCATCTTGCGGGCCAACCATTACATGCATTTGACTATGACAAGGTTGTAACAAAAGATCCTAATAGTAACGGGATAGCTCATATAAATATCCGAATGGCAAACGAGGGGGAAAGTATATTAGGTTTAGATGGGAAAGTGCATACTCTTAACGATAGGATTATGGTTATCGCTGATAATACCAGCCCTATTGCCATAGCAGGTGTAATGGGAGGTACTGAAACTGAGGTAGATGAAAATACTAAACGAATTATTCTCGAATGCGCGAATTTTGACAAAACAAGTATTAGAAAAACCGCAATGATGCTGGGACTTTCTACAGAAGCTGCTACGAAATTTAAACATGCTCTGACAACTACACAATGTATACCCGTACTAAAAGAATCCACACAAATGATAAAAGAACTTGCTGGAGGGAAAATTGCTTCTGATATATTGGACATTTATCCAACTCCTGAGGAATTAAAGAATTTAACATTCTCAATAAAAGATCTTCAGCAATTGACAGGCCTCTCTCTGGAAAAAGATACTATTTTGGAGATATTACAAAATCTTGAGTATGAGATCAGCTCTCATGATAAAGAAAATATAACCGTAAGAATACCATTCTGGAGGCAAGATAATAAGATAAAAGAAGATATATTTGAAGACATTGCTCGTGTATATGGATATAACAATATCGTACCTGTTCTGCCTACAAAAAATCTCACACCCGCAAAGGAGAATCCTATATACGCTCTTAAAAAAGAGATCCGTCAACTATTATCTGACAATGGATGTAATGAGACGGATACCTACAGTTTTACAGATACTAGTACCATAGAGAGAGCTGGCTTGAATCCCGAGAAAGCGTACATACTTAAGAACCCATTATCTCCAGAACTTTCACTTATGAGGACTTCCCTAATACCAACGCTATTAACGAAAATGCGATACAATTTACAAGAAGGATATGAGAAATTAGTTCTTTTTGAAATGAATTTGGCTCACCAAAAGGACAATGTAGATAGCACAGGACTTCCAGTAGAAGATTGGCATCTCGCAATGGTTATGTCTTCTCAGGAAAAACGAGAAGATTCTGCATATTACCTTGCAAAAAATTATCTTAAAAAAGTTTTAGATCTTAAAAAAATAACCCCAACTTATACCCTGATTGCTGATACCTCGGAAGATGATCTCCCTGTTGATGTGAAGGATGCTCTATACATGTTTGACCCTAATACATCGGCAATAGCAACATATAATGGAGAAATCTTAGGTATCATTGGAGAGATTGATAGCAAGGTAAAAAGCAATTTTAAACTACCAAAATACTCAGCTGCGATTGATTTGAATCTCCAAAGATTAATTGGTCTAGAATTAAACAACCAAATAACTAATAGATTATCTAAGTTCCCAGAGAGTAGGATTGATCTATGTTTCGAAGTAGAAACGAATGTTAACTATGCTGACATTCACAATATTATTTTGAGAGAAATAAACAACGAAGAACTTATTGGGAACGTAACATGCCTTGATATATACCAAGAAAAGAATATAAAAGACAAGAAAAAGATCACTTTTAGAATAGCAGTTCGAAACACTACGAAGACACTCACTGATAAAGATATTAAAAATATCACAGAAGTAGTAAAAAGCAAGGTAGAAAGAGGTACACAGGGGAAGTTAATTTAGTAATTAACGGTTATTGAAGGTGCGGTTATAGTTGCACCTCCTTTGGAAGCGGTAGCTCTGATTGTATAAGTTCCATGCGCAAGAGATGCAGAAATATTCCACTTATATGCCCAACCATTCGTGCCATTAGAATCAGTCCCACTATCAATAGGACTTCCATCTTTTTCAACATAGAAAGATACACTATCCACAGAGCCACCAGTAGGGTTGGCAAGAATATCAACACTACCTGATACATTGGCACCATTGGAAGGACTAATTATACTTAATGAAATACTTGACCCAGCTGCGACAACGTTGATATTTACATTAGCACTATTCGATTTCCCATAATTATCAACAGCAGTAACATTTACTGTGTGAACTCCAATACTCGTAGAAGAAGGAATAACATATGCAACTGTGAATGAGCCATTAGGTTCCATACTTGCTCCCGCAATACTATTTCCATCAAATTTGACAGTAAAGTTTGAAATACTTTCTAAAAATGCAACCGATCCAGAAATCGTAATTGTACTACCAGCTTCCACAGACTGATTTGTAGTAGGTGACGAAATATCTACGACAGGAGCATTCTCTGGACCCAGAGGTAGGGCACATACAGCGGTAGCAGGATCTGCTGTTAAATATACAGAATTTTCTAAAGTGGTAAGATACTTCTCATAGGCAGCTTGCTGCAACGTATTCGATAACTTATTCGTTATGACATATTTTGTCGTAGTTAAGCCATATTTCTGGGCAGCAGAGAGATTAGAAGGAATAGCGTTATTCGTCTTGCACACTTCCACAGCCTTTCTTGTATCTGCAGCTGGAGCTGCACCTTCCAAATATATAGAAGCTTCTTTGGTGCACGAACCACCTTCTGCAGGAGAAGCTCCTGTATCAGTACAAACTGTAGTTGACAATACACCTGCTGGACGATTATATGTTCCTGGTACATAAGTATCTGCAACTCTCTTAACAAAGGAATTAGCAATACGAAGAGGAATGGTAGATCCCCAAGCTCCTGGCGCTACCTCTCCATTATTATTTCCATTCCAAACTGCAACCGTAAGATTTTGATAGTAAAGAATCGTTGTTAAATCCTTTGGTCCATCTGTAGTACCAGTCTTTCCACAAATACGTTTTCCATTTATTGTGTAGTAACCATTATCTGGTCTGTCATTAAAGCCTGCCAAATCACATAACATCCAGTTAATAAGATATATCTCACTTTCTTTGTAAACACGAGTTCCTTCGGGTTCTTTGAATTCCTGCAAAATTTCACCATTCGAATCTTCCACCTTCAAAATCGCAGTGACATCATATTTCGTTCCTCCATTAGCTAATACGGTATATGCAGCAGCATGCTCCAACAAGGTTTCTTCACCAGATCCTAAAGCTAAACTCAAACCATATCCTGCCTTATCTGAAAGACTTGTTATACCAACTGTTTCTGCCGTTTTTAAGAAATTGTCTATTCCTACCATCTGCAGTGTGTACACAGCAGGTACATTTCTAGAATAGACGAGGGCTTTTCTTGCCGTCATTAATCCCATATTTTTTGCATCCCAGTTCTTTGGATCATATGTACCAAAAGTAATCTGCTCTAAATCTGGAGCTTCTGTCCAAGGCCCATACCCCTGAGTAATTGCAGTTAGATATACAAAAGGCTTGATGGAAGAACCCATTTGCCTGTTACTTACAGCGATATTTACATTACCATCAACTCTTGGATCTTCTGTATTCCAGTAATCCACAGAACCTACCATTGCCAAAACCTGTCCATTATTTGGATCCATAACCACCATAGCACCATTATTTACATTGTTTCTCTTCGCATTATCAACACCTTTCTGAACCTCTTCCTCTGCAATTTGTTGAGTAGAATAATCCAAAGTTGTTGTAACCTTTAAGCCTCCCATCTCTACACGATCTATACCATATTCATCGACGAGCAGCTGTTTAACATAGAAAACAAAGTGAGGAGCTTTAATATCTATCACCTTGTCACTGTAGACTACTTCCTCATTTCGAGCTTCTTCTATCTGTTCATCTGTAACTCCAGTCAAATCTTTGTGCTTTTGCATCTGGTCAAGCACATAATTCCTTCTGACATCTGCCATATCCGGATTTGTACCATAGAGAGGAGAATACACACCAGGACTTTGAATTACACCTGCAAGAATAGCACTTTCTGCCAACGTAAGTTCACTAACATCTTTGCCAAAATATGCGTTTGCAGCTGCCTGAAAACCATAATTAACACCACCCAGAGGAATTTCATTCATGTACATCTGCAATATCTCATCTTTGGTCAGAGTCTGCTCAACCTGCATGGTAATGAGAATCTCCTTCACCTTTCTAAGATAAGTTTGATTGTAAGCTTCATCACCTAAAACATCATAAAGAATTGTATTTCTAACTAACTGTTGTGTAATTGTACTTGCTCCACCTGTAATTCCACCAGCTTTTAGATTACGTAATACGGCAGAAGCAATCCCCTTATAATCAAGGCCTTTGTGTTGATAAAACTCGATATCTTCCGCAGCTAATACAGCCCATTTCGTATAATCTGGGATTTTATCTATTGCTACAAACTCTCTGTTCTGATTGCCATAAATTGTATAAAGTAACGTCCCGTTTCTATCAAATATCTGAGTACTTTTCTCCGAATTTCTCGATACTAATTCGTCAGGTGATGGCAATGATTTCTGTAAGTTTTTAAGAAAAATTCCTACAATCAAAAGTACAATACAACCAATAAAGAAAAGGATCCCAACACCAATATAGAGAATTTTCTTCATCTTTGGTTTCATCGGTTTTCGTGTCTTAACTCTAGAGCTCTTTGATAGATTGGTATCATTAAATCTTTTGAATACATTGTACGATGCCAATCCATGAGATCTACTAACAGTTCGTCTTGTGGAGCTTGGTCTTCTAGAGTTAGAAATTCCTACACTATATTTCATTCTGTTCTGTATCTTGGCAGATTATATATATACTCAGACTATATATAATTTGGTTCATTTATTCAAGACGAATATATCACTAAGAGTGTTAAACTGTGTGATATAATCTCGATATGGAAAATAAACTTTCGACATCACCATACAAAGGAGCCACCGATGTATATCCTAAAGATATGATTAATAAATCATATCTTTTTGGAATCTGGAAATCAGTAGCAGAGAAGTTTGGGTTCGAAGAATATGACACACCTCTTTTAGAAGAAGCCGAGCTTTACAGAGCAAAATCTGGAGATGAACTTGCCAACACACAGCTTTACAACTTCGTTGACAAAGGTGGTAGAGAAGTCGCCATAAGACCTGAAATGACACCTTCTTTGGCAAGAATGGTTGCTGCAAAAAAGAATGAATTAATGTTTCCACTTAAATGGTTCAATATCAGTAAATATTACAGATATGAAAAGCCTCAGAAGGGAAGAAGACGAGAATTCATTCAGCTAAATATAGATATTTTGGGGGTTCCAACACTAGAAGCTGAAATTGAAATTTTTCAATATATTTTGACTGTAATGTCAGAACTAAAAGCTCCATCCAATACATATGAGATCAGAGTTAATAGTAGGTATCTTCTTGATTACCTTTTCGAGAATATTCTCAAGCTTTCCACAGAAAAGAAGCCTAAAGTCGCAAGAGCAATAGATAACTACACAAAATTGAGCAATACAGAATTTGTTGAATATCTTGAAGAACTTGAATTGACAAAACTACAGATTGAAAACTTACTAAGTTTCCTTAAGTGGGATCTTAAAGACCTGAAGAAGATTGAGAATGAATCAACAGGTGCCAAGGATTTGTTAGAGTTGTTTAGTCGAATTAAGGCACTAGGCTTAACGAACATACGGTTTGAACCGTCAATAATGAGAGGGCTCGCATATTATACTGGTACAGTAATCGAGATGTTCGATATTGGGAGCAAAGAAAATCCTCGTGCATTATTTGGCGGTGGAAGATATGATGATCTTCTCTCGATGTTCGGGCAGGAGAAACTTCCAGCGTTCGGAATCGGTTGGGGAGATATAACTACAGAAGATTACTTAAGAACATATAATCTGCTTCCCCAAAAGACAACCCAGACCGAGGTTTTCATTCCTTTGTTAGATCCAAATCTCTACACGTATATTCAAGATGTTGCCAAACAATTAAGAAATGCTCAAATAAATGCGGAGGTCCAGTTAGTTGCAACGAAGCTAGGAAATCAGCTTAAATATGCTTCCAAGAAGAATATCCCTTGGGTAATTATAATAGGGGATGAAGAAAAAACCACAAAACAAATGCAACTGAAAAATATGACCTCGGGTGAGCAATCTCTTGTATCTCTAGACGAAGCAATTAATACCCTAAAATTGTAAACTTTTTGAAAGAGCTGTGCCGTAGTATGTACTATACAATGACACATGACATAGCATGCCTATTACATAATCCAAAATGTAAGGATGCACTTCGTGCAATAGACATACAAGATATTAGAATTACACTTCTGCATAAAATACCAGAACTTCTTTCACTAACTAAAATAAATAGCTACGATCTTCTGATAGTGGATAGCATGCATAATGATTCTGAGTTTATCTTAAAGCACGTAAATACCTATGAATTATGTAATTCAACAATAATTGTTACACCACAATTTAATCGAGAAGTATTTCGAAAATATATAAAAAGAGGATTCCGCTATGTTGTCGATGCTGATACCTTCGTATATATTATTCCTACAATTCTAGAAAATCTGACTGAATTTTTGCAAAATGATCTCCACACTACTAAAGAGACAACAAAAAAGGGACTCACCATATCAATTGAATGCGGATATATTATCTTTCATGGATGTAAGGTTACTATATCAAGATCCGCATTACGAATTCTCAGTACACTTCTAAATTCCGAGGGTTATTGTAATCTAGAATATCTGCAGAATTGTTTGGAGAAATCACTTGCAAAAGAGGTCTCCTCATCATATATAACAGTCACCATAAGTAGGTTAAACAAAGAGGTGTATAGAGCAACTGGAATGAAAATAATTAAGAATAGGTACGGTTTTGGCTACTATCTTGATATCTAAATTTTTTTCTTCCACTCGGATATTTTGTTTAATGCCTCAAGTGGAGTTAAATTATCTAGATTTAATTTTTGTATTTCTTGTTCAACTTCAGAATCTTTGGCTGTAAAAAGTGGGAATTGGAAAGCACCATTCGTCTCCTTCTGACCATCTTTTACAGAAGCCGCAAACATTCCTGTTTCTCTCAACTCATTTTTGCTTTCAAACATACTTTTTTGTTCAAAGCTTTCCAATATCTCGTTGGCACGTTTGATAATCTTCATTGGTAGACCAGCCATCTTCGCGACATAGATACCATAGCTTCTATCAGTACCTCCTTTTACAATCTTTCGAAGGAATATTACCGTTCCTTCCTCAAGATCCTCTTCTACCAAAACATTGTAGTTTTGTACCTTCTCTGGGAATTTCTCTGAGAGTTTCAAAAGCTCGTGATAGTGGGTAGCAAAGAGTGTTCGGGCTTTACATTCACTTACAAGGTATTCAGCAATTGCCCAAGCTATACTCACACCATCATATGTACTTGTACCTCTTCCAACTTCATCCAAAACGATAAGGCTATATTTAGTAGCATTGTTAATAATGTTAGCAGCCTCATCCATTTCTACCATAAAGGTACTTCTACCTCTTGAGAGATCATCGGAAGCACCAACTCTCGTAAATATCCTATCTACAATAGAAATCTTGGCCTCTGAAGCAGGTACAAAACTTCCAATCTGTGCCATTAAAACAATTGTAGCCACCTGTCGAATATATGTTGATTTACCTGACATGTTTGGTCCAGTTAAAATTGCCATACAGGAATCGTTAAAGTTGAGTAGGGTATCATTAGATATGAATTCTTCAGTGGAGATTTTTTCAACTATTGGGTGTCTTCCTTTCTTTATCTCCAATACCCCATCTTGTTCTCCAATTTCATAAATAATTGGTTTTACATAGTTGTTTGCAATGGAGATGTATGCGAAGGTAGACACAACATCAATATTAGATACAAATTGTGCAACAAGATGTAGATTCTCAAGATATGGAATAAAGGTATCTCTAAATTCACTAAAGATTTTGTACTCTAAAGCTCCAATCTTTTCCTGTGCATTGAGAATAATATTCTCTTTTTCTTTCAATTCTTCTGTTATGAATCGCTCTGCATTAACTAATGTTTGTTTTCGAATATATCTCTCTGGAACCTTATTTAGGTGTGTATTTGTTACTTCAATATAGTATCCAAATACTTTATTAAAACTAATCTTTAAGGATGTAATACCTGTCCGCGTCTTTTCCTCTTCTTCAAACTTACTAAGCCATGATTTGCTATCTCCACTTAATGATCTCAATTCATCTACCTCAGGATTATATCCTGTTTTGATAATTCCTCCTTCTGTAAGGGTAGGGGGAGGATCATCTGCAATAGTGTTCTCAATGTCTTGGATGAGCTTTTGCATTAAATCCTTGTCTGCAGATATATTCATTCCTAGATCTTTTTCTAATAGATCAATAATCTCCAATATGTTTTTTAACGATACCTGCAATGCATTAAAATCTCTCCCGTTTGCTCGATTTAACCCAATCTTCCCAACAATACGGTCAATGTCATTTACATTGCTTAGAGCTTCTCTTACCTTTTCCAGGCATGAAGGATCATTTACAAATTTCTCAACAGTACTTAGTCTATCCTCAATACTCTTTTTGTCTATTAATGGATTTAAGATCCAGGAGTAGAGGAGTCTTCTCCCCATTCGGGTAGAGGTGCTATCTAATACTCCGAATAGTGAATCAGAGATATTTCCACTGTAAGCGCTTGCTACTAGTTCAAGGTTTCGAATGGTTGCTCGATCCAGTATCATTGTTCTGTCCGTGTTTACTCGCTTTGGTTTGAGAATGTGCTTAGGATCCATGAGCTGTGTTTCCTTTACATAGCCCAGACACATTGCTACTGAGATTATGTCAGGAGAATCTGTAGTGAGATCTAGGCTTTCAACATTTTTAATGTCATAGAAATCTTTTACTATCTCTCGTGCGTATTCCTTGTTTTTAGTATTTTTACTTACAAAATGTACTGGAGTATTAGGGAATATGAGCGTTTCTTCGCCTTCCAGTACTAATACTTCTTCAGGATAGTAGGAGGAAAGTATGTTGTTAATACTGTTCTCTGTATATTTTTCGGTTATGAGTAAAAATTCTCCAGTTGATACATCACAAAGAGATATGGAGAGTATTTTCTTTTCTAGGTAGAAACTTGCTAGGTATGAATTTTTAATTGCATTGGCTTCATCTCCGTCTAGTGTTCCTGGCGTTACTATTCTGGTTACTCCTCGTTTGACTATTCCTTTTGCGAATTTAGGATCTTCTAATTGATCTACGACGACGACACAATACCCAGCTTCAATTAACTTGGGTAGGTACTGGTCTATGGCTTTGTGTGGAAACCCTGCTAGTGGTACTTTATTATTTTCTTTGTTTCTAGCGGTTAGGGTAATATTCAATACTTTGGATGTGATTTTGGCATCGTCTCCAAAACTTTCAAAGAAATCTCCCATTCTGTAGAGTAGTATTTTATCTGGGTATTGCTTCTTAAAACCCAGATATTGTTTCATCATTGGTGTATCATCCATGTACGGAAAGTATATCACAGAAACCTATAATGAGAGAAATGGAGATCAGTTCTAGATCTGATCTTCGTTCACGATAAATTAATCTCGCATTCTGCCTCTCTAATACGATATTCTTTGAAGTATTTTTAGAGAAATCAAAGATGAGAACTCCAAATGGTAATTCTGGAACGCCACCAACCCCTATGTTGAAAACAATATTTGGAAATTAAAAAATTCTTAACAAAGAGTAATTCTAGATCTGATCTTACATGCTATCTTCCCAATATCACCTTTGCTTCTTCTTCAGAGACAACCTTTCTAGCCTCTGCAATATCCTCAGGTTTAACAGAAACGCCATATACCCCTGATTGTACACAATGTCTAAGTAAAGGCTTACAATCTTCTACAACAACAATAACCCTAGTATCCTGACCTTTAGCAACATCCAAAACATTATCTACAACTCTAAATACACTGTTTCTACTTAGATCATACTTAGCGTTTTCATCAGTAATTTTGAACCCTTGCATCTGTCTAGTAATCCTAGGCATATTCAAAATCAAACCATCAATTTTTGTATTTAAAATATCATCAGCAAGAATAATCTCTGAAGGATTATCCAAGATAGCATAGATCTTAAATGAAGAAGTTCTTCTCAAACCTTCAGAAGAGAGATATTTCTTAAACTCCTTCATCATATCCTCGTTCATAGGAGCATGAAGCGCAATTGAAACATTCCTCTTTTTGTGAATATTCCTGACTCTCTTGATGATCTTAATAACCCTCTGAAGAAGATCTGGATTGTTAAGATAGTGTGTCGCACCATATATATCACCAGACAAAGTCTGATCTTCAAATTCCTTACCTCTTGTTAAACCTCTAAAATCTGAAATAGAGGAGGAACCAAGAGAAACAACAACCTCGTCACCTTCTGCAAGCTCGACATATTTCAAAATCTTTCCTGCGATTTTGGAGCTAAAATCTAAAAACTTCTTATCCTCAACATATGCAAGTAAATGTCTCCCTTCTTTTACAAGCATCTCATCGAGATCTACATACACAATACCATGCGCATTCCCAACAAAATCTATCAACTTGCTACTATCCATGTCTCCCATACTAAACACCTTTGTAGCAGATGGAGGCAGAGTCGAATCTCTTGGAATTTTTAATGAAGGTATTTCCTCAACAATCTCCTCATCTTGTTCTTCCTTAATGTTCAAAAGGTCAATCCCCTCACTGTATGTATCGACCACAGGATTTACCTCAATCTTTTCTCCAGACTTGTATATACTTCCTGTATTTCCATCTATGGTTACAACCTGATCCTCTTTTAGTATCTCAGATGCCTTTACTGCACCCACAATCGCTGGGATCTTAAGTTCTCTGCACAGGATTGCAGTATCGCTTGTAATACCACCATAGTCCATAATAACACCACCACAAGAGATGATCATGGATTCCATCTCGGTAGAATACCTCCTGATTAAAAGGATATCTTCCTTCGTATACTTTTTATCATTCGGGGCATCGACAATGGAGATCTTACCTGTTACCACACCAAAACTTGCACCAATTCCGGTTACAAGTAGAGCCTCCTTGTCCATCTGATTAGCAATCTTTACCTCTTCTTTCTTGTTCTTTGCAGCATTAATTAAGTTTCCTAATCTCTCTCCAATACTCGAGTTATTTTTTATGACCATCTTCTGAGCACTACTCATCGCCTGATTGGTTAACATCTCTTGAGATTGATATCTATCCAAAAACACCATTATCAAATCTCTCAAAGTCTTTCTAACTGGCTCAAACTCAGAAACACTCACCTTGTAAGACATACTCTCAGATATCAAAGGCTTATTCTGTAATACCCAAGCTCTTCCACCAGAGATGACCCATTCAATATTTTGTGAGCTTCTTGATTTATTCTCAACAATCAATGCGATCTTTGATATCTCTTGGATATCTCTGTCACACAATTTCTGCCTATGACTCCATCCAGATGAAATCTTTATTTTTTCTTCATTCCCTCTCTTTCCATGAGAAGCATTCATAGTTCTTACCTTCATCCATTCCTGTGGGGCAATATGTTTTTCTAGGATACTCAAATCTCG
>CAYXLF010000006.1:0-23861 GCA_964465815.1 uncultured Candidatus Saccharibacteria bacterium
TACCGGAGAATGTTACATCTGTGCCGAAGAGGAAGATATCGCCGGTTACAGTTCCGGTAATTTTTGCAGAGGATGCTCCAACGATTAGATCTCCTTGTACAAATCCATTTATTTCTGTAGTGGTGTTTGTTACATAGAGGTCTTCGGAGATGGTTTCGTCTTGTGCTAGGGTGTAATCTGTCATTACAAATTTAGCTGCACTAGCAGGCTTCACCATTAAGAAGCCTAAGAGTAAGGTTATTAATGGCAGAGCCAGTAACCCAATAAAACGTTTAGAGAGAGACATCTTTAGAAAGATGATAATTTACTATGTATATAGTAGCATAAATTCGATTTAATATGTTCTTCTAATTGCATACACACTCTTCTTTTGTCCGTTTTCATAATAGGAACGAAGTATGAGTTCACCGAGAAGACCAAAAAAGAGAAATTGAATACTAGTTAAAAATGCAAATATTGCAACTATGAATAGTGGAGAACCCGTGATATCTGCGCTATTCACTATCTTGTCGACGATAACATATGCAGTAGAGCCCAATCCCACTAAGAAGATGAACAACGCTAAAGGACCAAGAATCTGTATAGGGGTTGATCTCTTCATGGTTAAAAACTTCACATTAAAGATATCAAAGATAACTGTGATAGTCCTTTTAAATCCGTATTTGCTTTTCCCAGCCGTTCTTTTTTGATGATGAACAGGAATCTCCCCCATCTTGGCTCCATACATGCCCAAAAGATATGACATAAATCGGTGTAATTCCCCATATAATTTAATATCTTTCATGACCTGTGCCTTTGCAACCTTTACCATACATCCCGTGTCATGTATCCCAAGATCACCAAAAGCAGATTTCATCAGCTTATTCGCTACTAGAGAAGGGAGTCGTCTAATAATATTTCCTTGCCATCTATTTTGTCTCCAACCAACAACAACATCAAGATCCTCCTTCTGAAGCTTCTCGAGCATTTTTATGAAATCTTGCGGATCATCCTGATTGTCTCCGTCCATAGTTGCAATATATTCTCCAGTTGCCTTTTCGATACCAGCCATCAAGCCTGCACTTTGTCCAGACCTAATCATCAAAGATATTCCATGGAAGCGTTTGTCCTTGCAGATCTCTTCCAAAAGTTTTGGTGTGTTATCCTTTGAGCCATCATCTACAAGTATCACCTCATAGTCTAATTTACCATCAAGACTTTCCTTTATTCTTTTTGCTAAAAGCTTAAGATTCTCGCCTTCGTTATTTACAGGGACGACGATAGATAATTTCGGTTTTTTCTCAAACATTGTAGTGGTATAAAAACTAATCATATATTTTTAACATAATATAAGTGATTTCTCAATCTTGAAATGGGAAGCATATCTTGTATACTGGAGATTGCATAAATAATTTCAAATACAACCCCATAACATGAATATATCAGTCATAGGTACTGGATACGTAGGGCTCACCCTCTCAGCACTTCTCTCAAAAGCAGGACACAAGGTACATTGTGTAGATGTTGTTAAAGAGAAAATAGATATCATTAAAACTGGCAAGTCGTATTTTTACGAATTGGGTCTAGATAACCTTGTTAAGTATGGAATAGAATCTGGGAATTTAATACCCACATTAGATTACAAGGAAGGTGTTCAAGATGCAGATGTAGTTTTCCTTTCTGTAGGTACTCCTTCAGGAGAAAATGGTGGATGGGATCTGACATATGTATACGATGCGGTAGAGGAAGCTGCAAAATATATTAAAGATGGTGTGATATTTATTCAAAGAAGTACTGTCCCTGTAGGTACTGGTAAAAGAGCTATATCCATAATTAAGCAAACAAATCCAAATGCTAAATTCACATATCTCTCCTCTCCAGAATTTCTGAGGGAAGGTTCTGCAGTATTGGATTCTATTATTCAGGATAGGATTGTGTTGGGTGGCGAAAATGATGAGGCGAAAGAAAAGATTTTTGGTCTTTTTGAAGAGATTGAGAATATGGCTGTTGAGATTACAAAAGAGACTCCTGAGATTAATAGCTATGCACAGACATATATTATGAATGGAAATCATAGGGAAGGGGGATTCAAAGATAAGTGTATTTCTACTTGTCTAGAGAGTGCAGAATTGATTAAGGTTTGTTCGAATACATTCTTGGCAACCAAGATAACCTTTGCAAATAATGTAGCGAGAGTTTGTGACAAAGTAGGTGCTAATGTGAATGAAGTAATGAATGGTGTTGGACTTGATAGGAGAATTGGAAGATCTTTTCTTTATGCAGGATTAGGATTTGGTGGCGGATGCTTCCCAAAGGATGTTAAAGGGCTTATAAGATCGACAGAGGATTTGGGTGTTGATGCCGAGCTTTTTAAGAAGGTGTATGAATTAAATGAATCTCAAGTGGAATATGTTGTGGAGAGTATAAAACAGATGGGGATTTTACCTGGTGCTAGGGTTGGTGTTTTAGGCTTGGCTTTTAAGCCAGGTACTAGTGATGTGAGAGTTTCTCCTGCGGGGAGATTATGTGAAGCCCTTTCGAAAGAGGGGTATGATGTTGTAGCTACAGATCCTCAAGCTATCGAGGAGAGTAAGAAGGATTTCCCTGAGAATAAGAAATTAAAGTATGTAGAGAGTGTAGAAGAGGTATTTAAGGATAGTGATTTGGTTATTCTCGCTACTGAATGGCCTGAATACAAGGAGTTGGATTATACAAAGTATGCAGATATGATGAAGAGTAAGAATTTCTATGATTCTAGAAATGTTTTGGAGAGGAAGAAGATGGAAGAGATATTTAAATTTGATAACTTAGGAGCATAGATGGAAGGTAGGGCTCATTACCACAATGAATATGATAGTGTTCATAGATTCATCTCCTATTTTTATCAGTGCAATGAGATTCTTAAACTAAAACCTAAGACTGTTTTAGAGATTGGGATTGGGAATAGGTTGGTATCAAATTATCTTAAAGAAAAGGGTGTAAATGTGACAACATGTGATTACGATGAAGGACTAGAACCAGAGGTAGTCGCAGATGTCAGAGATTTATCATATTTCAAGGATAACAGTTTTGATGTGGTGGTTGCATATGAGATTTTAGAGCATATTTCTTGGAATGACTTGGACAAGGCGCTTAAGGAGTTAAAAAGAGTATCAAAAAGCCATGTGATTATATCTGTTCCTTGGACGGGATGGTTTTTTAATGTTTGCTTAGAAATACCTTTCACTAATAGAAAGTTGTTCAATATTGGTTTTACAATTCCTAGATTCTGGGCTAATATGAGGCCTAGAGCGGAGCATTGTTGGGAGATAGGATTTAAGGATTATTCTTTGAAGAAGGTTAGAGAAAAATTTGAAGAATTTTTTAAGATAGAGAAAGATTTTCAGGTGAAGATGAATAGGTATCATCATTTTTTTGTGATGAATAAAAAGTCTTAAACTTTCCTAAAAACTCCAATCCACCCACTTCTTTTGCCAATAAGGGAGAATGAATAGCGATATAGTATTGCAAATAGAAGATTTATCCCGGTGCAGATATTCTTTGTAAATTTGCTGTTGAACATCCAAGATGTTTTCCAAACCTGAATTCTAGATCTTCTAAACCAAACCTTTTCTGCTTTGAGAGCACTTTGCCCGTAATACTGAACTTGTGAATTATCTCCACCAAACACCTCTACTATCGAATGGGGGTAATATGGACGTATGTGATCAAAATCGTAATAGAATTGCTCTGACAAAGTAGGTGTTGCAATAATTAAATACCCATCGGTTTTTAACCGAGAAAGGTAGAAGTTCATCATTTTGAGTAAATCCGATGGGGAGAAATGTTCGATTATGTGCGACATAATTATTGTATCGAATTTAGTATCCGATTCTTCAAATGTCTCAAGTGACATGGCATTGTATTCGTCTTTCTTTAATTCTTGAACAATGTGCTCATTCATATCTACACCAACAATATTTTTGAATTCGTGAGACAAAGGCTTGAGATATCTACCATATCCACAGCCTACGTCTAAGATATTTCCATTTTTAGGAGTATACATTCTGACGGTCTTCATAATCTTATTGAACTCAAAGATGTTGTTTTCTTTAAATGTTTTCAGTTGTTTTTTTACTTGTACAAAATTCATGACATTTTGAAAGATATTAAATATATAGTATATTCTATCAGAAGATTAATTATTTACCACAGGAAACCGTGAGAATATTAGTGTTAAATATTTCAGGGCCTGAAATATTCTCTTTATCAAAATGACAATGAATAAAAAGATAGCGTTAATTACAGGAATAACAGGGCAAGATGGATCATTCTTAACAGAACTCTTACTTGAAAAAGGGTATGAAGTTCACGGTATCATACGTAGATCAAGCACTATAAATACACATAGAATAAACCATTTGTACAACGATCCTAAAATATTAGATAAAAAGCTTTTTCTTCACTACGGAGATTTAACAGACAGCTCTAGTTTGATACACATCATTAACAAAATTCGTCCAGATGAAATATATAATCTTGGTGCCCAAAGCCATGTACAAGTATCATTTGAATTACCAGAATTTACAGCAAATATAGATGCACTTGGTACATTGAGAATGCTTGAAGCAATTAGAATTCTAAAACTAGAAAAGAAAACAAAGTTTTACCAGGCTTCTACATCGGAGTTATTCGGAAAAGTACTAGAAACTCCACAAACAGAAACTACACCATTCTATCCACGTAGCCCATATGGTGTGGCCAAGATTTATGGATATTGGATAATCAAGAACTACAGAGAGGCATATGACATATTTGCATGTAATGGAATTCTGTTTAATCATGAATCTGAAAGAAGAGGGTATAATTTTGTGACAAGAAAGATTGTAACAGCCCTGTGTAAAATTAAATTGGGTATGCAAGATGTTCTCGAATTAGGAAATATAGATTCCAAAAGAGATTGGGGATATGCCAAAGACTATGTGGAGGCTATGTGGCTGATGTTGCAGCAAGAGAAACCAGATGATTTTGTTATAGCCACAGGTGAGACACATAGCGTGAGAGAATTTGTTGAACTTGTAGCTAAGAAATTAGGATACGATATCATGTGGGAAGGAAAAAGTGTTGATGAGATAGGGAAAGACAAAAAAACAGGAAAAGTTTTGATTAGAATCAACCCAAGGTATTTTAGGCCGACAGAGGTAGATTTATTACTTGGAGATCCTACTAAAGCTAAGAAGAAATTAAAATGGAAGGCTAAAACAACACTTAAAGAATTGGTAGATATAATGGTGGATAGTGACTTGAAGAAGTTAAAAGATGGTGGTCAATTATATTATTGATTTCTGATTATTCCTTTATGAAAAAAGACTCTAAAATATTGGTTTTAGGTTCAACCGGATTGGTAGGGTCATCAATCTTGCGTAATTTAGAAAATCAGGGATATACAAATATTTTACATCCAAGTAGCAAAGAATTGGATCTCACAATTAAAGATCAGGTAGAGAAATATATTAAGGATAATAAACCAGAGTATATATTTATGATTGCAGGGCTTGTTGGTGGGATATTGGGAAACAAGAAGGCCAATGCAGACTTTTTGTATGTTAACTCCATTATGATTTTAAATCTTCTAGATTCATTAAAGGAATATTCGAAAGATACCAAGCTGTTATACACAGCTTCTACGTGTATATATCCCAAAGAAAATCCTCAACCTATTAATGAGGATAGACTGCTTTGTGGTCCGTTGGAGGAAACAAACAAAGGATATGCTTTAGCAAAGATAATTGGTGTTATTGGTGGTCAACTGTACAGAGAGCAGTATGGAATGGATATCATATCCGTTATGCCTACAAATATGTATGGGCCAAACGATCATTATGATTTAGTAACTAGTCATTTTATACCTTCGTTAATAAAGAAATTTGTTGATGCTAAACAGAATAATTTAGAAGAGATAGAATTTTGGGGCAGTGGTGAACCCAGAAGAGAGGCTCTTTTTGTAGATGATTGTACGAATGCTTGCATATTCCTCATGAACAACTATTCTGATTCGCAGATAGTAAATATCGGGACGGGTATAGACTATTCAATAAAAGAATTTGTAGAGAAAATGTCTAAATTAGTGGGCTTTAATGGTAAGATAAGGTGGGATAGATCTAAGCCAGATGGTACAATGAAAAAGAGAACGGACATTACCAGATTGAAGGAGATTATGCCCGAATATGCACCAAGAGAATTTGAGAATGGCGTTAAGATTGTGCTAGAAAAAGATTTTAATTTTAAATTAGATTAATCAATGAAATATCTCATTACAGGTACTGCGGGGTTCATAGGTTTCTCTTTAGCTAAAGTATTACTTGAGAAAGGAGAAGAAGTAGTAGGTATAGATAACTTTAATAGCTACTACGATGTAAAGTTGAAGGAGGATAGGAATAGGGTGTTGGAGGGATATAAGGGGTATAAGCTATATAGATTAGATATATCAAATTTAGAAGATCTAAAGAAAGTATTTGAGGAGAACAAGTTTGATAAGGTATGCCATTTAGCTGCACAGGCGGGTGTTAGATACTCCATAGATAATCCATATGTATATGCACAGAGTAATGTCTTGGGCTTTGTAAATATGATTAACTTAGTGAAAGATAATGGCATTAAACAGTTTGTGTATGCATCTTCCAGTTCTGTGTATGGTGATGGAGAGAAATACCCATGTAATGAAGAGGATGATACTGACCATCCAATCTCTTTGTATGCTGCTACTAAGAGGGCTGATGAGCTCATGGCATATACATACCATCATCTGTTTGGATTGAAGACGATAGGGTTAAGATTCTTTACGGTGTATGGTCCATGGGGTAGACCTGATATGGCAATATTCAAATTCGCTCAGAGTATGAGCAAAGGAGATGAGATACAGGTATACAACTATGGTAAGGATATGAAGAGAGATTTTACATATATTGATGATATTGTTGATGGCATAATTAGAGCATTGGACTGTGACTATGATTGTGAGATATTCAATCTCGGGAAGGGTAGCCCAGATGAGCTAGGGGAGATGATTAATCTTGTGGAGAAACATATGGGTATAGAGGCTAAGAAGAAGCTTTTACCTATGCAACCAGGAGATGTAATGATTACATATTCAGATACTTCTAAAGCAAAGAAGATGCTAGGATATGATCCTAAGACTACTTTAGATGAAGGTATTAAGAACTTTGCAGAGTGGTTTAAGGGGTATTATAAATTTACAACCTAGATTCATGGAATATAATTACGGGAATTTTGAAGCGAATAAAAGATTGTTAGAATCCCAAAATATCGATTGGAAAAACAAGAGGGTTTTAGAAATTGGTTGTGGAAACGGTAGTCTGACGGAATATCTTTTTGACAAAGGGGCGAAAGTAACGGCGATAGATCTCTCTGAGAAATATTTGTTAACGGCAAGGGAAAGATTCAGAAGGAAAATAGTTCCCGAGGTTTTTGTGTATATGTCGGGAGATGAATTGAAATTCCCAGCGGAATCATTTGACTACGTGGTAAGTTTTGATTTGATTGAGCATATCCCTGACACAAAGAAACATCTTGAGGAAGTAAAGAGAGTCCTTAAGAACTCCGGAAAGTATTTTTTTCAAACACCTAATAAGATTCCAAGTGCTTTGTTCGCAATTTGTCGAGATAAAAGTTTTGCGTATAGGAAAAATCATCCATCTCTTCATACAAGAAAAAGTTTAAAATCGGTAGCTGCTGAAGTTGGTTTTGAGGTTGAATTTTTAAAAATCGACTATTTTACTGAATGGTATCGAAATAAATTGCCAAGGCCACTAAGGAGTATTAATCCTCAGAAATTTGGTTTCGAGACTAACAATTTTGGTGTTATGACTTCAATGACGAAGTCTGAACATATTCTCGATATTGTTACTACACCATATCTAATACCAAAAGGCTCATCACTTAGAGTAGACTCAGTCTTAAAGAAACTTGCCAGAGAAAATCAGGTTGATGTTCTGACATATCCTGTAGGTGAGGATACTGACTATGAAAATGTAAATATATTTAGAGTAAACAGTAAGAAGGATCTAAATCTTGGCGTGAGTGAGATTAGCCTTAAGAAAATAATATTGGATTTGAAAGTCTTGGCAAAGGGCCTTAGTTTACTAAGAAAGAATAACTACGATATCGTTCATTGTGAAGACTTTGAAGCAGGATTTGCGGGTGCAGTATTGTCGCTATTCTTCAAAGAACCCCAATATGTATATGATTTACACAATACAATTGTTGATAACCTAAGGATAACGAATAAGCCTAAAATTTTGATAAAGGTTTTTGAAGTGATAAGTAAGTTCGTATATTCTCGGTATGACATGATTATTGCCAACTGGAAAATATATGAGAAGGTTGGGAAGAAAAAAACATTCTTACTCTATGATGAATCTAATACAGAGATTGAGAAGATAAATATCCCAACAAAAAACAAATACATGGCATACAGTGGTAATTTCAAAAAGTATCAGGGTGTTGAAAATTTTCTCAGCGTATATTCTAAAGTTATGCCGAAGTTTGATGTCATATTGGTAGGAGATCCTACAGATGAGATTGTAAGTTTTGTGAAAGAGTTGAAACTAGAGAAGAAAGTACATTTTACAGGTGTATTGGATATTAAAGAATCTAACTATATATTGAGCAATGCTGAATTCTGTTTAATACCAAGAATAAGTGGTGATCAACCAGGGTTAAAGATGATTCATCATATTATGCTTGGGAAAGTTTCTGTGGCTTCAAATATCCCTGCAAATACCGAAATACTCAAAGATGGGTACAACAGTGTATTGTATAAGGATGGGAAGGATTTAGAAGGGATCTTGCGAGATATCGACGAAAGAAATATTCAAGGGGGAGATTTCAAGAGTGGAATAGAGGAGACACAGAGGGTTATCAGTGATATTTGGAGTTATGAATACTTTGTAAATAATTACTCAAAGGTATATGAAAAGAAGGCCTAAGGTTTCGATAATAACGGTGTGTTACAAAAATCCTCAGGATCTTGAAAAAACAATTAAGTCAGTAATCAGCCAGACGACAAGGGATTATGAGTATTTGATAGTGGATGGTGCATATGATGACAAAAATAGTAAGGTTGTAAATAAGTATAGAGATAATATTGATTATTTTGTCTCAGAAAAGGATAGTGGTGTATATAATGCAATGAACAAGGGAGCAGTAAAAGCATATGGAGAATATCTCTATTTTTTAAATGCAGGAGATGTGTTCCCTAACAAGAAAACTCTTGAGGATATCTGTAAACATTTAGGTAGGGTAGATATGGTGTATGGTAATATCCGGGTAGTAAAGAGGAGTGGTGGTAGTTTTATCCAAAGGAAGATATTAAGTAAGGGTAACATTAAATTAGGTAAAAAGATATCTCAGCAAGTTGTTTTTGTTAAGAGAGAGCTATTCAATCAACTAGGTGGTTTGGATGAGAGGTTTAAAGTGGCTGCTGATTTTGATCTTTTATGTAAAATATTTGAAGGTACAGGTAATATTAAACATATAGATGAAATTATCTGTGATTATGATGATGGGGGTATTAGTTCTAACCTGAGAAAATCATATGATGATACTGCAAAGGTAATAAGGAATAGATATGGGAATGTTTTGTATATTCTGTATATGATATTGACTAGAGTGAAATTAGTTTTAAAGAAATTAATATGGCAAGTCCGTTGAGTTACATATCTAAGTATGTGAGTCCTACTGTTTTAAAAAATTCAGGCTTGTTGATTCTGGATAAAGTAGTTGCTGCAGCAATTTCGTTTCTTGTTTACTTTGTAACAGCAAATTATTTAGGTCCAGAAAAACTGGGGATATATAATTATACATTATCAACGGTTTCGTTGGTTTCAACATTTGGATTGTTGGGTCTTGATTCGTTGGTTATTAAAGACCTCATAGATGGCAGATTCGCAAAAAACAATGTTTTGGGGACATTGTTCAGTTTAAGATTTCTCGGATCTCTTTTGGTTGTAGTACTAAGCTTTGTAATAACTTGGCTCTCGAGAGGTTCTCTCTATATATCGATTGTAACGATTGTCTTATCTAGCTTGTATCTTTTCAGATCATTTCAAGTAATTGATGATTGGTTTCTGGCTAGAAAAAAAGTGTCATTTAGTGTTACTGCCAGAATTGTAGGGGTATTTTTATCAGCGTTGATTAAAATAGCGTTCATCCTGTTCAAAATGGATCTCGTTTACTTCGCTATTGCTACGACAATTGAGTTCGTGATAGTGGCGACTATAACAATAATCTTTTATAAAAAAGAAAATAGTGCGGGGATATTAAATTGGAGTTGGGATTGGATTTATGGAAAAGATCTCTTGAAAAGAGGTTGGGTACTGATATTAGGAAGTTTTTTCATTTCTATTGTTGCCAGATTTGATCAATACTGGATTGGTACATTGAAGAGTGATTATATGGTTGGCATATATTCTCCCGCTGCAAAGATTTCGGAATTTTGGTACTACGTACCGTTAGCTTTCTTAGATTCTGTGTATCCAGTACTACTTGAAGCAAAGAAAAAAGGAGAGGAAATCTTCCAACTAAAACTTAGGCGATCAGTATGCGTGCTAACTTACATTAGTGTAGGATTTTGCTTATTAATGACGATATTCGCAAGCCTAATCATAAAGATTTTTTTGAATTCTCAATTTGAGGGGGCTACTGAGGTATTAAGAATATATGTCTGGGGGACATTAGGTACAGTACTTATAGCTTTGTGGGGAAGATGGCTCATAATTGAAGGAAAACAGAATCAACTTTTTATTGTCCAGTTCGTTACTTTCGCAATTAACGTTGCGTTAAATCTTCTGCTAATACCAAAATTTGGAATTATGGGGGCGGCATGGGCAAATGCGACCTGTTATAATTTGGGATGGATTTTGGTTGTGGTCTTTCTAAACAAGGGGGAGTTTTTTAGGATATTTGTAAATTCGTTGATACTCCCAATAAATATTATGAAAAAAATAAATTTAAAATAACTCCTTTATGAATAAAGATACAGCTATAGTAATGTTCTCATACAATAGGCCAGATCATTTTGGAAAGGTGTTCAGAGCTTTAATAAAAAATCCGGAATTTAAAAATTTGAATGTAGTAATTTATCATGATGGGAAAAGAATTAATGAGAAGGGACGATGGGAGGATATGAGAAAGTTAGGTATAGAAATCGCTAAGAAATATTCAAACGTTCGGTTTAATTCGATTACGAAAAATAAGGGATGTAGACAGTCAATAATCGATGGAATAACAGCAGTTCTTAAGGAATATGAAAGCGTAATTATTATTGAAGACGACGTCTTAGTTTCGTCAAGTTTTCTTTGCTATATGTTGAGTGCTATTGATTATTATAAGAACATCAAGCAAGTTGGTTGTATATCTGGTTACAACCATCCTCCACAACTCATGCCAATTCCAGAGAACTATAAAAATGATGTTTATTTTACACTAAGAACCTGTTCATGGGGATGGGCTATATGGCGAGATCGATGGAATGATATTGACTGGGCAGTAAAAGATTTCGGGGATCTTAAATTCAATATTAGACAAAGAAAGGCATTTTCAATTTGGGGTGATGACCTTTTTGGTATGTTAGATGCACAGATGCGAGGGAAGATAAACGCTTGGGACATTGCACTCACATATAACTTCTTTAAAAACAATCTTTACACAGTATACCCGATTCAATCGTATGTTGAGAATATCGGGCATGATAATTCTGGAGATAACTGTAAATTAACTAACAAAGAACTCTTCATTAATAAAGAATTAAATGAAAAAAAAGATGTTGAATTTGTGATGCCCGTCATTGATCCTAAAATCACAGAATCATTTAGAAAAGTTTATAGAAGGGATTACATGTATTACAAGAGAAAAATAACGGCTAAATTTGAACAGTTCTTTCTAAGATGAAGATCCTTTTCGTAAGTACAAGTGATTCTCGTGGAGGTGCTGCCAGACTAGTCTATGAACTTGCAAAGAGGGTTCGATCCGAAGGTCATGAGGTATTGCTTTATGTTAGTGAGAAAACAATGAAGGATACTTGGATTGTAGAATCAAAAAGAAGCAAATGGCTTAAAAAAAGTACATATATATTAGATTTTATTCCAGGATTTTTGCTCTCACTTAATCGAAATATTCCTTTTACACTAGGGTTATTTGGAGAAAATATTGATCCAATAGTTGATGACTTTAAACCAGATATTATAAATTTCCATTGGGTTGGGAAGGGATTCGTTTCTTTTCAGGAGATCGTAAAACAGTCAAGTAAGAAAAGAACTTATCTTACAATGCATGATTGGAATGCTTTCTCAGGAGGATATTTTTTTGAAACAGAAAAAATTAAAACGAATAAATTTCTGAGGGTTTTATCAAATTGGAATTTGCGAAGAAAGGCAAAGATTCTATCAAATTCCAAAAACAAATTGAATTTAATAGCACCAAGTAATTTCTTGATGGGTCTGACACAAAAGAGCCCTTTAGCGAGGTGTTTAAACGTTGAAGTTATAAACAATGGAATAGATACTGACATCTTTTGCCATCATGACAAAAATGAAGTTAGAAAAGAGTTTGGCCTAGAGCCAAATAAGAAGTATATTCTTTTCGGATCTGTGAATCTAAAAAATGATGAAGCAAAAGGCTTTGATTTACTTCAATCTGCAATTGAACAGCAGAAAGGTTGGTTTGAAAAAAAAGCTGTAGGACTTTTGGCCTTCGGCTCAGAAAATCCTTTTCAAAGGGAACCATTTTTGTCTCTTAATCTAGAGAAACATTATTATGGATACTTTGATGATAGAAGTGTACTCTCTAGATTGTATTCATCTGCCGACCTTCTTCTTTTTACATCTAAAATGGAGAATTATCCACTGACACTGTTGGAATGTATATGTAGCGGAACTCCAGTATTAGCCTTTGGCGTTGGGGGAGTTCCTGAAATAATTGATCAACAAGAAAAAGGTCTTGTAATAGAGCCATTTGATCTTGAAAAATTTGGCAATTCGATACAAACAGTCATAAAAGATCATCGAAAGATGGTTAAACCTTCTGTAGATGTAAAACAAATGGCAATTGCATACATAAATCTGTTCTTATCTGATAAAACAGGCATCTGTTAGGCCATATACGGTGTATTTCCCGAAAGTGGCAATAGAATGATAACTTTTATCGACACTCATATCTTTTATTATTTTTCCCCGCTCTTCTCTCATAGGATAATACTGACTAGTTTGATATAGCGTATCGTATATCTTATCTGTTCTGCGGATCTCGTTTTCTATAAGATTATTTTCAAGATCAAAGACATTGGCGATGGGTAGATAATTGGGAGTCGCACCAGTGGTAGTTACGATATAAAGAATCTTGTAATACTTCATTGCATCAACGAAACCGACTTCTTGAACTTTGTCTTGCAATTCTTTTGCATCGAATATCTCGTAGCTGTAAACGATATTTAAGTTTGTTTTAAATAGGATGTAATTGGAAGTAGCTTCGTCTATGTAGGAAACACCATCTTCGACATTTTGTGATTGGAAGTATGTGACCAGTTTTTTAATATCGTCATCATCACGATTTATTTTAGAAGTTGTAGATGGATAAAGCAGTAGCATAAGGGAGAAACTTGTTATTAGTAAGAATGTAGATCTAAACTTTTTTAAAGTAATAATTGTTGTAAGATTGAATATCCCGACCGTTGCTATTATATAAACAGGTGCAAGTATGATAATCCAGTAATAGTTATGGAAGAAAAGGACTTTGGAGGCAAGGACAATGTAGAAAATCATTCCTGCTAGCAGTGAAATAAGTGACCACCTTTGTACTGAATTCTTAATAGTTATTAATAAAGGTAAGCTGTAAATGAAAATCATAGAAAGGTATACGTTTGTATAAGGAATAAATTGGTCTGTAAGCATCCATCGGTACAGGTCTGCGTTAATGATCAGTTTCCCATCAGTAAGAAATTCCTCAGAAAGATCAGTTTTGTATACTAAGAATATTATGAAGAAAGGTATGATGATAAACAAAGAGTACATTATTTTATGATGATTCAGAAAAGCGAAAATCTTAAAAGATAGGGTTTCAAAGAATTTTGAAATTAATTCTCGTTTATTTATCATAAAAAGAGCAATTGCTATCTCTAGCACGAAGAATACAAAATACCAAATGTTTTTCGAGGGGAAATGAGAGATGGTTGTTTGTACAATAGCAAATGGAATTAAGGCCCAAAAGAAATACGAAGTTATGTACTTTACAATCTTCTCAAAAGAAAGCTTGTATTTGAAGAAGAGTAGAAGTGCAACAATAGGTAATGCCCATAAGAATATATTTGTTTTTACACCAGCGCCAATACCAACAAGGATACCTGCCCAGCAGAGCTTTAGGGATGACCCATTCTTTAGAAAATCTAAGAAAAGGGTGAGTGAGAAGAATGTAAAGCTGAACGTGATAATATCATAAACAGTAACATATGATGCGAGGTTGAAAATGGCGTTGAAAGAGAAGAGAACTGTTGCCAGGAGTCCGGCATTTTTATTTATAAGTTTGGAGGTAAACATATATAAGGAAAGTAAGGCTATTGTACCAAGAATGGCAGAGGTCAGATGAGTAATGGATTCAACGTTTAAGATCCCGCTAAGAGTTGTATATCCAAGATAAAGGAGCCATTCCATAAGAGGTAGATTCCCAAAAAGCTTAGCAGATTCATTAGAAGGATTGAGAGGGTTATACATGTAATTTCTTTTGAAGAAAAGTGGATCATTATTTTCATACATATGTAATGCTGGCTCTGCATAAGTGCTATATTTCATGGGATGACTACCGACAAACGGATAATCCATGTACTTAACCTTTATTGCAACAGATGTTGCTAATATTGCAACTAGGGCTAGTATATATAGTGTCTTAGAACTGACGATAAACCTGAAGTTAAATATTTTGAAACTAATTTGATGATTCTTCTCTTGGTCCAGAATAGTTTTTGTGGTTGGATCATCAAGTTTTTTACTACGCGAAAAGAAATAGTATTTTACTATTATCCATAAACACAGAAAAATGAAATACGCAAACGGAAGATTCTCTTTTATTATTTCGGGCAATAACAAGGTATTTGTACTAAATAACCAGAATTCTATGTGTAGTAGGACCTTATATCCTAATACGAAAATTAAACCAAAAGCAAAAGACCATACAAGTATGTGATCCATAAGCAAATAGAAATTCCGGTTATGAACCAAGAATTTTATATTCGAGAAATAATTATGTAAAAACGGCATCAATTTTTTAAGCATGTTGAATAATTATCGTTTAACAAATAGAATTGAACCAATATAATGAAAGTATATCACGTATAATTATGAGGAATAAAGATAGTATTAGTAGAAAAATGCCGAAGATTTCTGTTGTAATGTCTACATATAACGATGCTAAGTATTTAGAATCCAGTATAAAAAGTATACTTTCTCAGACCTTAATAGACTTTGAATTCATAATTATAGACGATGGATCAACAGATATGACTTGGGATATACTGCAAAAATCTCGAAAGGAAGATCCGCGGATAAGACTAGTAAGACATGATAAAAGTATGAAACTCGCAAAATCTCTAAATGAAGGTATCCGTATTTCTAGGGGTAGGTACATAGCTAGGATGGATTCTGACGATATTGCGCAACCAACACGGTTGCAAAGGGAGAGTGATTTTTTAGACGAAAATAAGGATGTTTTTCTAGTGGGATGTGGAATTGAGAAAATTGATGAGGATGGCAAGCCATTTGGTATATATATGCCCCCAATAACCACTGATCAAATAGAGGAATCGCTTGAGATATCAAATTGTATGGTCCACCCTTCTGTGATGTTCAGAAAAAATAGTAGAATCTATTATAGAGAAAATTTCTGGGGAGTACAGGATTACGATTTCTTTTTAAGGTTAAAAGATTCAGGATTGAAAATGTGGAATATAGGCGAGATTCTTCTGAAATATCGAGTATCTGCCAAGCATACGGATTTGCGAAGGATGTTAAAACATAGTAGCTATAAATTCTTTGCAAAGCTTTACCATAGAGAAAGAGTTCTTTATGGGAAGGACAGTTATGAGAATTTAAATCCAATCAAGCTAGAAAGTTTGAAACTAGAGGACATAAAGGAATCTGAGATTTTTGCAGATATTATTTTTTCATCATTCAAGACAAAATCATATAAAGATTGTAGAAATTATATTAAGGCTTACTTTGGAAGGTTTGGATTCAATATAAAGTTTCTCGTCTTGTACATCTTATGTCTTTTGCCAAAGACACTAATAGAGGCTTTAATTTGGTTGAGAAAGAAAATAACATTATGAAGAGAATTTCATTTATAATCATAACTTGGAATAGCATAGAATATATTAAACAAACTCTTCCACCATTACTAAAACAATCTCTAAAGGATATAGAATACATATATATAGATAATGGATCTACCGATGGAACAATAGAATATATAAAGGAAAAGATACAAGAAAATAAAGAAAAAAATATCCAGATTATAGAAAATGGAGAGAACTTAGGAATAAGTATTGCTAAAAATAAAGCAGTAAAGAAAGCCACAGGGAAATATCTCCTATTATTAGACGATGATATCCTCATAGACAATCCAACCTTCCTAACCAATATCGTAAAATACTATCAAACCCTAAATAATCCCGCATTCCTCATGCCTCTCTTCATAGATAAAGAAGAGCTGAAAGATGGATATACAAGATCATTTGGTACATACTACTATCCATTTGGGATACAAAAGAAAAAACCTAAACAGGATATAAGGAAGATAATGGCATATCAAGAACCCATAGAAATAGCCATAAACCAAGGAGGAGCAATGTTAATAAAGAAAGAGATCTGGGATATTCTTGGGGGATTTGATGAATCTCAGAAATTCAACCTAGATGATGACGATATCTCTACAAGAGCAATGGTATATGGATACAAAAACTATCTTTACAACAAAGAATACATAGTACACCTTGGACTAGCTAAGCGAGCAGACAAATACAGATACGCATGGAATGACCTTACATATTACAATGGTAAAACCAAAGTAATATGGAAGAACTTCAACATATTTACAACCATATGGATGAGCTTTATGCAGGGTGGAAAGATATTCGCAGAATCAATATACCATTCATTTACTCTCAAATATCCAAAGATATTTATAGCAACATTAACATCAATCATAGCGTTTCTGAAGGAATTTCCTGAAACTCTAAAGAAGAGAAAAGAAATACAAAAGAATAGAAAGGTATCGGATAGTTATATTCTAAAACTAAGGGCTCCGAAATATTAAATGGAAATCATTAACATCATACTCTACATATTTTTAGGCATAATCTCACTAACAGGACTTGTATTAACAGTTATAAATCTCCCGGGAATCTGGCTCATATATGGAGCAACCCTAGTCGCAGGAATAGTGGATAAATTTCAAAACATTACACCAACTATTCTCATAGTATTCTTCATCCTGTGTGTAGCTTCTACATTTGCAGATAACATAGCCGCAGCATTAGGAGCAAAGAAATTCGGAGGTACAGGATGGGGAATGGCAGGAGCAGTCATAGGTGGAATAGTTGGAATATTTGTTGGTGGTATCTGGGGAATTCTATTAGGCCCATTCATTGGTGCAGTACTCTTCGAAATGCTCTTTGCTAAAAAGGATGCAGTTACTAGTCTAAAAGCAGGATGGGGTACATTCTTAGGAATACTCATAAGTATGGTGCTAAAGCTTGGCCTAAGTGTGGTCATAATCATATTTACCATTACTAAAATACTAGGTTAAATCTTCTGGCTTTCCTTGAAACTTTTACCAGTGGAACATATATGCTCAATTGGTGCTCTGTGATATAGATAAAATATGATATTATAATTCCATATGAACCTCGTACAACAGATTGTTACCAAGCTAAAAAAGAACAAAGAATTTTCTAAAAATTTCATTTGGAGAACTGTTCAGACTTTCGGCAAGCAAGGAACAAGTTTCTTGCTATTTATCATGGCAACCTCCATACTTGGTAAAAATGAGATGGGAATATACAACTATGTGTTTTCCGCATTGTACTTGTTAACCATATTTGCAGACTTTGGCATATCAACTGCTACGTCAAAGTATGTTGCGGAATATAATGTGGTAGATAAAGAAAAACTGAAAAAAGTATTTTTTAATGCATTCGCTCTGATAGCAAATATCTCTTTGATAATAATTGCACTAACCCTTTTGTTTGGAAATAAGTGGTTTGGAGAATCAAGCAAATATCTCATATATATACTCCCATTGGTTTTCTTTTCTCCAATCACATCTTTGTACGATGGAATATATAGAGGATTAAAAAAATTTAAAGAAATATCTATCATTTCATTGATAACTGGGGCCATATCTTTGATAGCATCTTACTTCCTTCTAAATAAATATGGGTTGATAGGAGCTTTGTTAGCTCAGAACTTCATGTATATTCTTTATGCAGTGATCCTTGGTTTAAGATATACAAATTGGAAGGCAATTGTAGATAAAAAAGTAATATCGGATATCGGAAAATATTCACTTGCATTTGGTATTGCAACCCTAGGATATTATCTTTTCTCTAAAGTTAATGTTTTAATATTAGGGCAAAATAATTTCATAGAAGAAATTGCAACCTATGAGCTTTTAAATAAGGTATTTACCATATATCTATTAATATTTACAATCCTGGGACAAGTACTTTCCCCATATGTCACAGAAATTTTTGCGTTGAAAGAATATCAAAAAACAAAGCAACTATACGTTAAATCTGTCAGTATATTATCGTTAATATCTATCGCATTTGTACCAATAACCGCATTTGTTACAATATTTGCCATACATCTTGTTTTTCCTCAATATGATAATAATATTTTGAGAATGCTGATATTTCCCGTCGCGATTACATATGCTCAATTGGCATTCTCGGCACCAATTAATGCAGGTTTAATTGTAGCTACAGGACATGCTGGAATTATGACGTATTTGAATATAGTTTCAGGAATTGTTAATGTTATTTTGAATCTTTTTGTAGTAAAAGAGTTTGGGTATATTGGAGTAGTATGGACAACCTTGGTTATCCAAACAATATCTTTGATAGTTTTGAATATAATCTATTCAAGAAAACTTAAAAAATATGTCTAATCCTAAGGTTTCAGTGATAATGTCTTTGAAGAATTGCGAAAAGACAGCCGGAAAAGCGGCAGAAACGATCATAAATCAAACGTTCAAGGATTGGGAATTTGTGATGATAGATGATGCTTCTACAGATAACACGGGCAATATCTTAGAAGAATATGCAAAGCAAGATAAAAGGATAAAACTCTTTCATAACATAATAAACCAGGAGCGTTGTATTTCTAGGAATTTAGCTATTGAACAAAGTATTGGAGAATATGTTGCAGTTCTAGATGGGGATGATTACGCTTTCCCTTCAAGACTTGCAAAACAGGTAGTATACCTAGATACTCATCCGGATTGCTATCTTGTTGGAGCAAGAGCTGAACTAATAGACGGAGAAGGAAAGGTCTTTGGTGAGTCTTGGGGTTTGGGGTATGATGGCGATATTACGGAGGAGATTAAGAAACAGAATAGGTTGGTTCATTCTTCTATCATGTTCAGGAATACAAAAGAGTTTTGGTACAGGGATAATATGCGATATGCTGAAGACTATGATCTTTTTATGCAGATGATTCTTGCAAATAAGAAGATCCATCTGCTTCAAGAAATATTGGTTCAATATACTGACAAAAGAGAGCTTATATACAATGATTACTTAATAGGTCAAAAATACACGGAGAAAGCGATTCATGAATGGTATCGTCAAAAAAAGGAGAACTACAAGGATATATATAACGAGATAGATAGGAATAACTTAGAAAAATTTGCTCCTAAAGAGCTCATACTTGAAATGAAAATGAAAAAATATTTTTTTAATGGTGAATTTAAGAAAGCTAGAAAGTACGCTAAAGAATTAATAAATCTAGATCTTTCTACTGAGTGGAGGCTTTACTACCTTGATACATTTCTGGGAGGAAATATTTTCAGATGGGGCAAGAAGCTCAAACGGAGGTTTAGATAGCTATTGATATATCCTAGGCTCGGAGAAATCCATGTCTCTCGTAACTAATTTTTCAATATCAGGAAAATTAACGTAGTCTCTAATTGTTACGATCTTCTTTTCAAACGAATCGAGCTTGATTTTTAAGGTTTCATCATATTTAAGATATGGAATATTCATATATATATCTCTTCCGTTATCCAAAGTATATTGTTCCGATGTTACAAGAATATAGTTTACTTTGTATCCTTTCTCATAGAGCGTATATGCCGTATGGTAATCACATATGAGGGTGTAATCATCCATATTTAAGGAATCTAGATAATCAAACATACTGTAGAAATCCATTTTTTTGTATATTGCAATTGATGTCTTTGTATATTCACCGATTTCATTTAATTCCTTTTGCAAAAGATAGATCTGAGGTACTAAGATGATCACTAATAAAGATAAAAGACTAATAACCTTGAGCTTAATATTTTTCTTTGGAATATTAATCCAAATTCTGTAAATGGAGATAACGAGTAAGATTGGAAGTAAAACCAGGATAGGTTGCAGATATCTTTCGTGTTGAGCTTTTTGTAAGGCTATGAAAAGTATATAGACTCCAAATGTAGTAAATATGTAGATATCTAAGAGTTTCCTGTATTTAAAGAGAGAATAAATAATCAGTGGGGAGAGCAAGAACATTCCTGGGAAATTTCTTACTAGCAAGATAGGATAGTAAAGAAGCTTTGGAGCTGCACTTGCCCATTCTGGAGATAATGACAAAAATACCTGATATACATTGAATGTTTGAAATTGAACGTATACAGCCAAAAGCGCTGTAATCAAGAGTAAAATCACAAAAAGAAGATCTTCTTTTTTTCTCTTTATTATCAATCTTAAAAGATAGAAAATAAAAATACATGCTCCGAAGATAATTGATATTGGTTGTGTCTCATACCCTATGTAGAAAGAAACAATGAATACCAAAAGCCAAGGAATATTATATCTAAATACCCATCCCTTTATATTTAAAATCTTCGTTGAATATCTTGAGATTAATCCTTTGTAAAAGGCGAAAGCAGAGAGTGTAAAGAAGAAAACCGTCATAGCATACATTCTAGTTTCTCTTACCGAAGCAATTGTGAAATTAGAAGTTAGATAGAGTAAGGCAGCTGCTAGCCCTAAGATTGTTTTGTGCTTACTCTGCTTGAAAGTATCTCTAACAAAGAAGAAAGTTAGTAAAGTAGTTCCAATCACAAAAAGGATATTGATAATCCTACTGCCGAATTCATTTATACCAAAAATCTTCATGCTAAAAGCCAGCAGATAGTTATATATTTCTGATCGACCATAGAACAATCCAGAGTCATACAATGGTTTTCCTTTTTCAAGAATCATACGCGCAGCGTGAAAAGAAAAAATTTCATCAGTCCACATATACTGATCTCCGATTTTGTATATGAGGAATAGGCTTCCAAAGAGTACAATTCCTAGAGTTATAAGTATTAATTTCCAATTAATCTTTTTCATTAGAACAAGTATATCGTATAGATATATTTTATGTAATCTCTTGGATTAAAGTTAATAAAGATATCACCATTATAATCCTGACTAATGTAAAGAAATGATCTCGGATGCCCAGGCTCTGGTACCTCCTTTATACTCCCATCTGAAATATGTATCTCGTAATAGTGTTGCTCTAAGAAATCTAATGCGGTCTTTGCAACAATCGTATCTCCAGCTAGTAAGATAGGCTTTATTGTTGGAAAGAATTTTAATTCCTTCCCATTGACATTAAACACAGTTGAAAACTCGTCCTTAGAACTAATAACAAAATGGTGAATCTCACATAACACCAAATTTCCATCAGCTCCTATGCCAACAAATTCGTTTAACTTTCTCTCTCCAATCTTAGTCATCCCATCTTTTAAGATATCGTATTCAAAAATATTCTCATCCTTAACAAAAATAACATGCCCCATATCTTCCCATATCACTTGCTCAGGATTAGTAATATTAGGAATTAATTTGGTATATGTCTCCCCAGAAATTAGAAGACTGATTAGGAGAAAAATCGTTTTCATATTTTTACATATTAAATTAATAACTCGGATGTGGATTTTCCCCACTTAACCTCTCGGGTATAGTTTTTGCATTTAAAGTAAAGACCTTGCTCCAATCAATATCAACATAATCAACAGGATTAACATGACCACTCTGATTCCTGTTGAGTCTTGTCTCAAAATGCAGATGGTATTTAAGCGCTTGGCAGTTCCAACTACCTGTATTTCCAGAAATACCAATTACCGTACCTTTGGAAATCTTCTGCCCATACTTAACATCTGACTCTTGCAGATGAAAATACGCAGTGTACATACCATTGGATTGCTTGATAACAATGTAGTTCCCACCAGACATACACTCCCCATTAAAATTATCCCAACCATTAGCAACTACCTGCCCATCTGACACTGCTAATACATTCTCCTTGGTACTACCAAAATCAATACCGGTATGAGGCTTTTGAAAAGCAGTATCTCCGTGCCATTGAGTAACACCAATGATCTTTGGAAATGGGAATGAGAATGGTTTTTTACCTTTGGCAGCCTCCTTTACAGAAGTAATATCAAAATCATATGTGTAGCTATGCCTTAGGTTGTACTTTGTTTCGAAAATATTGTAACTGAAATGAAGCTTCAATCCATTATTATTGGTAAATCTCTGACTGGTGAGATTAAAACTTTTCCCTCTATTAGTATATCTTTGCATCTTTATATCACCATCAGCATTACTTACTGTAACAGCTACCCCAGGATATATATCCAGATACTCAGTTCTCAGGTATTCATCCTCACATCTAAACCAACTCAATGGATTCCAATTTCTCCTACATTGATATATATCAATTTGGCCTAGCAGACGATATGTAAAATCTCCATTGGCATTTACCCTCCAGTTACTATCTTCTTTGTACATGTATAGGTCTGTGATATTGGGAGAAGGGATATCACACTCAACCACAGAACTAGATTTCTTGTTAGTCAGATACCTGAACTTACAAACAACTGTATCTGAAACACCCAACACAGAGGATTGTGTATCTACCTCCCAAACAATGGATTCGGGGATCTCTTCTTCCAGTTTGGTGGTGCTTACAGATATATCCTTTACGACAGGCTTAACTACAACTGGTGCTTGCACAGCCACTTCCGAAGAAGATACATTTGATATCGTAAATGAAGATGTGGTAGAGGAATATGTTTTTCTAGGTTCCTCTTGATCAATGGAATATTTTACCCACCAGGATATCCCATCTCCCCACTCATTAGGAATGGTATATGTATATTCTGTCTCTTTGATACTTCCAATCCCAACTAGAGGGCTCCACATATGGCCTTCTTCAATATCTGTTGGCCCGACCTCCAGCATATATGTATATTCTCTAGTATCATCAAATTTCTCCCATTTAAAAGTAATGGCTCTGTTGTTCGTTTCTACAACATTATTTATTGGCGAGATCAGTTTAACATCGGCATATACACAGTCTGCCTTTACGAAAATCATTACTATTATCAAAACTAGTGTTATGATATATCTCACCATACTTTTAGAATATATTTCTAAAATGAAAAATATCTGAAAAGAGGCATAAATTAATGATATAATCAGAACATGTTCAAATTCTTAACAAACCTGTTTGACTCAAACGAGAAACAGTTAAGCAAAATTCAACCAATAGTAGAGCATATAAACAGCTTTGAGGAGA
>CAYXLF010000007.1:0-22024 GCA_964465815.1 uncultured Candidatus Saccharibacteria bacterium
CTTTAATTTTATTAAATATAGATTTCATAAAATTAATAAATACCAATATATTCAATCGTAAAAAGTGTTTAATACTAGGACTTCACAATGATATCATTTTTAATCTAATTCCTCAATCAGACATTGGTAGTATCTAAGATTGTGAATAGTTGCTAGTGTCATGCCTGTTGCCTCACCAGCCCTTAACATCTGATGTACATATGCTCTGGTATGATTCTTGCAGGTATAGCAATCACATTGAGAATCAATCGGCCTTTGATCATTCGCATATTCTGTATTATTAATCCTTAAAACCTCTCCATCGATATCCGAAGAATATAAAGTACCATGTCTTGCATTTCTAGTAACCAAAACTGTATCAAAAACGGTATATCCCACCTTTGAAGCTCTTCGAATATCCTCTGGCTTACCCACCCCCATTGCATATTTAAATTTGTCCTTAGGTGTATTCTCTACAACCGCGGTCATTTCATCTAATACTAATTCTCCATCTGCATCTACCACGAATCCTCCAAAGTTGTATCCATCAAACCCAATCTCTGTTAAAGCCTTGGCACATTTTTCTCTCAAATCTGGGAAGTTTGCTCCCTGTACAACACAACTTAATAGCTTGCCCGTCTTTGCAGTACCACCATATACATTCTCAAAATGGTCTTTGCATCGCTTTGCCCAAGCGATAGTTCTTTCAACAGAAAGCTCTGCTTCTTCTCTAGTTAAATCTGTTTTCCTACAATCATCCAAAGTAACTAGGATATCCGAGCCAATAGCTATTTGAGTATCTATGGAACTCTCAGGCGTAAGTTCATACACATCCCCCGTCCATGGTGATTTAAAAGTTGCACCATTTTCATGTACTTTGCCATTCCATTTCTTTGAATGAATTAGTGAAAATACCTGAAACCCTCCAGAATCAGTAAGCACAATCCCATCCCAATTCATGAATTTCTTTATACCTCCCAACTCTTTCATCCTTTCAGGTCCAGGAGACATTAACAAATGTAAAGTATTTGTAACAATTGCTTCTGTTCCTGTTTCTTTTAACTGTTCAGTTGTCAAAAATCTTACTGCTCCTCGAGTAGCATCTGGCATAAATACGTGTTTTTTACCAAAATCTTTTAATTCCATATTTTTAAAGTATTAACATACTATCTCCATAACTTAAAAATTTGTAATCTTTCTCTAAAGCTTCTTGATATGCTTTTTTAATTAAATCTTTACCTGCAAATGAGGATACTAAAAGGATTAAACTTGAATCTGGCATATGGAAGTTAGTAATTAAATGATCTACACATTTCCATGTATATCCAGGATATATGTAGAGATTGGTTTCTCCAGTATATTCATGAACCATACCTTTCTCATCACTTACACTCTCTAATGTTCTAGCTACAGTAGTTCCAAATGCCCATATTTTCTTTTCTGCTTTCTTTGCTTCATTGATAACAGTTGCAGAATCAGAAGAGACACATATCTCTTCTTTATGTATTTCATGGTCTTCGATATTCTCTTCACGGATTGGAGCAAAGGTTCCCCAGCCTACTTTTAGCTCTACCTTAGCGATTTTAGCTCCTTTTGCCTGTATTTGGGCTAATATCTCATCTGTAAGGTTTAAACTCGCTGTAGGGGCTGCTACGGACCCTAGAATACGTGCAAAAACAGTGTTGTAACGTATATAGTCGTCTGGAATATCACTTCGCTTCATATATGGCGGAATTGGGGTATGTCCCACCTTGTCGAATATTTTTTCTCCTTCCTCAGAGATTGGCTCTACCAAGAATCCAGTATTACTTCTTTCACTTACCTTAATTTTGATACTTACATCTTCAATCGAAGTAAGCATATCCTCACATTTAACATGTTTTCCCCCTTTAATTAAGCAATACCATCTTCCATCTCCTATACGATTTAAAAAGAGTACTTCTAGCTGCCTTCCATTAACATTTTTAAAATATGTTCTTCTTTTCTCAACCTTGGTTTCATTAAGTACAACGACATCACCTTCAGATATGTATTCTGGGATATTGAAGTACTTTTGATGGCTAATACTTCCATCTTCTCTGTTCAAAACGAGTAGATTAGTAGTTCCTCTGTCTTCTGGAGGATACTTGGCTATCTTTTCTTCTGGTAATGTATATGTGAATTCTGACATTTTCATGGTCTGTATTATACCAATTTTTCTTTTAATACAGTAAAATCAGTAATATATGAGAGATTTAAAAAAGGAACCTGTAAAACTACTATTTCTTGGGACGGGATGGGAGTCTGTTGCAACCTTAAAAGCACTTCTTGAAGACAAAAGATTCAATATCGTAGGTGTCATAACTACACCAGATAAATTGGTGGGAAGAAAACAGATATCTACACCTTCAGAAGTAAAACAATTTGCATTAGATAACGGTATTCCTGTATTTCATACAGACAAGAAGCCTGAGCTATATCAGAAAGCTTTAGAGAAATTTAAACCGGAGATTGTAGTATGCAAAGCCTTCGGGGAAATTATTCCTAAAGAATTCATTGAATATCCGAAATTTAAATGTATTAATGTCCATTTCTCAATTCTTCCTAAATACAGAGGTGCAGTTCCTATTCAAAAGGCAATATTAGATGGGGAAAAAGTAACTGGTATTTCAATAATGTTGATGTCAGAGGGCATGGATGAGGGGGATATTTTAGAAATTTTCGAGGAAGATATTCGGAATGATGACACCAATTTGTCATTAAGACAGAGGTTGGTTAAGAAGAGTGCAGAGATATTGGGTGATGTTCTTGAGAAATGGATAAATGAAGGTATCTCCCCAAGACAACAAAATCCTGAGTTAGCTACATACTGTTGGCAGAAAGATATTTCGAAAGAGAATGCAGAGATAGATTGGCAAAATAGCTCACCTGAATATATTGAGAGAATGGTTAGAGCATTAATACCATGGCCTATTGCCTGGACAAAGCTTTCTTCGGAACTAAACAAGAATATTGCTGGAAAAATAATGAAGATCTTTAGAGCAGAGTTAGTAGAGGTCCCTTCTGAAAAAGATTCTGGGGAGATATTTAGAAAAGACAATATGGTTTTATTTGCAACTAGAGATCCATTGGTATGTGTAAGAGCTATGGAGTTTCAAATAGAGGGAAGAAACAAAACCAATGAAAGAGAATTTTTAAATGGAATTGGAAGAGATCTTTAATTATTCTTCTTGGTTATATAGATGATTACCAATAGCAACGATATCCCCGCTATAACCCCACCAACAATATACCAGGTATTATTTGACTTCGGTCCAATCGAGGAATCAGCTACTGTGTCAGGTTGTGTCGTATCCAAAGTTATTGTTTTTGAGATACCGTTATCACTTTGCCCTAAAACTGCCAACTGACTCTCCGATCTGGAATCTTTGTACGATACATTTATCCTTATATTTCCTTCTTGTACCACTGGAAAATCTATAGTTCCCAAACTATCAGTGTAACCAGATTGGCCTGTTTCTAACTGTACAAATGCTCCGTTTACAGGATTTCCACTTTTATCTAATACTATTATCGTGACTTTTTGCACTATTTCAGGAACCTCTGTTGTAGATTCTTGTACTTCCTCTGAGACAGTAGGTCTCGTTCTTGCCACAAAAGCAGGTGTGCTTACTATTGAGGATAAATTCCCATTTATAGATATGCTCCCCGTTGGTGGTGTGCTAAGTACTTCGTATTCACCTAGGGATATCTGAAATAGATTATCTAATCCTTCATTATATACAGTAAAATATCCACCTACGAGTGCTTTTCCTTCCGGAAGAAGCTCCATATCCATAACATAATCCTGCTCTTCATTATCCGTTGGAATGCTAGCAGTGCTAAATGTACTATCTAAAGTACCATCTGTGTTATATCGAACGACAAGCTCATACTCATCAGTACCTTTTAAGATTAAACCTCCTGCTAGAAGTTTTCCATCCGGTTGAGGTTCTATTGCATATATATATGTCCCCTCTATTGCATTGGTTGCTACTGGAACAAAGGAAGTATCTAGTGTACCATCTGCGTTTAACTTCGCAACTTGGTTTCTTTCTACATTATCAAAGCTGGTGAAAGTTCCCCCTATCCAAATCTTCCCGTCCGACTGAACGCTAACATCCTCAACCATTCCAAATGGGGAATCTGTACCTAAACCATTCACCATGAAAGTGGTATCTAAAGTTCCATCAGAATTCAGCTTGGCGATACCATTTCTGCTAACGCCACCGATGGAATGGAACCATCCTACTATGATAATCTTGTCATTTGGTAAAACAACAACTTTATTTACTCCTCCGAAATCAAGTGGGACTAGAAATGTCTCATCTAACGTTCCGTCTGCATTTAATCTTGTCAAAGTCCTTGCTAAAGGATTATCCTTAGAAGAGCTAGGGGAAGCAATAATTATTTTTCCATCAGATTGAACATCTATACAATTTCCTTGTATGAAGCCCTCACTTACAGGAACAAATGTATCATCCAGAGATCCATCTGAATTTAGTCTTGCAATTCTACGTCGGGCGACATTATTATAATTACTGAAATCACCTGATATTAAAATCTTTCCTCCATCTAATATTTCAATGTCATAAACACCATCATCAGCACCTATACTTGTATCAAATGTCTCATCATAAGAGCCATCTGAATTTAATCTGGCAAGATAATTTGCACTATGTCCATCATATGTATCAAACCAACCCCCTATTAATATCTTTCCGTCTTCTTGTACCGCTATAACATTAACATCCAAATCCGCACCTGTGTTGAAATTTGAAAAAGTTGTATCAACAGATCCAGGTTCCCCAGCGCCATGGACTTTGCCTATGATTGGGCTTAGTAGAAGTAAAGAGGAAAGCGAGATTGCAAAAGATGTTATTAATAATATACTTTTATGAATTTTCATCAATGGTTTGCGAAATTTAGGCAAGTTCTTAATTAATTAAAACAAAATTTGTTCGAAAATACAATGGGAAATACACAAGCATCCAATAATCAACTTCTGTTTAGAAAGAAAGTGTGCAAGTACCCAATAAGCCGAATTCTGTTTATGATGATTATCTATCTAAGCGGTATAAACCTTGCTCTAGGTGGGGGTTACCACGCGATATTGTATTACTACAATACCCGGTAGTCTCTTACACTACCATTTCACCCTTACCTCTTACGAGGCGGTATAACTTTCTGTTGCCCTTTTATCCGAAAGATCACTCCCTCCCAGCTCACGCTGGCACCTATCTCGAAATATTCGAGACCGACATAGAGTCCGGACTTTCCTCCCTTACCAAAGTAGTAAGAGCAATCATCTAGGAATACTTGCACCCCTAATTATACTATTTTTTAGCCTTTTTCTGAATAATGACTACTGGGATAACCACTGCAGCAATTACTGGTGAAAATACTAAAACATATATAAGACCTGTACCCAAGAATTTTGCAAAGCTTACTAACGCTCTACCCGCATCTTTCAATACCCCAAATGGCTTCCATTCCTCATCTGAAAGCCCTGATCCTGTCGCACTTTGTGAAATTGTAATATATAGATATGAGTAACTTGTCTGATTATCTAAATCCTTAATCTGTGATTGCAAGGACTCAATATCTGCCCTAGTAGAAGCTAATTCTTTTTCTACTGCCAATATATCCGTTACACTCTCTGCCTGATCCAAGACCTTAGTTAATCGTGTTTCAAGTGCTTGGAGATTCTCTAATCTAGCTTGCAAATCCTCTACTGTTTCAGTCACATCTGTAGATCCTGTTGAAGAATATGCAAACTCTCCTGGGAGAGCCTTTATAGCATTATACATATCTTCAAACTTAGATTGATCAACCTTCAATGTCACATAGATATATCTGTAACTACCCTTACCTGAATCTTGAGAAGACATCGTCTCTGCAGAGTATTCCTCCTCAATAGCCTGAATAGATGTAAGTGTTGCGTCCATATCATCCGCTGCCATAGAGATATTTGCTGTCTTTATGACATCCTCTCCACCATTAGAGCTTGGCAATGCTACTCCACCATAATATCCGCCATCTGCGTATTCAATACTATCCTGAGAGACAACATTATATGCAGAATCTGTTGAAGTACGTTGCTGTGCATAAGAAACGATTAAATATGCTACAAACATACCGACCATAGTGAAAGGTATAACCAAAGCCAATATCCAATATTTTTTAGATGATTTATCCATATATGCCGAATATCAACTTATATACAAGTTAATAGTACGATATATGGAAATTGATAGCAAACCAGGAGCTATCCCTTTGAGAACCGCCTATCACATAAGCATAGAGGCTTCTGGAACAAATAATTTCATACCCGGTTCAATTTCATCAGACGACAATGAATTTAGCTTCTTCAGAGTTTCGACATCAGTCCAATGTTCATAAGCAATACTTTCGAGAGTATCACCCTCTTTTACCTTAATGTAACGGCCACTTGTCTGTGTTGAGATTTTTAAGATTTGACCTGCTTGAACAGCCCCATGTAAATTGTTTGACTTTGCTAATTCTGGTGCGCTAACACTGTATTTCAGAGCAATACTCGTTATTGTATCCCCTTCTTCCGCCGTATATTCTAAAGAGGTTGTATCATCACGCACTCTAAAGAAATCCCCATTCGTTATCCTTTCAACATTTACGATAAGTATAACAAGGCAAATATCAACAACTATAAATACAATAAGCAGAATGCTTCTTTTATTCTTCATCAATCAAAGCATAATATATAGACTCCTTTTAAGCAAGAAAATCCGCTAAAAAGATCCTGTCAATAGTACGATATATGGAAATCGATAGCAAACCAGAAACTATCTCTTTGAGAACTGTGATTTCTTTCTTGCTTTTCTTCTGTGATACTTCTTTCTTTCAACCTCTCTTGGATCTCTAGTAAGAAGATCTTCTTTTCTAAGCGTAGGTTTAACCTCAGGATTCATTTCATTGATGGCTCTTGCAAGTCCAAGTCTAATAGCATCAGCCTGACCTGTGATACCACCACCCTGAACTTTTGCAGTAAAGTAATACTGCTTCTCTAAGCCAACAACTGTTAATGGTCTAATGATATATAGTTCAGACTTATTCATTTCCTTCAAGTAATCAACCGCTGGGACACCATTGATTGTAGATGCCTTATCACCCTTGTATATTCTTACTCTTGCTGTAGATGTTTTTCTTCTTCCGATTCCTTCAAAATATTTCTCCACGGTTTATATACTTAAAATTTAATCTCAACAGGTTTCTGACCATTCTGTTTATGCTCAGCACCTTTGTATATGAATAATCTAGCTAATCTTGGATCTACAAGTTTATTCTGAGGAAGCATCTTAGATACTGCATCTCTGATAATCTTTGTAGAATCTTTCTTTAACTGCTCATCAAATCTAGTAGTTTTTAATCCACCAGGATATCCAGAATGTCTGTTATATTCTTTTTTCAATTCCTTACCTCTTGTAAGTTTGATCTCGTCTGAGTTAAGAACAATTACATAGTCTCCACAATCTTCATTAGGAACAGTTTCTACCTTTGCTTTTCCAATCAAAAGAGAAGCGATCTTTGTAGCAGCTCTTCCAAGGATCTGATCTTTGACATCGATCACATACCACTTTCTTTCAATTGCTTCTTTTTTTGTCCAAGGTGTTTTGTATTTCATTCGTATATTCTAATTAATTAAAGTCCTGATCTAGAAGTAGCTCTTCCAGTTTTCTTAACTGTTGCACTCTTATCTATACCCTTACCCAAGATATTCTTTGAAACCTTAGCTTTTGGTGCTACTTTCTCTTCTTTTACCTCTTCCTTCTTTTCAGAAGCCTTCTTTACAACCTTCTTAGTCTTCTTCTCCATTCCAATTAACTCAACTCTAGATTTCTCGCCATTATCACCTTTTCTAAATCCGATCTTAACGATTCTAACACCTGCCTCTGCTTTCTCAACATATTCTATGAATTTCTTCACTAATTTCTCATCTTTCAATGTAACTGCTAGCTCTCTTCTCAAAGAAAGCATTCCTTTGTTCTTCTTTCCAGAAGCAATCATTCTGTCTGCATTCTGTTTCAATACCTTTGCTTTAGGAGAGGTAGTAACTACATGATCACTCTCGAATAGAGATCTAATCTGATTGATCATCAATGATTTTCTGTTTGATGCCTTTCTACCTAATTTTGCTTTCTTTACACCTTTATACATGATTTTTAGCTCTTAATGTTAACACCGTATTGATTTAAAAGTTCGATAACTTCATTCAAAGATTTGTTACCGAATCCTGGTAAGTTCAAAAGCTCAGTTGCAGTTGTATTTCTCAAATCTGCAATTGTCTTGAAGTTTCCAGCCAAAAGACCAGTCTTTGATCTCTTAGAGATTGGTAAATCTTCAATCTTCCATGATCCAATCTCATCTGTTTCATCTGCAGAGACTTCTGCTGCAACTTCTGCAGTATTTGCTTCTTCTGCTAATTCAACAACTTCTTTCTGAGACATTCCCATTGCAATCATTACTTTTCCTGAGAATTCCTGAAGAATCTTGGATGATTCCAAAAGTGCATCTTTAGGAGTAATACTTCCATCAGAAGTAACACCTATCAATACTGCATCCCAGTCTGTTGCCTGCCCCTTACGAGCCTGCTCTACGCTTAGGCTAATCTTCTCAATTGGTGTGAAATCACAATCCAAAGGAATCAATCCAACCTCTTTTCTATCTGCGTTCTTTGCATCTAAGTATCCAACTCCTGATTCAACTGTGATCTCTGCATCAAATTTTGAAGATGCATCTGTCAAAGTTGCGATTACTAAATCCTTATTTACAACCTCTAAATCACCAGAAACTGCGATGTCAGAAGCTTTGATAACAGTCTTACCTTTTGCATTTATTTTGCATGTAAATTTCTCATCCATATTGGTTTTGAATTTTACCTGTTTAAGATTCATGATGATATCAACAACATTCTCCTTAACTCCATCCATTGTAGAATATTCATGATCTACACCTTTGATCTTAACGCTAGTTATTCCTGTACCCTTTAAACTAGAGTAAAGAATTCTTCTAAGTGCGTTTCCTAATGTATGACCATATCCTCTTGGAAGAGGAGAGATCTCAAAAAGACCATAGTTTTCGTTTTCTTCTTTGATTACTACCTTAATATCTTTAAAAGCTTCCATGTAGTTTGTAAATGTATAAAATTATCTAGAGTAGAACTCGATGATGAGATTTTCTTTAATGCCCTCATCTATATCTTCTCTAATTGGCATCCTTGATACCTTACAGCTCAAATCTTTTCTCTCTAACCATTCTGGTGCGGAGAATAACGGCTGTGCAGGAGCAAGCTTTGCAGTTTTTAATGTTACAGTATCACCTTCCTTAACCTCATAGGATGGGATGGTAAATTTCTTTCCATTCAACATAATATGACCATGAGTTACTGCTTGTCTTGCAGCACCTCTCGAAGGAACCAACCCTGCTAAATAAACAACGTTATCCAATCTCAATTCCAACATCTTCAAAAGCTCTAATCCCTTATCTGTATTTCTTGTCTTAGCTCTTCTATCTGCTTCAACATATACAGTCTTCATCTTTCTCTCTCTCAATCCGTAAGTTCTCTTAACTTTCTGTTTCTCTCTTAATTGGAATCCATAGTTAGATAATCTTGCTTTTCTAGCATTACCATGCTGACCAGGAGCAAAAGGTCTTCTTGTTACACCAGCCTTCTCTGAGAAAGATCTTTCACCTTTAAGATGAAGGTTTACACCCTCTCTTCTACTTAATTTTTCTTTTGGTCCTGTATATCTACCCATTTATATAATTTCGTAATAAATATTAACTACATTCTGCGCATTTTTCTTGGTCTGCAACCATTGTGAGGAATAGGCGTTCTATCAACAAGCATGGTTACTTTCAAGCCAGCAGCATCAAGTCCTTTAATAGCGGAGTTTCTACCCGCACCTGGCCCACTTATGAAAGCTTTAACTTCTTTCAAGCCATATTTCTTAATAACTCTTTCCGCCAATTCTGTTGCTGCTTTTGTAGCTGCAAATGCAGTACTTCTCTTTGCACCCTTAAAGCCAACCGCACTTGGGCTACCTTGGCCTAAAACTTCACCAGCCTCATCTGTTAATGTGATAATTGTATTGTTAAATGTAGACTGAACGAAAGCCATTCCTGTACTAACGCTCTTCTTTGCTTTTTTCTTTGTTTTAGTTTCTGCCATCTAAAATATTTAATGATGTTAAGTTTTAGCTAACACTCTCTTTAACCCACCAACCGCTCTACTTCTTCCTTTTCTAGTATGAGCATTGTGTCTTGTTCTTTGGCCTCTTACGGGAAGACCAAGCTTATGTCTAATTCCTCTATAGCATCTGATATCTTTGAGTCTTTTTACATCTCTAAATATACTCTGTCTTAAAGCACCCTCTACTTCATAATTCTCCTCAATATACTTTCTGACAGCGTCCAACTGAGCCTCTGAGAGATCTTTAACAAAAATATTCTCATCTAGATTAGTGTTCTTACAAATGTCATGCGCTCTTTTTGTACCTATGCCATAAACATCCATTAACGCTACCCACAATTTCTTATCGTTTGTTATCTCAATTCCTGCGACTCTTGCCATTTTAAATTCAAATATATAAATAAATTAGTTAGCCCTGTCTCTGCTTATGCTTAGGATTCTTTTTGCAGTATACAAAAACTCTCCTGCCTCTCTTAACGGTATAACAATCTGGACATCTCTTTTTTACAGAAGCTTGGACTTTCATTTTAATTCATTGATCTAAAAGTAATTCTACCTTTTTCCTTATCGTACGGAGTCATTTCAATCTTTACTTTGTCTCCCTCAAGGATTCTAATGAAATGCATTCGCATTTTACCAGAGAGGTATCCTATCACATTATGTTTTTTTCCATTTACATCTATTTCGATTACGAATTGAGTATTAGGAAGACATTCTTTTACTACGCCTTCAAACTCATACACTTTTTTACTATCGATCATATTATAGTCTTTCTATGTAAATGAATCCCAAGAATTATATCAAAAGAAGAGCATCCTTTCAACAGAAAGTGCTAATTCTGTACGTAATCTTGCGAAACATAACGGAACAGGGAAAGGATATCAAATATTTCGATTATTTACAAGTTTAATTTGGCAATTATGTCTTTGTGGATTTCATCAATTGATGGGCTTGCATCCACTTCTACAAGGATTCCCCTTGATCGATATTCCGAAAGTATTGGTTCCGCGCCTTTTATGTACTCCTGATAGAGTGATTTCGTTTTTTCAAGAGTATCATCTTCCCTTTGTGCAAGCATCATTCCACAGTTATCGCAATATCCCAAATGGGCCTCTGGTTTATATTTTTTGTGGTATGTTGCTCCACAATTAGGGCATGTCCACCTTAAAGTTCGTCTTTCAATTACAACATCCTCTGTTAGTTTGAGGTGCACAAATGCTGTTAAGTCTCTACCCATATCCTTTAAAAGGCTATCAAACAATGGTATTTGCCCAGCACTACGTACAACAGAAAGAAACACCCAATCCTTTGTAACATCAAATTTTTTAAGCCACAAAGGGAACATTTTATATGTCAATTCGTCGGGAACAAACACTCCCCGTCCCCAATATTCATGCGCTTTTATACCATCAATGTCTCCATTATCATACATATTTCGGAACATATCTCCAGTTCCGATTTTCTGAAAGCCGAAGTTCTTAACTAGGAGATCTGCCTGTGTATCTTTACCACATCCTGAAGGACCATGAAAAAGTAGTGTTTTCATATTTCGACGCTTAGCTTATATAAGAATCTTCTCAGTATAAGACACTATTGGACGTAAAACAAATTTTTAATTTTACTATTTGCTAAATTAATCAGAATTTCATCATACCTTGATATATTTCTTCTATGTCTTACAAAGTTCCAAGAAAAAATAAGATCTACCATATCTATAACAGAGGCAATCGTCGTGCACTAATTGGAAAAGCAAAAGAAGATTTCGATTTCCTATACAGATTAACAAAAGATATTTTGAATATTAGAAGTTATGAACTACTATGCTTTTGCATCATGCCAAACCATTATCATATCCTTGTATCTCAAACTGGAAGGGAGACAATAAGCCGTGGGATGCATATGATTAATTCAATATATGCCAAATACTATAATTCTAAGTACGGTATCTCTGGCCATTTATTTCAAGGCACTTACCATAGAAAATGGGTCATAGGAACAGATGCTCTTATTCTCACATATGCATACATCATCAATAATCCAAATAAAATAAGAGCTCGGAGATCTAGAATCTACTCGAGGTTATATGAGAATAAATTTTTACTCAAAGATACATTGGCTAGAATTGCTATACGAAGGGATTAATAAACATATCCATATCATTATAGTTGCAAAAAAACTTCAAGAATCTCAAATAGTTATTGTTATGCTAACGGTTTTCATTGGAGCGAAGCGTCCAACACTAGAGATATTTGTCGTATCTTCTCACGACCATCATTGATTCAACTTGACGCTTCATATCAAGCATCACACCGATGACTATCAGAAGCCCTGTCCCCGTGATAACACTTGCGGTCATAAGCCCAAAGTGAATCATAAAACTAGGAAGAACTGAAACTAGTGCCAAGAAGATTGCTCCTACAGCATTAAGTCTTAACGCTGTTTTTCTAAGATAGTCCGAAGTGTTATTCCCCGGTCTTACTCCTTGTATGAAAGCACCTTGCTTCTGGAGATTCTCAGATAAATCATCTGTATTGAATACGACTGTTAAATAAAACAGTGCGAAGGCAATGATGAATACAAACACCAGAGATTCGTAGATGTATGTATTTCCTAACCAATCTATTACCTTATTTGACCAATACGTTACTCCCTCAGAATAGTTTTTACTTACTAAGAATTTTGCTATTAACTGTGGGAATGACAACAATGACATTGCAAAGATCACAGGCATAACGCCTGATTGTGTAAGCTTAATTGGAATATAGCTATCCATAGCTCCACCAGCTCTAACTCGTCTGGAATATTGAATAGATACGCGTCTCTCAGCCTGAGTAATAATGATTGTAGCAATAATCAGTACCAATGCCATCACAAAGAACACGATCTTCTGAAACGTATCCATTGTAACAAAGTTGGTCCTAACCGTACCTGGAATTCCAGATAATATCCCCAACATAATCAAGTATGAGGAACCTCCGCCAATTCCTTGCTCTGATATCAACTCACTAAACCACATCATGACCATTGAGCCACCTGTAAGAGCAGCTGACATACCTACTAATTCTAATGTACTAAGTGTATCAATTAATCCAAAACCTCTCAAAGTAGAATAGATAACAAAAGATTGAAGAATAGCCAATGGCACTGTCGCGATTCTTGTATACATGCTAATTTTTCTTCTCCCTTCAGGTCCTTCTTTCCTTAATTCATCAAGTTTAGGAATAACAGTTCCTAATAATTGGAAGATAATAGAAGCGTTAATGTAAGGAGTAAGTCCGATGGCCACCAATGATGCAGATTCCAAAACACCTCCAGAGACAGTTGATAATACATCACCTAACTGAGTCCCTTCAAAAAGCTGAATTAAAGCCTCCGCTGGTATTCCTGACACAGGAATTGCAGATAGGATTCGATACACTACTAAAATTAATAGTGAGAATAGGATTTTGTTTCTGATCTCCCTTGTCCTAAATATGGACAGGATTTTCTCTTTTAGATTCGCCATTTTACAAGAGGTTATTTAATAGATCCCCCTGCCTTTTCCACTTTCTCTTTTGCAGAGGAGGACACCACGATACCGACAATATTTACTTTCACTTTGATCTCCCCTTTTCCAAGTATTTTTACACTCTGTGCATTTTTCTTAACAATACCTTTATCTTTCAATGCTTCTACTGTAACTTCTTCTCCATCTTTAAAATTCTTCTCCAAAACATCAACATTCACTGCGGCAACTTCTATTTTTCTACTCTGATTAAAACCCTTGTATTTAGGCATTCTTCTAAAGAATGGAACATTTCCTCCTTCAAAAGAAATCAATGATTTATGACCAGATCTAGATTTTTGACCTTTTGCACCTCTTCCTACTGTATGACCGCCGACACCTGATCCATAGCCTCTTCCGAGTCTTTTAGCTTTCATTGTTCGATTGTTTCTTCTTGGTATATTCTCTAGGTACATTATTTTCTTCTACTTACTTTAGCTGTTCTCTTTGTATCTTTTTTCTCTTCTTTCTTCTTTGCTCTCTTCGCATCTTCTTTAGCCTTCTTTTCTTTATCCATCTCACTCTTCAAATCGATTCTTGCCCTCATTTTAGACATCTTCCTTAAAACTCTTCCATTTCTTAATGATTTCAAAGCCTCAAATGTACAATATGCATTAGCATTTACCTCTTGAGTTCCAAGAATTTTACCATACACATTCATGACTCCTGCAAGTTCTAAAACGGTTCTTACTGAGGATCCTGCAATAACACCAGTACCTGGTCTTGCAGGTCTTAACATAACCTCTGCAGCACCATATTTGTAAACAACTTCATGAGGAATAGTATCGCCAATTAATTGTATTGTTTTCACTGATTTTGTTGCCAATCTTTCACCTTTTTCAATAGCACTCTTAACATCTGCACCTCTCCCTAAACCAACTCCTACCCTGCCATTATGATCGCCAACGACAACAACAGTGCTAAATCTCAATCTCTTTCCACCCTTAGTAACTTTTGCTACTCTTCTTACTGGTAGAGATTTCTTATCAAATTCTTTTCTTTCTCTATTATTGTTTCTTCTTGCTTCTTCCATTTATCTTGAATTATATTTTAACTCCATTACTTCTTAATTCATCTGCGAATGTTTTGATCAAACCGTGGTATCTATATCCACTTCTATCAAATACTGCACTATCAAACTTCTTAACTTCTGCAGCAAATGCTTTTGCTGTCTTCACAATCTCACCTGAGTTCTTCTTACACATTACAGATTTAACAACAATATTCTTCTCATCATCTGCAATACCTGCATAGAAATACCTGTTACTTTTGAATACAAAAATTCTTGGTTTAGAAGATGTACCATTTACATTCTTTCTAATATGCATTTTTCTTCTTTGTCTTTTCTGTTCTTTAGTCTTTGTCATTTTTATTTACCTAAACTTGATTTAGAACTCTTTCTTCTTACATATTCTCCCTCATATCTGATTCCTTTGCCCTTATATGGCTCTGGTTTTCTAATCTCTCTTATCTTTGCTGCGAATTCTCCGACTTTCTGCTTATTATATCCTTTTATTACAATTTTTGTTTCCTCTGGGACTTCAATTGTAATACCTTCGATAGGCTCAACCTTAACAGGATGATTCCATCCAAGGTTCATAGACAGATTTAAACCTTCCATCTTTGCTCTGTAACCAACGCCTACTAATTCCAACTTCTTTTCAAATCCATTCTTTACTCCCTCTACTGCGTTAGCAATGATCATTCTTAAAGTCCCGTGATTAGAATGAGACTGTTTTGTCTCTTCCTTGGCGGTCAAAAGAACCTCGTTTTCTTTGATCTCTGCAGCTACATCTGCTGGCAAAGAGATTCTTATCTCTCCCTTGGGACCAGTTACAGTAACCTCTGAATCATTGATCAATACTGTTACACCTTCTTCAATTTTGATTGGTTTTAGTCCTATTCTAGACATCTCAATTACCAAATTTTACAGATTAATTCACCACCAAGACCTTTACTCTTGGCCATTGCTCCAGACATTAGTCCAGAAGGGGTACTTATTATTGAAATACCTCTCCCATTCATAACTGGTTCAATTTCTTTTCTAGACACATATATTCTCTGCCCAGGCTTGCTAATTCTCATAAAATGAGCAACAACTGGCTCTTTCTCATCATATGCTAACTTCACTTCGATCATTTTCTCTTTGATTTCAAAATCCTCTATCATCTCTTCTTGCTTTAGCACCTTGAGTAGTTCCACATTCATCTTTGTATTAACAACCTCTACCTCTTTTTCTTTTCTCATTATTGAGTTTTGTATTCTTGCTAACAAATCTGCAATTAAATCGTTCATTTTTATATATATTTAAATTACCAAATAGATTTCTTAACACCAGGGATCTTTCCCTGACTTGCTAAATTTCTAAAACATATTCTACAAATACCATAGTGTCTGATGTATCCTCTAGATCTACCACAAATTTCACATCTGTTATACACTCTAGCACTATACTTAGAGCTTTCTTTTAACTTTCTTGCTTTGTATTCTTTAGCTTCTGTTGACATCTCTTATGAAAGGAAATCCAAATTTATCTAAAAGTAATTTTCCGCTTTTTGCATCTTTTGCTGTAGTCACTATTGTTATCTCTAATCCTCTAATTTTTGCGACATTATTAGGATCAATTTCCAAGAATATTGTATGATCATCCAATCCGATAGAGTAATTCCCTGCTTTATCAAATGATTTTGCAGATAGTCCTCTAAAGTCTTTTACTCTTGGAAGGACAACATTAGTCAATTTATCAAAGAACTCCCACATTCTATCACCTCTTAAGGTAACAGATACTCCAATTTCCATACCTTCTCTTAGTTTGAATGCTGAAACTGCTTTTTTTGCTTTGTTAATAACTGGTTTCTGACCACTTATTAGTTCCAAGATTTTAGCAATCTCCTCTAGTGCTGTCTTATTAGTGATAGCTTCTCCCGCGCCAACATTCACAACAATCTTCTTCAAAGTAGGAACTTCCATAACATTCTTAAAGTCGCCTTCTTTCATCAATTCTGCTTTTATTCTGTTGTTATATTCTTCTCTTAATCTTGCCATTTTTATTTCTTTGTTTCTGTCTTAGATTTAGTACTCTTCTTTGTAGAAGTTTTCTTAGTTTCCTTCTTTTCAACTTCCACTTTCTCTTCCTTCTTAGCTTCAATTACTTTTCCACATTTCTTGCAAATTCTTTCAACCTTGTTTCCTTCTCTCTTCAATCCAATTCTTGTTGTCTTTCCGCACAATGGACAAACCAATATCACTTTAGAAACTGGCATTGGCTTTTCTATTGTTAAGATCTCGGATGTTCTTGTTCTCCCATCACCCTTCAAGTGTCTTTTGTACAAATTTACCCCTGTTACTACCACTTTCTGATTTTTAAGATCTACAGCGACCACAGAACCAGTTTTTCCACTGTCTTTTCCGTATAATATTTTTACTGTATCACCTTTTTTAATCTTCATTCTAGTACTTATTAAATTACAATACTTCTGGAGCTAAGGACACAATCTTATCAAATCCTCTCTCTTTTAATTCTCTTGCTACTGGCCCAAAGATTCTTGTTCCTCTTGGAGTCTTGTTCTTTGGATCGATTAAAACACAAGCATTATCATCAAACCTTATGTATGTCCCATCTTTTCTTCTATATTCCTTGTGTACTCTTACGATAACAGCCTTACATACCTCATGTCTCTTTATTGCACCATTTGGTAATGCTTTCTGTATAGAGACTGTTACAATATCTCCAACATATGCATATCTTCTTTTTGATCCACCTGGGATACCAAAAATTTTTGCAATTTTAGCACCACTGTTATCTGCAACTGTTAAGTTAGTCTCTCTCTGTACCATAATTATTTACTTACCACTACCCAATTTACATTCTTAGAGTATGGTTTACATTCTCTAATTGTTACTTTATCTCCAATATTTAAAGGCTCGTTCGTATGTGCGAAGAAAGTCTTATTTCTTCTAAGAACCTTGTCATATTCACCATGTCTATACACTTCTTCAATTTGAATACGTACTGTACCAGTCATTTTGTTACTGACTACTATTCCCGTATACTCTCTCTTTTTACTTGTTTTTGTTATTTCTTTTTCCATATTTTTTATTGGTAACGGCTTGTATTCTATCAATTATTCACCTTATTCTCAAGCTATATTCCTGTCTTTACGATAAACTTAGTTTTCATAGACAATTTCTGACCACCTAGTCTCATAGCTTCTTTTGCAGTAGCTTCATCAACACCACTTACTTCGAAAAGAACTGTCCCCGGAACTACAACTGCTACATAACCTTCAACTGCACCTTTTCCACCAATCATTTTGCTATTCACAGATTTGTGTGTGAAAGGCTTGTGCGGGAATATCTTGATCCAAACCTTGCCTTTTCTTTTCATAAAGTTGGTGATAGCTTTTCTAGCAGCTTCAATCTCTCTACCCGCAAGCCAACCATTTTCCATAGCCTTCATTCCGTATTCCCCAAAAGCAAGCTTGTTATTAGCAGTTGCTACACCACCCATTCTGCCTCTAAACTCTTTTCTAAATTTTCTCTTCTTTGGTTCTAGATATAGTCCCATATTCGTATATTAAATATATTATTCTTCTTCTGTTATTTCAGATTTATTACCTTTGTAAACCCAAACCTTAATACCCATTAATCCTGCATCTAATGTCTTTGCTGTATCCATTGCAAAATCAACATCTGCTTTCAAAGTCTGTGCTGGTACCGTACCTGCACTTACTTTTACTGTTCTTGCCTGACTTGCGCCATTAATTCTTCCAGATACCCATATTTTCAAACCTTTTGCACCAGCCATCATAGCTTTCTCTTTTGCGCTCATCATCAAAAGCTTAGAAGGTTGTCTTCTTTCAATCCCCTCTGCGATTGTTCTTGCAATTATCTTTGCAGAGATATCAGCCTTTTTAACTTCTCTAATCTTAACTTCAACATCTGCCTTGGCCATTCTCTTCAAATCTTTTTGTAATTTATCAATTCCTTCACCACCTCTTCCGATAGCAACACCTGGTCTAGCAACATTTGCTATGATCTCAATCTTGTTTGCAGATCTCATGATCTTGACCTGATCAACACCAGAATCTTTCATAGTGTCTCTCACTTTTTTCTCAATTTTTAGGTCCTGAGCAAATATTTTTGGGAATTGAGACTTACTGGCATACCAGATGGAATCCCATGTCTTATTCACTCCTATTCTAATTGCATTTGCATTAACCTTTCTTCCCATAATTACTTAACTTTTAATTCTAAATTAAGATGTGATCTTCTCTTACTTATTCTTGATACTCTACCTCTTGATCCAAATTGTGCTCTCTTTAGTGTTTTACTTTCATCAACAGAGATCATTTTTACTACCAAAGCGTCCTTATCTACGCTGTAAAGATCTTTAGCATTAGCAATACCTGTTTGAAGTGCTTTCTTTACAATATCAGATCCTTTTTTGTTTAAGAGCATTACAGAATCCAAGGCCTTATCTGCTCTCATTCCTCTTACAACATCAGCTACCAATCTCAATTTGGTAGGAGACTGTGCGATATCTTTAACTGTTACTCTTACTATTTTCTCTTCCATCTTTATCTATTTATTAATTATTCAAATCTACCGCTACTTCCGTAAACCTGTGAGAGTTTACCTTTCTTAGCATGGCCTTTAAACTTTCTTGTAGGAGAAAATTCTCCTAATCTATGTCCTATCATTGACTCTGCAACCAATACTTCCTCATGCTTTTTACCGTTGTAAACCAAGAACTTCATACCGACCATTTCTGGTGTGATAGTGGAAGCTCTAGCCCATGTCTTGATTGGAGACAGTTTACCTGTCTCTCTTGCCAAAGCGACCTTTTTCATCAATTTTTCATCTGTATATGGTCCTTTCTTTAATGATCTAGACATATTTCAATATTTCAAAATTATTTCTTAGCGAAAGGTCTATTCTTAGTCCTTCTTCGCTTGATGATAAACTTTTCAGTTCTCTTATTATCTCTTGTTCTTCTCCCAACTCTGTTACCCCAGATATCTTTTGCAGCACCACCGATAACACCTTTACCTTCACCACCACCATGTGGATGCTCTACTGCATGCATTGCCATACCTCTTACTGTTGGTCTCCAACCTAAGTTTCTCTTTCTTCCAGCTTTCCCAAGTTTTACATTTACCTTATCTTCGTTACCTACCTGCCCAATAGTTGCCATACAATCTGCGTATACCAGTCTGATTTCACCAGATGGCATCTTAACTTGGACAAAGTTTCCAGTAGGGTCAATACCTTGAACCATTATTAACTGCCCGGCAGATCTTCCAAATGCAGCTCCTTTTCCAGGAATACTCTCTACACAATGTACTGCTGTCCCAGAAGGAATATTCTTAATCTTCATGGCATTACCTGGTAAGACATCTACCTGCTCTCCAGATACTAATGTATCACCAACTTTAATTCCACGAGGAGCAATTATATACCTCTTCTCTCCATCTGCATACTGTAAAAGTGCTAAGAATGCTGTTCTATTAGGATCAAAGTAGAATCCTTCTACCTTTGCTGGAACTCCATACTTTTCTCTCTTGAAATCAACCACTCTTACTCTTCTTTTGAAACCTCCACCTCGATGTCTGACAGTTACTTTACCTTGGCTATTTCTTCCAGATTTCTGTTTTTTGGCAATAGTCAAGCTTCTTGGACCTTTTTTCTTTTCCAAGCCGGATCTATCTCCTAATTTTGTACCTCTTAATGTCGAAGTTTTTGGTTTAAATGATTTTACTGACATAACTATATATTTAAGAATTCATCAATTTTATCTCCCTTTTTTAGGGTTACTACATACTTAACCAAATCTGATCTTCTGAAGAACATATTGGTCTTAAAGTCTCTATATTTCTGTCCAGGTCTCACTACATTATTTACCTTCTCTACATGTACCTTGTACTTTTTCTCAACAGCTTTTGCAATTTCAATTTTGTTAAAACCTCTTGTTACCAAGAAAGTGTATTTATTCGAAGCGTTCGCTAGGTTATAGCTTTTCTCAGAAACAACAGGTTGTAATTTAATTTCTTTATTTTCCATTTGTTAATCTTTCTTCAAGAATTTTAACAGTATCCTGATCTACTAATATATTCTTAGATTCTACTAAGTGCTTTGCGTTTAACTTCATTGGATCTATTACCTTAACAATCTCTACATTTCCCAAATTTCTCTTGATCTCCTCGTTTGCAGATATTACCAAAGCCTTTTTTCCGATCTGTTTGTTCAATGCTTTTCTAGCATCAGCTTTTGGCATACTTACAAAGCTTAACTCCTCTTTTCTCAATCTCTCAGAAAGCATAATACATGTCGCTTTCTTTGCCATCTGCTTGTTAATACTCTTGTCCCAATTCTTGTTATTAGGAACAAATGTAACACCACCACCTACCCATAATGGAGATCTAATAGATCCAGATCTTGCTCTACCTGTACCTTTCTGTTTCCAAGGCTTTCTACCACCACCGCTTACATCTCCTCTAGTTTTAGCATTAGAGGTACCCTTTCTCTCGTTGTTCATATATACATAAAGAACCTGTGCTATCAAATCAGCGTTGAATGGTAATTCCCAAACATTTTTGTTTAGCTTTACCTCTGTTTCTTTAGTTGTAGTCTTTTTAACTTTCTCTTCCATAATTATTTGCTATATATTGCAACTAAATCTCCGTTGGAACCTGGTACTGGACCAGATACTAATAGATAGCTATCTTTAATATCTATTATTTCCCTATTCTTCAAAGTTACAGTCTCTTGTCCCATTCTTCCTCCCATTCTCTTACCTTTTAAGATTCTTCCTGGATCAGTACCTGCACCGATAGAACCTGGTGCTCTCAATCTATCAGATTGACCATGTGTCCTTGGTCCACCTTTAAATCCCCATCTTTTAACTACTCCTGCGAATCCCTTACCCTTTGATACTCCATTTACCTCCACCTTATCACCTGCTACAAATATCTCAGGCTTGATTTCATCTCCAATATTCACATTCTCAACTGCTAATTCCCCTCTAAAATATCTTCTGATTGAAGGAACTTTTTTTGCTTCTTTATATTTTCCAGTTAACGCTTTGTTCGCCTTCTTTTTCTCACCTAATCCTAATTCAAACCCCATAGGTTCTTTAAATGAAAGCATACAGCCAGCAACATCAACAACAGTCACGGGAACAACTTTCCCTTCTTTGTTGATTACTCTAGTCATTCCTTTTTTTATTCCTATTAATGCTTTCATAATTTTTTAAT
>CAYXLF010000008.1:0-15247 GCA_964465815.1 uncultured Candidatus Saccharibacteria bacterium
CGATACTGGTAGTTAGATCGTTTAAAGCTTTCTCATCCCATTTTCTTGGGTTGTAATCAGCTTTAATTAGTTCCTGTATAGGAACATACACTGTTTGAAGTTTTTCTTTCATGATTAAAAATATAAAAAATAAGCTATGTAAAAACCCTTTTGATTTTTACACTAGCCATTTTAAGGATTTTGAAGTTCGGTAAAGTTCGGTCGAACTATTTAAAGAGGTAGAAATATTTTGGATCTACATACACCTGATAATCGTAGCATCTTATCAAGCCATCGACAGAGCCTTTGGTAAAGATTCTGACTCTTTCATTGATTCTTCTGATCTTTAATTCAACAGCTTTATTCATATTTCTGGGTTCCTCTCTTTCATCTTTTCGGTATATTTTCTTTAAGACGTCAGAAATGTCGTCAATGGCCCATATATGCTGAATATTTTGTTTACTCTTAAAAAGGAGCTTACATATGGCTTGAGCATACTTCGCTTTGGAAAACCGAAGTGACCCATAATCACCAAGAAGAAGTTCTGCATTAACCTCATCAAAGTTGTTCTCAAAATTGGGATTTTTTAATCTATTGATTTCACTCTTCTGATTATGAATTTTGAATTGTTCTTCTCTGTAAACATCCATCATTGCAGAAATCAGCTCACCAACTTTTTTTGTTACTAGATACTGAATTGGTTCTTCACTACTATCATCACGCATGTGTGTAAGGATGTGATATTTTCTAGGATCGTTTGGATCTTTTAATATTCTTCTATATTCCTCTTCGGGGACAGAGTTAACACCTTTAATACAAATAATATCTTCATTGGAAAACGATTCGATCTTAGCCTGTATTTTTTTATGAAATGCAGGATATATATACACTTGATCTTTTGTAATTTTCCTTATTAGTAGAAGATTCTTGCTAATCAGTTCATTTATGTATTTACTAATATACCCCAATTGTCCTAGATTTTTATTTGATTTCATTTTCAAAGCCTAAAGCTTAAACTATAATGTATTATAATATCTTTTAAATATCTATGAAAACTAAAAAGCAAAGATATATGTTCAACGATCCTGAAAACATCCAAGGCTTTTACAGGATATATGATACTTACTGCTGGATAAGAAAAACCAATTTTTTAAAAGATACTTATGACAATGCAGAAAGGATACAAAAGTATTATCACAGATATTTCAAAACAGATTTGGATAGCGAAGAAGGGTCTTTCAAAAGAAGCCTCGCACTAGATATACACTTTTTAGGATTCCAAGCAATCGAGACTCTCTTTGAGTTACTCTTTGCTTTATATTACAAAGATAACAGATATTTATGGATTACAATTTCAAACTCGGATTGGAAAAATAATTATAAAAAAGTAGAGAAAATAGCCAAGGGAGACTTTTCTATATTAAAGCTTGATGAATTAATAGATGCCCAGATAGGTAATAAGAAACAAAAAATTGATAAAATCAGATGGCTTTTTTACTATCTCAGCTATGAGACCACTCAAGAGATTGAATGGGAAAAGAACACATACAATATTAAAAGAATATTATCGATCTTAGCTGAAGAATTCACAGATAGAGATTCTTATAATGCCTATAAACACTCTCTGAGACTATATAGTGGGAAGTCAGGCATTAAAATAACGCCAGATGACAATCCAACATTGTCTTTCATCAACAGCTCCTCTGAGAACGGAATTTCCTATCTTTCCAAGAAGAAAAACACAGAAGATGAGGAATATGAGTATTCATCAATACAAAAAGTAACAGAACTCATCGATATTGAGAGAGATCATAGTAGAAATCTAGTAGCTGGCGAGCTTATTTATAATATGATTACCTCTAGACAACCTATAATGGGGAAAAATCTAAAAGACACAAGCGGGAACTCAAGCCTATTCTTTTTCAACGATTTTGATCCAAAAGAACTTTACCCTAAGATGCCCATTACTAAATTTACAATAGATTCGTAATGGCGGAACTAAAAGAAAACCAATATTACGAAGAGCTATATGATTTACTTACCATAAAAGATTGCCTGCTGACAGTTGAGACCTCTAAGAAAGTGATAATGGACAGAACAAAGATTGGAAAAAGATCTCTTGATATTTCAGTTGAAGGCTTAGAAAAATTCTTACTCTATTTCAAGAAAGGTGAAAGATATCGTAATAAGGCAGAAACCATTCAAAGATGGAAAGATAAAGATAGTAAATTAGATGATCGCTTAAACACAGCAATATTCCCCTCCTACATTCCTTGTGAACATTGTGGTATGGAAATCGAAGAAGAAGACAGACATATTGACGATATTCTCAACCCCAATTCCAGAGTTCAATTCTTTGCACACTGTAAAAACTGTGAAAAAGTAATGATTGTTTATGACAATGGGGATATTTACAAACCTAAACCATCACTCTGTCCAAAATGTAATAGTAAGTTAAAAACATCCTCTAAATACAAAGATAATATTTCCACTATTAAAGAAACTTGTACCCAATGTACTTACAAAGACGAAATCGTTATAGATTATGATAAAGAAGATAGGCAAAGAGAAGCTGAAAAGAAAAAAGATCAAAGTCTGTTAGAGAAATACAGAACTACTTACTGTCTATCTGATGAAGAGGGTTCTAAATATATACAAGAGATGGAAAACTTAAAGAGAATAACAGAAATGATTAAAGATTCAGAGGAGAAAAAGAAAGATCCACATTATCAAAAAGCTGCGAAAGTTAAGAAATTAACTTCAGTACAGCTATTGAAACTGTTAGAAAAGAATTTCAAGAATAAAAAGTATGAAAGCTTGTCTTTTGGAGATCCAGATATAGGTAGATTTGTAATTATTCCTTTTACAGTACAAGATTCTAAAAAATCTAGAAAGAAAGAAAAAAGTATCCAAGAATTAAGAACCCTTATTAACAAGCTTTTAGAAAATACAAACTGGAGGTTAATGAGTACAGGGATAGATTACAGAATGGGTTACTTAACTGGAAGATTAAAAGGTTATGAAAATGATGAAGAATTGGCAAAGTATCTTAGAAAGAGGGATAATAAGGCATTCTTATTTAGAGATGAGAAAGGTCTAATTTATTAAACATATGGAAATAGAACCATATTCAATTTATTACAACAACAGGCCTACAAAAATAGCTTTTCTTGTAGACCCTTCCTCAACAATTGCGAATTCAATAATTGAGAAAATAATTACTTTCAATAGAAGTAAATGGGGAGGAAATTATAATCCGATCATCTATACAAACGGGAGAACGATAAGTAGCAAATGGTGGAAACTACTTAGGGATTATGACCCAGATATCGTATTCACAACTATTCCTCTAGAGGATTCTCTTAAAAAGAAATTCAAAATATTTCTCACTAATTTTCGATTTGAACAGCCCCATGACTTCAACAATCCCAATATAAATCTTGATGACGATCCAATTTCAATACTTCCTTCGCAAAGTTTAATATCCAAGATATCAAGAGATTTCCCCGAGCACAGTACTCAATTAGCGCTATTTAATATCGCAGAACAAACACCAGATAATATCAGAAGATTCATAGAGATTAACTTCGGGAATTACGATACAAGCCCAAACGGTTTAATTCATACAAAGAAAGCTTTGGAAGGATGCAATCGCAAAATATTCAATATTATTGACTCTAATTCCCTCAATGAAGCTCTTAAATATATCGGGGATTTTCGAAATAGACTTATTTTCGCATCTCAAATCTCATCGTATTCCGAGCATATAAAAGATACTGAGCTCACATCCACAGATGAATCGTTTGAAGTTATAGTTGGAAATTCACTAAATGAGATTGTTTACGCTTGGAATAGACCTCTAAACCTTAGAGCGTGGCAAAGAGTAAGGTTCGGACAATTATGGATAACTCAAGATTTGATATCCGACCCAATTTTAAATGATGGTTTAACTCAATTTATTAATAAATATACGGGATTAATGAGCAACAGCTCGAACAAAACCAAGTTCGTATCTTTATCGATCAGAAAAAGCACCTTAGAAAGACTAAAGAAAGCTATAAATAGAGGTCTGTTTCACCCAAGACAAGTAATCAAATACACAAGTTTCCCATTCCCAGAGTTTTCTTCGACTTATTCAAATTTTAATAAGAAAAGAGGCCTTCAATTTTTCAGAGCTTACTCGAGTGAAGAGTTTATAACTATACCCGAGCCAGATATTCCAGAAGGTGGGATGGGAGGACAATATTGGGTTACAGATTTCTATATAGAATATCGGCCAAAGAATAATAAAACAATACAAGGAAAGAGTTATTGGTGGCAATTACCGAAGAGAAGCAATCTATTAAATACGTTATACTTTTTCAATAAAGAAGCCCGAATTAATGAAGAAGGAATGTTCAGCATCTTAATGAGAAGAAAAACTGTTTTTGAGCCAGATGAAAACATCGTTGTTGTAAAAATACCTGAAGAGAGTAGAATTTTTGGAAATATCTTTTGTGGCGAAAGCTATAAAAATATAGATAGAACTCCAAGCTCAGTCTTTTCTTCGGCGCCATACTATACATATAGAACATCCTCAATGGGGAAGCCACTTCGTGGTGTATTGAGTTTATTTTCTGATGTAGATGAGGCTTTTCTTCTGATAAAAGAGAAATACATAAGACAAATGTTTGAAATTTTATCAAATAAAAGGTCCGAGAAAGATCAAAAGCTTATTGATAATGTATCAACGCAGTTGAAGCAAAAAATAACGTCTGGGATTAATCTAACAACCTCGACTGGTAGAATATGGCTAGCTGAGAAAGTGGTCAAAATAAGTAAAAATGTAGGAAATAAAGATAAAGAGGCTAATTTCAATATATTCTTAGAAGAAGCAGAGAGAGAGACTAACGCTTATAATTTGTTGCATGGAACGACATTCGAAGCTCAGAAAGATGACGTTTTAAAGATATTGAGTAACCTAATAAAATCAAACATTTTACTATGTGGCATAAATGCGAAATGTCCACGATGTGGAGATAAAAATTATTATCATATAGATAATGTTAAACAAAATGTAGTTTGTAATGGATGTAAATATGTTTTTACACTGCTGGCAGAACCAAGTTGGAGCTATAAGTTGAACAGTATGGTTAGAGATGCATTCTCAGAGCATGGCGTTATACCTGTTCTTATGGTACTTGGACAGCTATCTATGGAGGCAAAGAGTTCATTTTACTTTATTCCATGCACTGATCTTATCAAGAAAACAAGAAGCGGGAAATTAAAAACTGAGACAGACCTAGATATCGCTTGTGTTATAGATGGGAAGCTTGTAATTGGTGAAGTCAAACAATCAATAGAACTGTTTAATAATGAAGATTTTGACAAGCTCAAAAGTGTTGCTAAATTATTGAAGCCTGATCGAGTTATTTTTTCATCTTTTGACCAAGAAAGCACACTAACTAGAGCAAGAAAAGGACTTATGAATAGAAGAATTGCGAAATTACAAAAAGAGTTGAAATCTCTAGAAATTGTAGTTGAATGGTATAAAATCCATAATTATATCTTCGATCCAAATCCTGTACGTTAGTGTTCGACCTCTCTTTTTTAGGTGTCTCTTTTGTCTCATTTTGGGTTCCAGACCCGTATGTCCCGCCATCTATTTTTAGAATTTCCCCGAACCAATATTTCATTGTAGTAACAAGCCGTTTTATCAATCAATTCCGCTCACTCCACTTAATCATCCTCCGAAATAATCTTACTTCTATTGTATAATTAACCATAATTCAATATATTCATACAAATTATGAGAGAGTACAGAAAAAATATTTTTATAAGTAATAACGATACAGTCCAATCCTTCAGTTTAAGAGCAAGTACAATAGTACAAGTAGAAGATAAATATCTCATGGTACTAAATGAAGGGGCAAGCAAATACAAACATCCTGGGGGACATATAAATCTAAGTGAATCACTTCTTGAAGGCCTTAAGAGAGAACTAAAAGAAGAGATCGGTTTAGAAATACAAGATGCAGATCCAGAGAAGATATTCTTTGATGTAGTGTTTAAAGATGGTAATGCTATGATTAATTCTCTTTTTCAAATACAAATAGATTTAGAAACTGCTAAAGAAGTATTAGCTAACTCACCTCTCACAACAAAGTTATTCAAATTAGAAGAATTAAACCCAGATAATACATGGGCATCAGAGATTAATGCTATTAGACATTACGAGAAAACATTCTAACTTTTTCCAAAGTACAATCATCAATTCTTAACCAGTCACTATTTCGGAAATCATTCCATATCCTCCGTATTACGAAATACCTCATTCCGAACATATTCAAAACATTGTTTTTCCCGATATTCCAATCAGTTCGGGATTTCTATTCCGGATTAGATAGTGAACGGAACGTCCGAACTATTGACTCTCCATTTCAAAATGACATATACTTAGTTGTGGGTATATACCCATAATTAAGTTTTAATATATATACATATGCCAAACTTAGACAATACAGGCCCATTAGGACAAGGCCCAATGACAGGAAGGAAATTAGGATTTCTTCCTAGATCAAAAGGCAAAAGATTGGGTGGTACTAAAGAATGTAAATGTCCAAACTGTGCATACACAGAACCACACACAAGAGGAATACCATGTACAAAGAAAGTATGTCCAAAATGTGGCACACAACTAAAAGGAGCATTCTGTTAAAACAAAAGAAATATGAGACCAAGATTTAGAAGAAGCCTAGGAATGCAATTTAATGATACGTATTTTAAACCCAGGGGGATACCACTTAGAGAACTCAATGAGGTAAATATAACAGATGAAGAACTTGAGACACTTAGATTAAGATATCTTGAGAATATTGATCAAGAAGAAGCCGCCAAGATGATGGGGATATCTCAAAGCCAATATCAAAGAGATCTTACCTCAGTAATGCAGAAGATTTCACAAGCCCTAATCAATGGATATGCAATCTCAATAACCAAGAGAGAGTCATAGTATTTCAACCTTGATCGAAATATGTCCTCCTGGTATATTTGAATATATGTTGAAACATATTAAAAAGAAAAACATTAAAGAATTGGAGAAGTTGCTGGTTATTAACCGTATCCAGATCCTTGACCTCCTTTACAAAAAAGATACCTGCGTATGCCAGATGGTTAAAAATCTGGAATTAAAACATAACCTCATATCCCATCACTTAAAGACATTACAAGATATGGGGTATGTCTCAAGTACAAAAAATGGCCAACATGTTATGTATCATCTAGAGGAATCTAAAAAAAATATTGTTAAGAGTCTTTTTAAATTATTAACCATTTAAAATGAATAAAAAACTGCTCATATTCCCAACCTTAGTCGTTGGAATACTACTCCTACTAGTCGGAGAATATTTCCTAATTAACAAATATGTCTGCCAAAATACACAAACAGATACCACTACTCCCCAGGCTATGATGCTACTCATAGAGTTTCAGAATACTGATGGATTAGTCAATATGGTGAATGATATGAAAGAGAGAGATGTTAAAGGATTGTTAATGGTGAGTGGTAGCTTCATAGAGAAGCATGCAGATGTTCTAAAGGAGATTTTAAAATCTGGAGTCGTAGAACTAGCACCATCATATGATCCAGAGCCATTCTGGGGTATGTCATATGACAGACAGTATGAGATTATCTCTGAGATGATTGAAAATGCACAAACATATCTTGGTGTTACTCCAAGAGTAATTAGTTCAAGGTACATGGCATCAGATGAGAATACTGTAAAGGTAGCACAAGCACTCGGTATTGAATATATTACTGCAAGAGGAACAACTGAGTTGGCAACAACCATATACAAACCTGAGGAATATGATGTAAAGATAATCTCAGTATCAAATATTGATGTACCCGAATTTAAATATGGTAGTTTCTGCGATTACAGCTTCTACGAAAGAAATGGCTCACCTGAAGATATGGAGACACAATACAAGAGAGCAATACAAAATGAAAAGTTCATGGCTGTATCCCATACATATATTGGTGGATACAAAGAGAGATGGAATGATATGTGGCATAGGTTCTGGGATAACTACGAGGTTGATTGGGTAGATTTAGATACATTAGGAAGTGTAGATAAGGAGATGCCTATGTGGCAGATACCTATAAACAAGAATGCTCCATATACTCCAGAGAAGATTAGACCTGCGGTATCATATGAGGACGAAACAAATGTGACTAATCCTTGCCAAGTAGAAGATCTTAACAATGGAGATTCAGGAATTACAAAAAGTACGGATAACAATGTGGTTGTTTTCCATAACGGTACAGGTCCTATGTGTGTAGAGATGGAGGAATTCTTTCAGGAGAACAATATTGAGTATGAGGAGCATTTAACTACAGATACTGATTTTGGTACACAACTGAATGCTTACAAGGGGAGTATTTCAAAGAGCGAGGGTATTTCTGATAGTTACAGTTACTATCCTATTATATTTATAGGGGAAAAAGCATATTCTGGATTTAACGAAGAGATCGGAGGAGAGATATTAAAGATATTGGGAAATTAATATTATACAGAGGATATTTTCGGATATCGTGCCATACCCTCCGCCATTCTTTCAAGGTTGCGATAAGAGAAACAATCTGTCTCCCAAGAATATTCTAGTCACTTCCCCCATTTTGATTACTCCCTAATCAGAAATACTCCCCCTCATATTCAAATATATCCTTCCATGATCTCTAGAGAAACTAGCAACAACATCATACCAATCCTCTACCCAAGTCATACGCCCAGTACTACTATCAAATTCATATTCCTCTTTACCACTATACAAACCTTGATATTTTGATATCAGAACACCAAACTCATCAACATCATCCTTACCATCATTATCCCTGTCTCCACTATCTATTACTGTAAAATATTTTGTATATTCTGTCTGTCCTCCTACCTGATTAAGTAAACCATATGAATTCTCTTCTTCTATAAACATACTATCCTCTTGGAAGAGATTCGGAAATGTATCAAAATATATATTCTCTCTAGTAACTTCTTCTTTAGGGAAATATACCTGTATATATGCCGTATTGTCTGAATCATAGTGGGAAGCAGTTACCCTATACTTTCCCACATACCCTTGAACCATATCAGGCATAGGATAGTCATCTACTATTTCCTCATCAAAGAAATTTTTGTAGTAACCTAAGAATTCAGATTGTGAAGCATCTGTATATATCACTACATTGTAGTAACTAAATTCTGTATCCCCAAATATTGAACGATTACTGGCATCCCAATTGTTATACAATTTACATGAACTAATCTTACTTACCATATATAGCGGGACCTCCTCTATTGGGTATCTATCTAAGAGATATGTGAGTTTCGAATCATCTACAGCGACATTGCCGTTATCTTTATTAAGGATGTTGTTGTCTGATTTCTTTGTATACAGAAATACTCCCAAAGCTACAACAACTATGAATGCAAGTATGTAAAGGATGTATTTTACTTTTTTATTCATATGTATGATTGTTATTTTAACTCTTCATATTATATCAGACTCTTGTATATGTATTTCTCTACATAATTAGTTGTGATATGAATAGCAAGAGAGAATATTATTACATAGATTTGAATATTAAGAACAAGAAAATTGTAGGTTGGGGTATATCTAATACTGCTACATTAACAGGAGAGACTGAGAACAAGGATGTACATAGAATATTCTTAACTAAGGGGCAGTATGGGAAGATGGTAAAGGTGATTGGGTAATATTCCAACGCTTTTATAGAGAGATAACTTTTTTCTCTAATAATAGTCTGTTATTTGTTAGCCTCCATTCATAATATACACCTAATATCTTTTGCATAGATGGATCATACTCTCTTGTCATTATTCTTTGTACCAACGAGAACCTCCATTATCCTCTTTAATCAAAATACAAGCACTCAAGTTCTATATCTTGGCAACACTGTCCATTACTAATATAGAAACCATCTCTAGGAACACCATTAGGACATTGACCACTAGAAATATCCATATCAAAACAAGCTTGCATTGGGTCAGGCCTTATACAAGTATCACCTGTTGACCCTGAAGAAGAGCTCCCACTTGATGATGTACTACCACTCGAAGATGAACTCCCCGTGCTCCCATTAGATGGAGTATATGAAGGAGGGGTTGTTGTTTTTGAATATGTTCTTGCCTTCGTACATTTATCTATACTCGCATTATATGCATAACCATTAGGACAACAGGAATTACCACCGATATAGTAGTAGCCAGAAGGACAACTCACAGAGTAAGATGCAGATCTTGAAGCAGCAGCCCTTGCAGCTTCCTCAGCCTTCTCTTTCTCATCCTGTGCCACTATCTCTGCTATCTGGTTTTCGGTATATGTCTTCCATGTCGTTTTGAAGTGTTTAATATATGCACTCACTTTATTTCCTGTACTTTTTCCATCACTTCTTGTTATATCTCCCAACCCTATCACTGCGCTATTTAACTGTAGCTGTGTAAATATGAATGTAGAATATACTTCTGGCATATATCTAGTAGTATTCTCCCCCTCTATATACCCCGCAGAAGAAAGTAGTTTTGATACACCCTCAGAATATACACTGCCGTATGCTACTACATAGGTTTTATTCATCTCGCTCTTAATCTTCTCATTGGTGCCTCTTACCCATATATCCCCCTCTCCGGAGATGAATCTAAAACCTCCAGTTTCCAACACTCCCAAATCATCACCTGTCGCTAATTCATCTAGGAATTTTTGCCCTCCATCCAGGAATGTATAGTATTCAGGATACAATACCTGTTCTTCTGCAGTATCCCCCGTATCAAATACTTTTAACCCACTATCTGCATTTGCAAAGAATTCCGCCGGTCCACTGGTTTTAAATATCCTGTCCCAAACCTGTACAGAGAATATCTTACCTTCTGGTTGTTTTACCACTCTGAAGTATGCAGCTCCTGATACTAAAACTATTCTTGTTTCATTTTCAAAAATATTTACCTGTATTTCGGGATCATTGAGTACAAAAATATCAGGTACAGATGTTACAGTTATGAGGGAACCATCTGGTAGTTCTATGTACGAGTTTAAGTTGTAATATGGTTCTCCTGATTCCTTCGCTGCTAGATTAATATATGCGGTATTGAATTGCACTATACAGTGGTTTCCTACCTCTACTGGTTCTTCCCCAAGATCAGTTGTTGTATATTCAAAATCTATCTCACTTGGATCCTCTATTATTATGACACCATCCTCAACTGTAGGCTCTACTATACTTTCTCCACAATCTACATATATGCTGGTTGTTCTTTCTTCTTGTCTAAGAGGGAAGGCTGTTGAACCTACGGTTCCAAATTTTACAGCACCCACCTCTCCATATACTTTGTATTTTGGTTCTTCATCTCCATAGTCTTGGGTTAGGTAAAAATATTTTCCAGAGTCATTAGCATATCCTTCTGGAGATACATAGTCATATTTTCTAGAATCTTCCTGAGATGTTTGTGCCTTGTATTTGAGTAAGAAGATTGTTAATACTGTACCAATAATTAAAACTCCTGCAACTATAGATGCAATGATTATCTGTTTTTTCCCAAACTTTATGTTAGGAAGTTTAGATATGATATTTTTCATATAGAGGGGATGAAAGGTTATTAATAAATTTAGCATTAGGTATATTGGATGTCAAAAAGAAGGATATCAACCCTTATTCACTTTTGTAAAAGAAGTCATGTACAATGATTAAATTATAATATTATTAAGGAAATAGTATGAATGAATCTGATATAGTTACAAATACAATCTCTTCAACTCCAGCGAGAGAAACAAAACATGTCTTGAGGATTATACTGATTGTTATTGGTTCATTTATTGTCTTTTGTGCATCTATTGCTACAATCATTTTTCTTATCGTAAATACCACTACAAAAGAACCACTTCAAGCCTCCACAGATTTCTTGACTTCATTCTCTACCACAAGTGCGGATGCTGTATATCAGACAACATCTGATCAATTTAAAGCAACTGTCACTCGTACTGATTTTGCTACTTTCTTTAACACATACAATGTTCTCCCATTTAGTGATGCTAAAATTACTGGTAAGGAAATAGAATCTACAGAGTTAGGATCAGTAGCGACATTTACATACTCACTAACATACAAGAACGCTACATATAAACTAGAAACTCAATTTCTTAAAGAAGGAAATACTTGGAAGTTATTAAGCATCAATCTTGATGCAATCTAGGTATTCATTGAATGTTCGAACTAGATCGAGCATTTTTCTAGGGGTTCTACTATTATTCTCCCGCTTCTAGTTACATAAAAGAAATAAATAGAAATGGAAGATCTACCATAGTCTCTACAATACAATCATTAATCTTAAGATGCGGATACTTTTCTTAATAAATCACGAAATCTGTTTGGTATATTAACTTCCCATTTACTATTTTTCGACCTGAATAGCCATCATCCACGCCATCTGTACAACTCCCAGATATCTCTTCGGGACACTCATACTCTTTGTCATCCTTGCTTACACAAGTCTCAGGTATTTCTCCAACATATTCACAAGCTCCCTTACAATCATCGCTACTATTACAATTGTTTCCATAGTCGGAGAAAGGTATCTTGCAATAGAAGAATGGGCCAGTTTTCTCCATAGTTACACCACCACCTGTAGTCATTTCTTTCGTCACTATCATACTATTATATGTACCTCCTTCATCTTCACACTTGATCTTGTATTCTAGATCCTTATTTTGAGGCATAAAGAGAACAATTTGAGGATATCTACACTCCCAACCTTGATCATAACTCCTATCTTGACACTGTGGGTTGTTTATAATTGTTCTATAAAGAAAAAATATTGCTAAAACAACAGCAATTACAACAATACCGATAATTAATGCAGTCTTGGGAAGTTTTTTGTTTTTAACCATCCTTAAATCTAAAAGAATAGCATCCCTTTGTCAAATAATTCTATTTGTTTAAATACATTACTCGTAATATACTGTAAATAATAATTTGATGATAAAAATTACCTATGAATCCTGTTAAATTCTCACTAAGCAAGAAGAACCTGTTCATTTCAAGTATTTTTCTAGTAATAATTTTACCCATCGTTGCTTATTTTTCTTATCCTAGTGTCGGAATTTTTGGAGTATCTTTTTGGGGACTTCTTTGGCTTTTGTTTTTATGGGGCATAATTTTCTATTTAAAAAATTTGAAAGTTTACTGTGAAGTAACAAAGCAAGATATTAAAATCTCTGATGGAAAATATATTGCTAAATTTGATCTTTCCGAGATCACAGAGATTAATACTCAGCTATTAATTTCAAAAAGAATGGGTGTCTACGAGGCACAACCCTATTTGGTTCTCAAACTGGTGGATGAAGGCAAAGAGAAATTAGCGTTGTTAACTAGCTCCCGAGAATACGGTTTTATACAAAAAGAAGACAGCATTACCAAATATATGGGAGAAGATCGAGGAGATGTATACGTTGCAATGCGTACCTTAGAAGAAGAGAAGTTAAATGGTATTAAGAGCTTACTAGGTAATTCATTAACACCACTTAAACCTCTTGTTAAAACAAATAGCCAAGACGAATACAATGAAATCTTAAGCAAAAATGCAATAACTACCCATTAAAACTCTTCTCGAGATTTTCTTTTTAGAATATAAAGGGTAATAAGGAAGAGAAGCAACAAAACACCAGATCCAGCTATGAATATCCATGCGATACTATTACCCTCTTCCTCCTCCATCTCCCCATCTAAAGTCTTGATTACTTCATTACTCTCAACATCCATAGGTGATTCATCTATAGATTCGTCTGTGGATTCGTCTGAAGTTTCATTGGATGTATCCAATGAAGAATCTTGCGCTGGAGTATACTCATGTGTCGCTTCATATTCCCCGTCATTCGTAGTTTCTGTTACAACGCTAGGATCCTCCTCTTCAGTAGGATCTTCAGTTGGTATTATTTCAGGCTGTTGTGTCGAAGCACCAAGCACCCAAAGTTCATTACCATATACTGAGTTCCCAGAAAAATACAAAGTATCATTAAAATAAGTAAGATTTGTAGGATCACCCTCATTAGTTCCAACATAAAGATCTTTTACCATTACAGTACCTGTTTCTGTACCATCACTCTCCCAAAGTTCATAGCCATATACGCCATCATTAGCCGAAAAGTATAGAGTTTCCCCTATTGCTATCAAACTCGTAGGCGTACTACCTACTATGCCAGATTGAATATCTTTTACCAAAACAGTACCCTCTTCAGTACCATCGCTCTTCCAAAGCTCAACACCATTAGTCTCATCTTCCGCAGTAAAATATAATGTATTCCCAATAACAGTAGGATACATCGGAGTGCTCGATGTGCTCCCAGTATAAATATCTTTGACCATTACGGTGCCTGATTCTGTACCATCACTCTTCCAAAGCTCAAACCCGTTAACTCCATTACTAGCATGAAAATACAAAGTACCCCCCATATCAACCAACTGCCATGGGGCACTACCACTTGTACCGGTATAGATATCTTTTACCATAACAGTACCGGATTCGGTGCCATCACTCTTCCACAGCTCGTAACCATATGCAGAATTCCTTGCCATAAAATATACAAGATCTCCTACCTTAGTGAAGTAATCTGGATTACTGCTACTCGTACCATCATATATATCTTTAACCATAACAGTTCCAGCTTCCGTACCGTCACTCTTCCAAAGTTCGTTTCCATACGAGCTAGTACTTGCACTAAAATAAATTACCTCTCCTACACGAGTTATGGAGTCTATACTACTACCACCTGTACCAGTATAAATATCTTTAACCATCACAGTACCTGCTTCTGTACCATCACTTTTCCATAATTCTCTACCGTAGTTCCCATCATTTGCAGAAAAATACAAATCATCACCTATGGAAGTAAGACTTTCAGGATAACTATTGTAAGCATCTGCATAAATATCTTTTACCATAACTGTTCCTGATTCTGTACCATCACTCTTCCAAAGCTCAACACCATATATCCCATCTTCAGCAGTAAAGTACAGAGTATTTCCTATGGCGTACATCGCATCAATACTGTTACTGTAATCACCAGGATAAATGTCTTTAACAAGAGATGCTCCAGATTCAGTCCCATCCGTTTTCCATAATTCAGAACCGTACAACCAATCATCTGCAACAAAATACAACATATTCTCAGTAGCAGTTAAATATGTAGGAGAGCTGTCAGTCGTCACAGAATTTATATCCTT
>CAYXLF010000008.1:15347-21824 GCA_964465815.1 uncultured Candidatus Saccharibacteria bacterium
AGACTACCCATACTCCTTAAATAAAGTGGTGAACTAGACCCACTCCCACCATAGATATCCTTAACCATCAGAGTGCCCGCATCCGTGCCATCACTTTTCCAGAGTTCAATACCACTAGTCCCATTGGTTGCTGAAAAATACAGAGAGCTATTAAATGAAGTCAGATAATTAGGACTGCTACTACCCGTGCCACTACGTATATCCTTCACCATGGTAGTTCCTGCTTCGGTACCGTCACTCTTCCAAAGCTCAGAACCATAACCTGAGCTTGAAGCATTAAAATACAGAACATCACCAATAACAGCAATTGAACTTATACTAGCATTTGCTGTTCCACTATATATATCCTTTACTAGAACAGTTCCTGATTCAGTTCCATCACTTTTCCAAAGTTCATAGCCGTATGTGCTATTGTATGCATAAAAATAAAGCATATCTCCCATAACAGTAAACAAACTTGGCTTCCCAGGTGTCGCTACATTACTTATATCCTTAACCATAACTGTCCCTGTATCTGTTCCATCACTTTTCCAAAGTTCAAAACCATGTGTACCATCTGTAGCACTGAAATATATGTCCTCCCCCATCACAATCATGCTTCTGTAAACAGTATCTGCACTACTTCCACCACCAGGATTTATATCCTTAATCATAGTCGTTCCCGATTCTGTACCATCACTCTTCCATAGCTCCACCCCGTGTATACCGTCACTTGCACGGAAATATATGTCATTACCCATAACTATGGATTCCCCAATACTACTACCTTCTCCAAATTCATTAATATCTTTTACCAATATGGGTTCTATCTGTGCATATAAATTTTGAGGATGGTAAATAAAGATTACGGAACAAAACAAAAGCGAGAGGAGAAAAACAGATAACAAGACCCCAAAATTTTTCATCAGATGGTTATATATTGGTTATATACGTTCAGTATAGAAGCATCAATATTCTTCGTCAAGTGCAAATAATAGCAACTTATAAAAGTCAGTCAAACAAGTTACAAATTAGTACTACACACCATTTTGTGATACCATAGCTCTATGTATAAATCGCTAACCAAACAAGACTGGGAGAAAATACTTGTGCTCCCCAAAGACTATCAAATAGATGCCCTAATTGTGGCTGCAGTAGGAAAAAGAAAAAGAAACATTAAAATATTCGACGAATACATAACCAGAGAATATAAAGCAACAAAAGCCAACAACGTACAAGATGAATTCTTCAGAGGAGTACAAGAATATAAAGTAAATGGGAAAACTATATGGTTTGATATCGTATACGGAGGAGCATATCTCTCAGAACTAACACATATTGCAAGCCTATTCGGATCAAAGAAGAATTTTTTAGTAGGTACATGTGGAGGATTACAAAAAGGATTAAAACCTGGAGATATTGTAGTCCCAACATATACATATGGCGATGAAAGCACGACAAGGATGTATCAAAGAGAAAATACTGATAGCAGGCACTTTTCAAATGAAAAACTAAGCCTAGAAGTGTGTAAAGCTATAGAAGAAAAATACCCTGTCACAAAGGGTCCAATGGTTACTTGCGAGGCTATGTTGGCAGAAACACAAGAAGATGTAGATCAATGGCAAAAAGAAGGATATATCGGCGTGGAGATGGAAACCTCTACCTACTTCGCAATCTCCAATCATTTTAATATTCCAAGTACTGCAATACTGCATATATCTGATAATCTAGTTGATAACATACTCATCGGAGATGACCGTCATTCTGCAACAAAAGAGTATAGAGAGGAGATAAAGCTCTACAAGTACAAAGTAATAATAGAGAACATTATCAATAACTAAGTTATTTTCTTCTTCTCACTCGTAACACCGTCTCCGTAACTACCATTCCTATTCCCCCTGCTACAAACAAAAACATACCCAAAGGAACCAGTCCAAAAGCCTCTACCAAAGTACCATCCTCTGCTACATATGACCCATGTGCCCAGTAAGCAATAGCACAACAAATACCTAAAACAAAAGGAATAATATAGACCAACCTAATCCATTTAAATTTCATAAAAATATGTATAATGAAATATATAATCTTACACATTATACTATGAACAATAATCAAATCGCCTTTCTAGTAACTATTGCCCTCTTTGGCATACCAGTAATACTCTCATACATATTTGGATTGAAGAGAATAAAAAACATTGAAATACTCTGGGGAGGAATGCCAAAGAAAGTACAAAAGATATTAACTATCTCTATGCTACTATGTACAGTCTCCTTCTTTACTTTCTCTTCTTACATATTCATTCTAAATGGAGGGAATGTGGATCTCATATTCATAGACCTCATATATGCAGTATTACTAGGTGCAGCGGCACTATGGATGCCCCTAATGATAAAAGTCATTGAATCAAAAAAGAAAATATATTGGATACTAACCAGAATATCACTTGCTATAGTAGGCTTCACGTCACTATTCTTTCTTTCCGTTATGATATTCTATGACAGAACAGGAATACACTACATAGCATCAATCATAGGACTAACCATATTTACATTCCACACAGGAATACTCGATGCAATAGTATGGCCATATTTCTTTACAAAGAAGAAAGAGGTTGGTAATGTGAATAAGAGATAACTTTTTAAATATATATAAAATGAGTAAATGTCATTGCAACGGTGGAGGAGAAGCAGTCTATGGCTTGGGCTTCATAGGTGCAGCCATATACTTCATCTCTACATCTACAACTTTTTGGATTGGCGTATTAGGATTCCTTAAAGCAATAGTATGGCCAGTATTTGTAGTACAAGCTCTACTCAAATTCCTTTTGGGTTAAATGATCATAGAGATCAAGGTAAAAACCAAACAACAGAGGAATTCCATAACTCAAATGGAGGATGGAACATACAAAATATCTGTAAAAGCACTGCCAGACAAAAACCAAGCTAATCTAGAAGTAATAAACCTAATAAGCAAACACTTTGATATACCGAAATCACAAATATCAATACATAGTGGAAAAACCTCGACAAAAAAACGAATAATATTAGAAACAACATGATGGAAGATATATTGAACAGATTAAGAAAAGATCTAAATACCCTCTCGGATCCAAAACTCCAACAAACCAGTCAAAGATTTTTCAAAGAATCAATCAAAACATACGGGACTAAAACTGCAGATATAGTGAAATTGGGAAAAACATACTTTAAAGAAGTCAAAGATTTGAAAAAAGACGAAATCTTTGATCTTTGTGAATCTCTCTGGCAATCAGGATATCTAGAAGAAACATTCATAGCATGTGAGTGGTCATACAACACACACAAGCAGTTCGATGAGAAAGATATCAAAACATTTGAGAGATGGATAGACAGGTATGTAACCAACTGGGCATCATGCGACACATTTTGTAATCATACCGTAGGAGAATTCATCATGATGTATCCCCAATATATCTCTACTCTCAAAGAATGGACGAAATCAGACAACAGATGGATGAAAAGGGCCTCTGCCGTCTCATTAATAGTTCCCGCAAGGAAAGGACTATTTTTAAAAGATATATTTGAAATAGCAGACACTCTCCTACTCGACTCTGATGATATGGTACAGAAAGGATATGGATGGATGCTCAAGGTAGCAAGTCAATCCAATGAGAAAGAAGTTTTTGACTATGTGATGAAGCATAAATCCAATATGCCCAGAACTGCATTAAGATATGCAATCGAGAAGATGCCAAAAGACTTGAAGACGCAAGCTATGGCAAAATAATATTTAAATTAATATGTATTTAAAATGAATAATGATATATGTTGCCCAGAACTTGATATCGCGAAATATCAAAACAAAGAGCATGTGTGGAAGAACAAACCTTTTGCTAAAGCGTATGTAACCCAAGTCTTCCATATGCCTCTGAATATGGGGAAAGTAATAACTGAATCATATACGAAAATAACGAAGGCCAAAGCAGAAGTACAAGCAGAGGATTTTTTAATCCTCGCATACGATCCATCCCCATGGAAATCCGAACTCTACTTCACAGTTATGAAAGAAGTCCCAGGATTGGAATACACCACACTCTCTGGGAAATTCGTCTCTAAAGTATTTGATGGCCCATACAATGCAGTACCACAATGGATAAAGGAATTTGACGAATACTTGCAAGAGAGGAATCAGAAAGCATTAAAATATTATTTCCATTATGCATATTGTCCTAAATGCTCTAAAAAATACGGTCATAACTACGTAGTAGCATTTGCACAAGTAGCGTAACATATACTCGGGAATGCCCCAAACAGACAAACCAAAACAACATGTAATAGTGTCAGCCATACTCATCACTCTAGGAGTTATCATCATCCCATTAGTGACACTCATCTTGCTTACCAAATACAATATATCTAGCTATCCAATCACAATACTCCCATCAGAAGAATTCTGTATGAATGGCTTTTTCCCATTTTCCAACCATTACAAAATCGAATCAGACACACCAATTGCTACAAGAACCCAAGATGATATTTTAATCTTTGGGAAATACAAACTTTTCTCTAAACAGATATGCATAACCCCTACCACGCTACTCCCACAATTTTCTAGTATACAACTCAACTTGTCATACTTTGATGAAATAGATTGGGAGATCTTTCATAAAAAGATCGATCTCCTAACAACCTCCTATCCGTCCATCACAAACATGACACCAACAGATATTAACAATGACGAAGTACTGAAATACCAAACAGAATACGACAGCAATTTCATAAACTACTCCGTCTCTCTTGAAGATAGTTCAATTCCATGCACAAAAGAAAATACACAACTCGCTTGCGATATATCAGGGTTGAATCTTTCACAAGGTGCCTCTTACAAATTGAATCTACTTGGCACCTACGAGGGACAAATTATTCAAGAATTCGGACCAGTGGAAGTAAACATTCTTCCTGCGGTAGAGATTACAAGCAGTACTGTAATAGACGGGAGTGTCATACAAACACTATCTCTACCATCAATAACCTTAACTCTTAATAAAGCTATCGAAGACGGCTATACCGTAACATTTGAGGATACTAGTGGCAATGCTATTCCTTTCTCTTTTCAAACCGAAGGCCAAACAATTAAACTAAATATCTTACAATCACTTACACAAAATACTTCGTATAACATTAGAATTAAAAACATTAATGGAAAGGATGGAAGCCATTATATAGGAGAATATATATTACAATTTAGTGTCTCCGATGGCCCTAAAATCAAATATACAAACATGGGCGCGGGTTTCTCTCCCTCTGCGAATATTGTACTCACATTTGATCAGAATATTAACAAATCACAAAACATAAAAACCTTTGTGAAGCTTGATTCCGGCACAGATTATTCGTACTCGATATACAACAATCAGATAACCATAAATCCTAATGCAGCCCTGGAAAGCTGTAAATCGCATAGCATTGCAATCACGAAAGGATTACAAAGTACAGCAGGACTTACAGCCTCGACTGGCTATTCCTCTTCCTTGAAAACAAAATGCCAAAGAGTTGCTGCAGTTGGGACATCCGTTCAAGGACGAACTATATATGGATATTATTTTGGAACAGGATCTAAAAAAATAGTCTTTTTTGGATCCATGCATGGGACAGAAAACAACACTCAGACATTACTTACCAAATGGATCAATGAGTTAGAGATAAACAATTCAAAAATTCCTTCAGACAAAACGATCATTGTCATACCAACATTTAACCCTGATGGCGTAGCTAACAGAACGAGGTTTAACGCCAACGGTGTTGATTTGAACCGAAACTTTGGATCCTCATCTTGGACATCTGGAACATATTTCCTCTCTAACTACTATCCACTAGGTGGTGGTACAGAACCATTTTCTGAGCCAGAGAGTACCGCCATTAAAAATTTCATATTAAATCAATCCCCATATCTAGCAGTTTCATACCACTCAGCTGCAGGATACGTAATCCCAACCAATACATCCTATGCGGTATCAATGGCGCATACCTACTCTAATATGGCAGGTTATTCATATGTAGCCCCAGGAGCATCAGGAGCATTCACATATGATATTACAGGAACTTTTGAAGAATGGATGGAAGAAAATGGTAGAAATGCTCTCGTTGTAGAGATCTCAAGCTTGTATTCGGATCAGTTCTCCTTAAACAAAAATGCCATGTGGGAAATGGTAACTGAATAGTTATTTACTCTTTTGTACCATTGTAAGAAACTTTGTAACCTCATCACATGTAGACGTTGTAAAATATTTAAACACATTCAAAGGTTTAACCCATTCCAGACAATCGAGACTTCCTCCTGGTTTAGTATTTTTAATATTGTTAACCGTACAGTGGAAATACAATGCAACTATCTGAGTATTCTTAAATCCGGAATCTGGATGAATTCTGGACGCAACCAACTGCTTTACCTTAATATCCAAGCCTGTCTCCTCCTTTGCGATCCTAGTAATCTCCTCTTCCATATTCAATGAATTTA
>CAYXLF010000009.1:0-20207 GCA_964465815.1 uncultured Candidatus Saccharibacteria bacterium
TCTTGTAATACCTTTGTGAGACATTGAAATTTTTGGTTACAGTTTCTGCCAATATATCTACAATCTCTGGTTCTATATCGTTGGCTATGTGCCTATTAGTTTCCGGAGTAGGGATCTTTCTATATTCATCACTATTTTTTTTATTTTCTAATATCGAATTTATCTCAAATTCAGCAATTTCCAAATATCTAGAATTTATCTTGTTATACTGCTTTGCAGCATAATCTCTTACAGATTTCTTTTCGGAGTTTAAATATTTATTTACTTCGTTGTAGCTGATATTTACCTTCTTTGAGTCTTCATCAATTACAGTCATTTCCTGCTTATCCAACAGCTCATTTGTCATATCTACCCAATTGCCGTGTGAAGTTTTTGATTTAATGTTGAATATCTGCTCTTCTTTGTCGGAGAGTGTATATTTAGATGCTGCAAAGCTTTTTTCTAATAGATGATTGTAGGGTTTGAGAGAATCACTTTCTATGAATTGTTTTTGTTTCCTTTTGGGTATTTTTGTTATTTTAATATCAAAAAATTGTATCTCATTCTCCAGTTTAGTGATTGTGTCAGAGAGTTTATTCAACTTCGCCTTTATATTTGCATCTGTTTGATTCTGATTGTTTTTAAGCATGAAGTAATAGTAGGGTTTGTCACAGATTCCTGTTGTAGATACTAGCTTTTCATATTCATCCAATGCTTTCCTCAATACTTTTGGATCCTTAGTATATTCTTTGTTTGTTTTCCAATGTTTTACAAATGTTTTTACATTTTCTATTGATATATCTATATCCTTTTGTATTTGGGGATCTGTTTCTGATTTGTAGAGTAGGGATAGATTCCAGGTTGTTTGCATATGCTAATTATATATCATAGCTAGTTTTGGGGAAATATTGACAAATAGTATCTACTATATGGATAATACACCACTTATCAGGGAAGTTTCCTGAGCGGGATGGCCGAAATCTTGGCCAGCGGAGGATCCGCTATGCTTCGTGTAGCTGATCTACCGTATCCTCGAGAGGAAAGTTTTCTCTCGATTGGTGGTTGTGCAGCCGCCAGGATAGGCTTGGGCCTGGAAGCACCCAAGGAAATGCATCTTTGGATGGTAATGTGGTATTCATACCGTCCAATGCAAAGCTTTACTCGGGAGGGTCCACATGTAATATTTTTACGGATCCTCCCTGAGCTTTTCTAGAAAATTTCCTCCCATCGAAATATCTGATATAATTATCCTCAATACATAGATCCAGTAATCACTGGGGAGTAGTAGAAAGAAAGTAAATATACAAGTAGAATCTACCGTAAGTAATACGAAACATACATAAATGAGAAATAAATAGGGTGGTACCGCGTACTAATGTTCGCCCCTTTCTAAAGATTAATATTAAATATATATTAGTTTTTAGAGAGGGGCTTTTTGTTTAAATTAACAAATACAAAAATGGAAGATATAAGGATAAAGAAAACAGATACAATGCCAAACTTTCCTAAAGTAGAAGCAGATGTTATGAACTTTTGGAAAGAAAACAATATCTTTCAGAAAAGTATTGATCAAAGAGATGTAAACAAGCCATTCACATTCTATGATGGACCAATAACCTCGAATAATAAACCCCACTATGGCCATGCATTAACAATGGTCATAAAAGATGTAGTACCTAGATACAAAACAATGAAAGGGTACAGAGTAGATAGAAGCCTAGGATGGGATTGCCAAGGAATACCAGTTGAATATGAGGTAGAAAAAACATTGGGATTTGAACAGAAGGATGATATTGAGAAATTTGGTATAGAGAAGTTTAATCAACTATGTAGAGAGTCTGTACAAAAGTATCAAGGAGAGATATTTGCATTGACTGAAAGAATGGGAAGGTGGGTAAACAAAGATGAGGAATATGCAACCATGGATCCAAAATACATAGAGAGTGTTTGGTGGTCATTAAGTGAGCTATATAGAAAAGGCCTACTATACCAAGGTTACAAAGTAGTTCCTTACTCCACAAGAGCAGGTACAACCCTTTCCAACTCAGAGGTAGCATTGGGTGGTTACAAAGCAATTGTTGATCCAGCCGTTACGGTTGCCCTAAAGCTTAAAGATGAAGATCGAAATCTATTGATATGGACTACTACACCATGGACATTGCCTGGAAACTTACTGGTTGCTGTAGGTAATGATTTTGAATATGTAGATGTTGAAAAGGATGGAAAGACATATATTGTTGGCAAAGCCCTTGCAGAGAAAATATTTGGAGAGAACCCCAACATAATTAAAGAATATATGGGAAGCGATCTTGTTGGGAAAGAATATGAGCCATTGTATCCATATTTCGCAGACAAAAGAGAAGAGGGTTGCTTTAGAGTAGTGCATGCCGACCATGTAACTTTAGAAGATGGTACGGGTTTGGTGCATCAGGCTCCATATGGAGAAGAAGATTTTGCTCTTATGACAGGTATGGGAATCAAGATGTTTGATTACCTTGATGATCAGGGCAATATGAAAGATGAGATCGAGCAGTTTAAAGGAATGTTCTACAAAAAGGCTAACAAGTATGTAATGCAGGATCTTGAAGAAAGAGGATTGCTATTTGCTCACGAAGACCATGAACATCAGATGCCTATTTGCTGGAGAACAGACACACCATTGATCTACAAACCAATCAAGAGTTGGTATGTAAAGGTATCTGAGATCAGAAAACAGATGGTAGAGGAGAACAATGATATTAATTGGATACCAGAGCATATAAAGGAAGGAAGATTTGGAAACTGGCTAGAAGATGCAAGAGATTGGGCCCTAAGCAGAAACCGATACTGGGGTACACCACTTCCGGCTTGGATATGTGATAAATGCGAAGAGACAGAGGTATTAGGTTCATTTGAAGAGGTAAAGAAAAGATCTGGTGTTGAGCTCACAGATCCTCATAAACCATTTGTGGATGATGTTACATACAAATGTCCTAAATGTGGAGGACAGATGAAACGTGTTAATGACGTCATTGATGTCTGGTATGATTCTGGTTCTATGCCATTTGCAAGATTCCACTATCCATTTGAAAACAAAGAGAAATTTGAGAAGAAGTTCCCAGCCGAATTTATAGCGGAGGGAGTAGATCAAACACGTGGATGGTTCTACACCTTACACGTTTTGGGAACGGCACTGTTTGATAGTAAGACATACAAAAATGTAATTGTTAATGGGTTAGCCCTTGCACCTGATGGTACAAAAATGTCGAAGAGTAAACGAAACTATACTGAGATAAATGATGTACTTGATCAGATGGGAGCAGATTCCATGAGGCTGTACTTCCTAAGCTCTCCAATCGTGCATGGAGAAGAGGTCATATTTAATGAGAAATTCTTAAAAGAAGTAATGACATCAATAATGTTGCCATTTTGGAATTCCGTTAAATACCTACTAAGTTACAAAGAGGATCTCTCAAAGATTAACGAATTGAAACTTAAAAATGTCATGGACAGATGGATAGTAGCAGAGCTAAATGCAACGATTGAAAAGGTAAATAGCGCTATGGATCAATATGATCTCCAATCTGCAACCAAAGCGGTCGCAGCATTGATAGATGATTTGTCAAAGTGGTATATAAGGAGATGCAGAGAAAGATTTGTCAGCGGAGACAAAGAAGCATCGGATACATTACAGTTTGTACTCTTAGAAATTGCAAAATTGTTAGCACCATTTGCACCATTCTTGTCTGAGACAGCTTTCCAAACTCTTAGAACAGATAACAACAAAGAATCTGTACACTTAGAAGATTACCCTAGCGTAAATGAAGCACTTTTGAGCGAGAATCTTTTGAATGATATGGCAAATATCAGAGGTGTGTGCTCTTTAGGACTCAATATTAGAGATGAAAACAGATTAAAAGTAAGGCAACCACTTGCAAAAGCATATGTTCCAGTCGAGGTTTCAGAGCTTTTGGAGATAGTTAAAGGAGAATTAAATGTAAAGGATGTAGAATACTCCGAAAAAGAGGTAGAAGGTGAGGGTTTGGTATCTCAGAGTGACGGAAAAGTTTTTGTTACTCTTGATACAAACATAACAGAAGAGCTCAAACAGGAAGGTTTGCTGAATGAGATTACTCGTGGACTTCAAGTCGCAAGGAAAGAGAATGGATGCCAGGTTGGAGAACGAATAGCGGTAGATTACTTTACAAACTCTGATGAATTTGATCTATTAATAGAGTCACATAAACAAGAGTTGCAGGATGCAGTTCTGGCCAACAGTTTTACAAAAACATCTTCGGAAGATGGAGTCCAGATCAAAGTTGCAGATGCTGTATTAGTTGTGAGAATTAATACTCCGAGAGAGTAATCTTAATACCCGTCACTTTTTGGAATTGAGAGTTTGCATCTTCTAAAGACTTGTCAGAAGCTATTGCTAATTCTCCGACCAAATTTCTGACGGATTCTTCCAACTGCTTCTCGATACTGGTAGGGATTAATCGCCCCTCTTTTTCTCTTTTCTTTTTAATATAGTTGCAGTATTGGATGATCTCAATAGTTGATTTAACATCAGATTTCTCTTCTAGTTCTTTGAACATATTGAGCATTATATTGAAATCTGTAACCTTAGGATTCTTTGAAGGCGTTGTTTTCAATGCCTTGATTTCCTCCATAATTTTTTTAGCAGGCAAAACTTCTCGAATACCAAGCATCTCGATATTATCAACAGGAGTTGAAATACTTAGAGGATTTGTTATTAATTCAAATTCAAAATATTTTTTCTTTTCTCCGTTAAATTCAATCTCTTTTTGGGCTTTTACCTTTCCTGCACCATGCGAAGGATAGAACACTTTTGATCCGACTTTTAATTCCATATGGAAATCACGTAATATTAACGCTTCTATTATATCATGAAAGTGATATACTTTCTCTAATGAATATTGTAGTAATAGGGGGAGGATCAGGCTCCTCGGTTGTACTAGAAGGACTGAAAAAGTACAGAGATCTCAACCTTAGTGTTATTGTTGGTATGATGGACGATGGCGGTAGTAATGCCGTTGTGAGGGATGAATTCGGGTTGTTACCACTAAGTGATGTTAGGAAATCGATACTCGCATTAGCAGAAGATAATGAGAATAAATTTCTAAGAGAATTACTTACATACAGATTTGCGAATGAAAATATGAAGGGACATACCCTTGGAAATCTATTGATGATTGCAATGTCAGATATCGTAGGATCAGAGATAGAGGCCATCAGAACTATGTCACAGATGTTTGGGGTAAGAGGAAAGGTAATACCTGTGACTTTAGATGATGTGAGATTAATTGCGGAATACGATGATGGAAGCGTAGTCAAAGGTGAGCACTATATCGATGAACCAGAAAAAGATATCAATATTGTTAAGCTTGGGTTAGATGGTACCGCTAAGGCCTATTCTCAGGCGCTGGAGGCCATCTCAGATGCAGATTATATTATTCTTGGTCCAGGAGATCTTTATACAACACTTCTACCCAATCTTCTTGTAGATGGAATGAAGAAATCTGTCAAAAGATCTAAAGCAAAAGTGGTGTATATATCGAATTTAATGACCAAGATAGGTCAAACAAGGCACAGATCATTAAAAGAAATTGCTAGGATTATAGAGGAACATATTGGTAGGAAACTTGACTATGTCCTTATAAACAATGGAAGAATCCCCAAAGAAGCGTATCAAAGATATATTGCTGATGGTGAGAATTTAATTCAAAACAATCTCGAAGAAGAGAGGGGAAGAACACTTGTTTACAAAGATCTGGTTGCAAATGATGAAATAAAGAGAGAGAAAGGGGATGTTTTGAAACGTAGTTTGGTAAGGCACGATTCCCAAAAATTAGGAAAGGTATTGTATAGGATATTTAATAAAGGGCCTTTAAGCAGATTCTTTAGAAGTATTTTTTCCCAATATGTAGATTAGATGCTTATCCTCTTTATCATGTTTCTCTGATATTTGAAATCCGTTTCTTTCCAAAATATCCGATACTCTGGAGTTATGACACTCAATAATGATATTTTTAATGTATTTGAGCTTATCTTCTTGTTCTAATTCCATAAGGACCTCTTTTTCTGCGCCCTCTATGTCCATCTTCATCAGATCTATATTTCTATTAACATATTTACTTAATCTCTCTGCTCTAACAAAGATGGGAAGAGTCTTTTGTTTCTTGTTCCAAGCGTTAGGTTTAAATCCAGCTGTGGAAAAAGCATCGTACTGGCTATCAATATGGAATTCTCGAATCCCATCAGTGTTTCCCAATGCAATATTCTGGATTTCTACACCAGATAGGTTATTGCAATAAATATTCTCTTCAAGTAATGGGAATATATTAGGATTAGGTTCAAAACCTAAGATTTTCGCATCAGGATAATTCATTTTAAAATACAAAATTGAAAGACCGATATGTGAACCAAGATCAAATATTACCGGAAGATCTGTTTTTAAATCTGTTTTGTAAATTTCTTGATTAAAAATTTCGTCTTTGAGAATATCGAACTCTTGTTTGTTGGTATATCCGATATTGTATTTATGTATTTTAGAATATTTAATTTCCATACCTGAGTTTACAAAAAGGCCCTGGTATTATCCAGGGCCTAAAAGATTACATAGCTTCTATTTTGTCCATGACATATTGAACTTTAGCAGCCCAGCTGTCAGCTGTAGGAGGACAGTAAGAGTATGATATTGCTCTAGGAGTTGTCATACCTTTAGCATAGTACTTAGAAAGACCTTCTGATACTTCCCATATACCTTCTTCCCAGCTAGAGAATCCACTTTTACCCCAACCCCATGCGTTGTAAGGTCTGAAAGTGTTTTTTCCACCTTCGGATTCAATAACAGAGATGGATGCTACAAGTCTGTAGTCTATACCATATCTATCTGCAGCAGCTACAAATTCATTTGCATAATCTGCTAAAGGGGCATTTCTTTTAGACAAATATGCTTTAATCTTTGCAACTCTTACGTCAGTAGCTTCATTTGAAGATACCTCTGTACTTTCTGCAGGTATGTTTTCAGTACTTACGATTGATACCTGTCCTTGGTCTGCTTGTACTAGATTTACTGGTACATTATCTCCAATTACTTGAGAAACGATACCTAGTCCTAATACTGCAGCTACGATGGAAAGAGCTTTTCTACCTTTTATATATATGGTTTTCATTGTAGTTTATTTCAAGTTAAATCCTTTTCAGGATATCCTATATTATACCATAGAAGGCCTATAGCGATCAAAATGGCGAAAAACTATCTGTTTGATATATTATGTACCTATGAAATCCATGATCATCAATGATGTGAAGTACAAAAGACCCAAAAAAGGCATGATATCGCTCTATGCTGCTATTGCAGGATTAGTAATGGGGTTTACATATTTGTATATTACTAATTTCAAAACGGTAAATACTTTAATCACTTTCCATAATCATAAGGTACAGTACAAGACATATTCTGTTGCATTTGGTGATGATATGCCGGAAGAATATGTTAACAAAGTGAAGGAGAGTGTTGTTGATATGGTATTTAACAAGAAACCAAGGTTTGAATTTGTAGAAAGCAATGCGGATATTAATATTGAGGCTACAAAACAATCAGATAATGATGTAGAGATAGGGGAGACATTGATTCCTGTTGGGCATATGTATTCATTGAAAACCTCTGTAAGTGGAGAGGACATCAAGGATATGCATGTGTATGTATTAGATGATATATATACTAGTTTTTTGAAAAAACAATACGATGTAGAAGCTCAGAAATTGGATAGTGTGGATGCTCTGGTTGCCAAGATGGAGGAGGAGGATTCTAATATTGGATTAATATCCTATGCAGATCTTGATTACAGAATGAAAGTACTCAAGGTTAATGATAAGTATTATCTAGATGATCATAGTGCGGGTGTAACAATTAAATTCTATGTTTCTTTAAAGAATACAGATGATACTTTAGGCTTGAATGTTTTAACTAAGAATATTGATTTTGGTAGTGAAGCAACTTCTGCTGAGGATCTTTTGAAGTTGAATATGACGGGAGTAGTTGCTATATCGAGAGATTTGGGTATCAAAATTAATTCATTAAAGAATTGGGATTATCCTGCTGAAGCGATTGGTAGTTTTTTAGCGGATGCTGATCTTACTCATGTCTCAAATGAAGCATCTTTCTTTGATAGCTGTGTGATTAATACCGGTATGCGATTCTGTTCCAAATCTGAGTATCTTGAGACTTTAACGGCGAGTGGGGTTGATATCGTAGAGTTGACCGGGAATCATAACAATGATTATGGGAGCTCCAAGAATGCAGAATCTATAGAGGCGATCACGAACTTAGGGATGAAATATTTTGGTGGTGGATTGAATAACGAAGATGCTTCAAAAATTTTGTACCAAGAGGTAAATAATACGATTGTGGCATTTATTGGTTACAACTGGTATGACACTACATACAAATCTGGAGCTATTGCTTGGAGTGATAATCCTGGAGCTAATGAATATTCCGAGGAGAAGATGGCTGCGAATATTGCAGAAGCTAAAGCAAATGCGGATGTAGTGATTGTAGATTTTCAGTTCCAGGAATGTTACTGCTATCCTGATGGAGATGTTATTTATCCTATCTGTTACAAGCCTTTGTCTAATCCAGATCAGAAGGGTGTGTTTAGAAAAGCTATAGATTTGGGCGCAACTATTGTTGTTGGTACTCAGGCTCATCAGCCTCAGACTTATGAATTGTATGGTGATGGTGTTATTTTCTATGGCCTGGGTAATTTGTATTTTGATCAGGATATTTGGATTGGTACAAGGCAAGGTTTGGTACTTACTCACTATTTTGATAATGGAAAGTATATTAATACCAAAATAACACCGATATATATGGATAATAGTTTACAGCCCGATTTTGCTACCGAATCTCAAGGAGATCAGTTATTGGAGCTGCTCAAGGATGCAAGAGAATCGATGTAGAACTTTATCGAGTTTACTGATATCTTTGTTTTTTACTTTCTTTATCATCAGATCTTCGGAGTTTGTAACTGTATCAGAAAGGTTTTGTGTTAAGAGTTCTCTGAAATCATTATTAATTGTTAACAAGAGGTTTAAATAGGTGAAGGGATGTAGCTCTTTGTCTAGAAATTGGTTTAGTATGATCTCTTTGCAATAAGTTTGTTTAATGGATCTTTGTCTAGGAAATTGTGGAATGAAGAGTATTGTAGATGTATTTCGTCTTAACTTTTTAGTTATTATTTCCGGATCAGAATTGCATGTTACATCTATGGTGATTTGTTTATCAAACATAAAAAAATCTATTCCTTTTGCATCCTCTGCTCCGGTAGATGGTATGATCGGTATATTAAGTTGCTTCATGTTGATGTAGAAGAGTGCTTCTAGTAATCCTCCGGGTTGGCATTCTCGAAGGTCATTGCAGAAGCGAAAGCTTTCATTGTATAAGTCATTGAGGGTATTACGTTGAATTCTTTCGTAATTTAGATTATTCCCAGAGGTTTTTTCTCGATGTAGGGCAATGGATATGGCGGTATCCAATAGTGCCATCTTTGGATCTGCTTCTAATTCGAATTGATCTATAGGTTCAGTTGTTAATATATTCATAGTATAGGTATTGCGCATCGGGAACGAGGTTTGGATTCTCGTCCCCGATGTCTTGTAGATTTACCGAAGTGTTGATAAATATTTTTTCAGATTTTTAGATTTCTCCTTATTATTCGCCCCAGAGATTTCCTCTCGGGAAGCACCTTGATAAACAATAACTTGGAACGGTTGGTCTTGTTCCAAAAATTTTAGGACATCTTGAAGTGAGGCATTATCAAGATTGAAATGTCTCCCCTTAATAAGAGCAGGAGAAATTGGAACGATGGCTATCTGAACGTGTCTTTTCATACTCTTCTCCCTTAATGGTATGTAAATGTGCAAGAAACCTATTATACCCCCTATAGAATATCATTATCAAATAAAAAGGGCAGCCCTAGGGCTGCCCTCACATAGCCAAAAGACAGAGACAATTATTTAATCTCTATCTGTTTTGGTTTAACCTCATTAGCTTTTGGCATCTTAATAGTTAATACACCATCCTTAAACTCCGCCTCAGCCTTATCTGGATCTATCTTTGTAGGAAGATTAAAAGATTGCTCATATGAAGATTCCATACTTCTAAAGTAGTATTTCTTAGAGTCATCATCGGATTTTTCTTCCTTCTTAGTATGTCCAGAAATAGTCACAGCATCTGCCATTATATTTATCTTGATATCTTCCTTCCTTATACCTGGTAATGCCATCTTTACAAATACATCATCCTTCTCTTCCCAAAGATCTGCTGAAAGAGTAGGGGTGTTAAATGAAATGGGTGTCTCCCAGATAGATGGTGTGAAGAAATCATCGAATATTGACCTAATGGGATATCTCATAGGTCTTTCATTGTTATCTCTTGTTATAATTTTCATATAGTTTTATATAAAAATTTAGGTTAGCAAATGATAGCCCCAATTGCTAACTTGTGTCAAGAGGGTTACTTTTTTATTTTTTCAATAATGAAAATCATTAGTGTAGAAACGAGATAAATAGCTAAAAAGAAGATAAAAAAGTTTAATGCGTAATCTAAGATTTTTACAAAAATCGTCCTTGTTGCAATTATGTTAACATTTCGAGGTATGAAGTTAAAAGCGTAAAATTCTAGTAACAAAGAGATAGCAGATACAATAAAAATACGCTTTTTGGATATGAATTTCATATATTTATTTCTCCTTGAAATTATATATACTAGTATATACCAATATGAAAAAGATTCTTTGGATTCTATTGTTTGTTGTTTTAGTAGCAGGCTTCTATTGGGGCTTGAAATGGTACAGGAATAGTTTGCCACTACCCGAGGGTTATGTTTCTATGGAATTTCCATTGAAAGATGGTAGATATATGATTGTTCAAAGTGGTAAGTTTTTGAATATTCATACTTCTTCAGCTGAAAAATATGCTTTGGATATTGTTAAAGAGCCCCCTATTTCTTCCTTATTGAAATTTCGAAAAGCAGCTTTGGAGGATGATGTTACATATGGTACAAAGATATATAGCCCATGTGATGGGTATGTTAAGGAACTAAGAAATGGTGTTGATGATCAGCCAATTGGTATTAAAGATCCTAGTATGGGCGGTGGCAATTACCTCATTATAGGGTGTGATGGGTTTGATGTTATGTTGGCACATATTAGAAGAGATACATTCTTGGTAAATGTAGAGGATCAAGTGAGTGTTGGTCAAGAATTAGCGCAGATCGGTAATAGTGGAAATACGGATGGTCCTCACCTGCACCTTATGGCGTATATATGGAATGAGGACAATACTGAAAAAATACCAGTACCTATGGTCTTTGATGGGAAATTGTTGTACAGATACGATATTGTTAGTTACTAGTTGGATTAATTCTATAATATTCAAACAGATATTGTCCTGCAACGCCAGCATATTTTCCGAAATAATCTGTGTACCATTTTGATATATCTTCTTTCTTTGTATATGGTATGTGATATATTTCTTTTGCAATATTAAACATCCAACGATCAATAGGTACTGTATCTAAATATCCCAAGGAATACAGTAATATACAATCTGCGACCTTAGGACCTATACCTGGAAGAGAGATTAACAATTTCCTAATATCTTCCTTATTATTTGGCAGCTGAATTTCTGAGAGAAGTTTAGCTGTTTCCTTAAGGTATGGTGCTCTGTACCCAATGCTAGCTTTTTGTAAATCTTGAGTAGATGCTTGAGCAAGAGATTTTATTGATGGAAATGTTTTGTAATTAGTACCTCCTATGGGGTTGCCAAATATATTAGATAGTACCTTTATACTTTTTCTAATAGCAGGGATATTTTTATTAGTTGCTAATATATATGATGTGGTTGTAATGTAAAAATCTTGTTTCAATATGGTTATATTTTTTACTTTGTTTATTGCTTGATTTATATATTTATCCTTGTTTATCTCCTTTTTAATTTTTTCTAAATCTAAATCTTTTCCTAGGTATTTATCCATATCCATATCTTCATTTATTTGTTGTATATTCCCCCTATCATCTATGATTATTAATCCGTTATGGGTAAATCCATAATACTTGTTGTTATTGTATTCCCAGTTAAAGGCTTGACCTCCTAAGAGGGTTGTTTGTAGGTTTAGGTTCATAATTGATTATATATTAAAATCAGGGGTATCTTACTAATATTTCTAAGAAGAAATACTTTCAGATACCCCATATCACTTACTTACCAAATACTATTCTTTTTGATTTAAAAAATATTGCTAACAGAGATATTATCCCCAATACGGCAAAAGCAAAGAATACACCCTCACTATCTACTAAAAATCCAATAAACGGATTAAAAATAGTTAAGGTTAATCTTCTTGCCATGCTCATAAAGGATAGTACTGTAGCTCTCTGTTCTCCGGTTATTTCTCCATTAATATCTTTGGACATAACATTAGGTATCTGTAAGCCTAATCCACCAGATAGACTTAAGACCATTATGATTCCAAACATATTGTGGAATATCGCAGCTAGGATGAATCCTACTGCTACGAATATGGCTACATAGATCATTGTTTTTCGTAAAGATATCTTCTCAATGAGATAGGCAAGTAATCGCATAGCTACCATCTCTGCAATGAGTAATACTGCTCTGTATATACCATACATGTTCTCGGGTACAGACATTACTCTCAGTGCTTCTTGGTATAGCCATATTACAAAGTAACTTGTAGCACCTATTATGCTTGTATATATTGCTATTCTTTTTAGATTGGAAGCATTTCTTAGTATCTTTAATCCTTCTTTTGCTGTGCCAAGATAGTTGGGCTTGAGAGATTTTTCCTTTTTAGGAATAGTCTTCTCTTTTATGCATACCCAAAGCAAAAAGAATGAGATTATGGATGTTATGCTCCCTAATCTGAACAGTACCTGAGGCTCTAGAAGGTCTCCTACGAAGAAGAACAGGATGGAGGCAACTATCATACCGAGCATATGCAATGTACTGCTAGTAACAGATATATGTCGATATCTTTCCTCTAGCCCTAATTCCTTTGATACCTCATATACCAAAGCTTCTTTTGCCCCTGATATGAACGCTACTCCGAATGCAAATATTAATTCGGAGAGAGCAAAGAGGTATATATTGGGCGCTAATGTATATACTACAGTTCCTACTGCAGTTAACGCATATCCCCACAGTACAGATTTTTTCTTTCCGTGTAGATCTCCAAATACACCGGTTGGTATTTCCAGTAAGAATATACATAGGGTAAACCAACTTTGGAGTGTTTGGATTTCTGTTTGATTTAGTCCTCCCCAATCTTTGAAGAAGATGAGGAGTACTGGACCGATTAGCTCAAGTCCTAGAAGGAAATCTATTATCCAAAAAATTATGATTTCCTTCGGCCATTTAAAAGATTTTTTTAACATAGTTTTCTCCTTTTCTGAATAGTTATTTGGTTGTAAATGAACACCCTCCCGTTATTGAACTTGAGGGTGTATAACTTCCAAATATCAGAAAAAAGAAAACCTCCGTATTTGGAGGCTATTCACTTACAATTTTGATTAGGAATTATGCAATAGAAGAGTCTCCAGGGTTAACTGTTACGTCGAGAACGTAACACCATGTAGCTGGCTTAATAGCGGAGAACATATTGTGTCTATTGCTTATGTTTTGCATAATGGCGACATTATATACTCATTTGAAAAAAGAATGCAAGGGGAAATGCAGAGAATTAATTAACTGATAGGTAGGTATAGAGAATATATCCTAAAACTATAACCATAGTTATCCCTGCAAATATGCCGACTGTCTTAAGAAAAAGCTTCGCAGCGAATTCTTTCTTACCATCTAAATATAGTCTAAGGGGTTGGTAACAGAATATATATCCCATTACTGCTGCAGATAATACAAAGAGGGAGAGGAATATTACTGGCATAACAAGAGACGATTCTAATGATTGAATATCGGATATACCATTAATCACCAACACTATTAGTACAATGTATGCTGTAGCTGCAAGGGCATTTAAAAATGGGTTTCTTACCATAGCACGATTTTAGTTATATGTGCGTAGGAAGTCAATCAATCATACCTAAGGCTTTATTTATAAAGTATATTTTAAAGTACTGTATCTGTTTAGATAATATAGTTCTTACCTATTTCTTTTTGGGTGAAAATGATTCGATGCTTGAGTTCTTTAATAAGTTTTTTGCTAAGTATTATCTCTTTTATTGGAGTATATTTCTCATAATTTACTAAAGCAACCTGCCAACGATCTATATCCACAAGGGTTTTGTTTCTGAATAACGGTTTATAACCTGTTTTTATAACATCCCCTCTTTCAATCTTGCTCCAGACAAACATCGCTTGAAGTACTGAATTACACGTTGTTAGATCAAGCACTTCTATGTTTGTATCTATATCGAATAAATATAGGTAAGCTTTTTCGCATAGCATATCATCTAATGATAGATTTTCTGGATTGTAAATTACTATATTACCAACGGAATCTTTCCCTCTGGGTGATATATATTGAATCTGTCTTTTTCTAACCATTTCTCTAGAGGTAATTGCCATCCAAAAAGCCATCCATGCATATTCTGGTTTAGCTAGATAAATACCAAATATATTTTCATAGTTCCATCGGGAATTGGCTACAGTTTGGTATAAATAATCAATTTTAAAGTTCTTACCATTAGCATGGTAGGAATTTTGGGAAAGAATATGATTTATATCATCCAGATTTGTAACTGTTGTAGTTTCCATTATTAATTAAAGAGTGTTTTGGGAACAATTACAACTAAGGAGATGTAAATTCTTGTATGATGAAAAAACTCCTCGAGTAGGATTCGAACCTACAACCAAACGGTTAACAGCCGTTCGCTCTACCGTTGAGCTATCGAGGATTAACAACAACAGCTATTATATCCATCTAACCACTATTCTGCAATATCAAGATGCTGATTCATATCAGCCAATATTGAATCTGTATTCTCATCAATATATGGAACATATTCAACATTTAATTGAGAACCATCAGGTAGTGTAATATCCCTATCAAAAGTATTTGCCTCATCACTCTGGTAATCATCACTATTCACAGCTATTTTTATCAAAATTACAGTTTCTGCTATCTTTTCTAGCTCATCTTCATTAAAATTCCTTTCCCAAACACCCTGCCCTGAAACTTGGGCAAGATTCTGTATCGAACGCGAAGGTTCCAATCCATCTGTTATAGTGGCAATATACCTGTAATCCCGAGTCTTGCCTTGAGGAAGAGGATTCTCAATATAATGTGTTCTTTCTTTGGTTTCGATTTTTGTTAAATACTGTGAATATGTATCCCTCAAATATCTTGTATCCATTGAAATCTTGTAATCAGATGGATCTATAGAAAAATTATTAGGTTCGTTCATAATAATAGATTCCTAAAATTATATTGCCCTCTTTCTTCTACCAATATATCATTAAGTGTATATAACTTGTAAGGAGTAATTATATGGAAAAAGATCAGATACAAGTTTCATTTATTGGCATGGAGCCTACAGAGGCTTTAAAGCAATACTTCTTAGAGAAGTTATTCAAAAAAGAAAATCTCTTAGAAGAAGTTACTGGAATAGAAACATATTTAAAACAGCAAAAAAATTCTAAGGGCATCCAATCTGATTTTAGAATTGATATAGATATACACCTCCCAAAGGCAGATGTAAGGGTAGAAGAAATTGGAAGTGATATGTATGCAAATATAGATAAGGCAACGGATGTAATTTTTAGAAAATTAAAAAGATACCATGATCAAAAGGCTCATTGGGAAGGAAGTGAATCTTGGAAAGTACTAGAGGCTGAAACGGAGCTATCTCAATTTGTTGGAGAAGATATTGATGATTATTCAGACTATATTCCGAAGATCGTTAAAAGAAAAATAGTGGAAGATATGTCTCCTTTAGAAGAAGGAGAAGCGATTGAGAGAATGGAATTGATGGGATATGATCAGTATTTATTTAGAAGCAAGAAGACAAACAAAATATCGATGATATACAAAAGGAAAGATGGAAATTATGGCCTTGTAGAACCAGCTAGCAGGATGGAATAAATAAAAAGGGAGAGCTCTATCCTCTCCCTTCTTAAAAATCTATATTTTGAATATGATTATTCCTCTGTTGTAGAGTTGCCTTTCATCAAATTCTTTATGATATTTGATGTAGTGGTAAATAATCCGTATGCTGGCTTTGTAGATGAGTTGTCCTGAATTTTGTATTCAGATTCCTTACCAGATAGCCATGTAGATTTCTTATTTGATACTTGTTGCTGGATGTAGTAAGTAGTAGTTGCTGCCTTGTAGGTATCAAAATCCAACTTTGCACCACTTTCCAGTGCAGCAGTCTCAGTTGGGAACATTGCACTACTGTACTGATTAAAGAAACTCTTTAAATCATCATCTGTATAGGTGATGGATGGTGTTAGAATCTTGGTTACTAAAATATCCAATTCTATCTCATCTCTTAAGTCTTGATCAGTAAGATTATTTGCTTCTAATGCGGCTTCATATGCTTCTTGTCCACCGAGACTTTCTACAATCTGATCAACTTGTGCAGTGATCTCTTCATTTGATGCTGTATATCCATCTTTTTTTGCTTCCTGTTTTATTATCTCATTATCAATCAACTGACTTGCTGCTGCCTGTCCGTATGCCTGTTGTAATAGGCCGTTCCATTTGGATTTTGATATTCTTACACCATTAACAATAGCGACGCTGTAATCATTATTTAAATACTGTACGCCAAGATCTATTAATGCAAATGAACCAACGATTATCAACACTAATGCAACGATTTTTGCTACAGGTTTCCAGTTCCAAGCCTTAATCTTAGAAAAATCTGGCATCTTTACCTTTATTTTTGAAAGTTCGGGTTTCTTGAATGTAATTTTAATTTTCTTTGCTGGGGATTGGGGCTTTTTGTTATTTACTTTCTTTTTGGACATCGAAAGACGTATATGAACTTAATATTGATATATTAGCAGAATATTCTGTAAGAGAAAAGGGGCTATTGTGGATTGAGATGTACATATATGGTTCGTTTCCCATCACTTTGTACAATAATGGCGTAGCTTTGGCTACAATTATCGGTTCCTCTAAACAGAGTTCCTCCGTAGGCAGCTAATACTGGCGCATTTCCAGAACCATTTGGACGAGAGAGATCTATTGCATTTCCATTGTGATTATCTTGTGTCATTATAACTGTTCCTGCGAGAGGCACCTGATACATATTTGATAAAACATACGGGTAATTCCAATTATCGATTTTACTTATAATTCCAGAACCTTCCCCCCATACTAAGTACCCAGAAAATGGATTTATACTGGCAGAGAATGTCCCAGAAGTCCTGGAATCAATCCCAAAGTGGAGATGTGCCCCCGTTGAACAACGAGAGGTACCGGGATATACACTCCCAATAATGGCACCTCTTACTACAGGCCCACTATTAACAACCTGATCCATATGTGCATTAATCCATGCAATTATTGCAGCATCTAACTCTGTCTGCAAAGACTTGTTTTGTCTTAATGCTGATAGCAACTCTGCCGATTTAGCTTGAGATTGTGCCAACAAACTGTTTTTTTCTGCTACCTGTGTTTCAAGATTAGAATTTTGTTTGGCTAGCTCATCTTTTTCTGAAAGAATAGCAGCTTGCTTTATCTCAAGATCTGACTTCTGTGCAGAAAGTGCATCTTCTTCTCGCTTTAGAGCTACAGCTTTCTGAGAGTAATCTTCCAAAGATGCGATATCTTGAGATCTTGTGGTTATTAAATATTTTGTTTTTCTTAAAACACTTGAGAAACTATTCGAATCAAGTATGAGATCAAACGCACTTAAATGAGAATATTTGTAAGATTCTGTAATTCTTTTGTTCACGGTTTCCTCAAGAGCAGAAATTTCTTGCTTCATTAGCGCAATAGCATCCTCTTTCTCTTGAATATCTGTTTCTAATAATTTTATCTCCATACCATGCGCGGCGATTTCAACCTCTAACGATTTGATAAGTCTCTGTGTTTGGGTAATCTGATTCTCCATGTAAGAGATTTTATCCTCTAGGGATAACTGCTTGTATTGTTCCTGGTTTAGTTGATTTTGCAGTGATCCTTGTTCTTTTTGCAACTGCTGAAATTGTTCTAGTAGATAGTTGTAGCACTGAACATCTGTCATCCCTGATGGGCATGTTGTGGCTGCAGACACAGGAGTATCTTTATACCCACTCAAAAAAAGAAAGAAAGCTGTCGTTAATACACCAAACCCAATTGTTAGAACAGTCTTTCTAATTTTCATCTCTATTTCAAATATCTTCTTACCGCACTAAAACTACTCACAACACCTAAAAGCGCACCAAATACTAAGTGAATAGCATAATAGATAAGTATGAAAACAATATTAAATGATTTAAGGAAGGAAATATCAAAATCTGCAAGCATCTGATTTAGCCATGTAGCGAAGCCAGTTCCTTGAGTATACAAAATGACTGAATACCATGGAACAATTATAACGGTAGCAGCTAATACACCTCCAATTAAACCGTAGAATGCACCTTCTAATATGAATGGTGTTTTTATGAAAGAATCTGTACTACCAACCAAATTCATAATCTGAATCTCTTCTTTGTGAGCATTGATATTAAATCCAATGGTAATTCTTATTAAGAAGAAGGAGATGATCAAAAGCCCTGTAATTAGTACAATTGCGCCAATATTTATAATTCTGGACAGTGTTCGGAGATTATCAACAACATCTTCAAAATACATAATCTCATCAATATTAGGGTTGGTTTCTTTCTCAGTATTTACATTGCTTATAATCTGTAACAAGCCATCTATATCATAAGCTCTGATCTCCAAACTGGGGGGTAAAGAATCTGCAGTAACAGTGGATATTAAATCAGGATTGTCAGCAAAATCTTCTTTGTATACAGCCAAAGCATCTTCTTGGGAAAGATATTGGATATCTGCGATGAGAGTAGGATCGTATATCTTGTCTCTGAAACTTAGCACATCTGCCTCAGGAGTTCCTTGCTTAAAAAAGACGATAACCTGAGCTCTTTGCTCATAATATTTGACAGCAACTCTACCAAGAATAGCAACACTTACAAAGAAGGAAGTAATAGCCAGTACAATTGTGCTAACAAATATTGTTGCGAAAGAAAGCCATCTATTTCTTTTTACATTCTTTTTGGTTGTATCGATAACCTTTGATGTCTTAGTCATGTTTTTCTTTGTTTAAATAATTTTTTACATATTTTTCTAATTCTTCTTTTTGCTCTTTTTTGAACTTGAGATTATTTAAATCAGATTCTGTCAAATTAAGAACCATTTCCATATCTGAGATTTTTGCTTTTTCTAACGTTTCCTTGATATCCTTGTCTAATCCTTTAAACTTATCTTCCTTGTCTTCTTTTTTCTTTTCTTTTTCTGTAGAAATATCCTTCGGAGTTTTGATAGCATCATAATCTCCTTTGGTATCTGAAATTATTTTGCCTTTTTCCATTCTAAGTACTCTTGTCTTCATTTGATTCACTATATCTCTGTCGTGACTTATCACCATGACTGTAGTTCCTCCTTTATTTATCTTTTTCAAAATTTCTAATACTTGAAATGCGTTGTCTGGGTCAAGATTTCCAGTGGGCTCATCTGCTACAAATAATTCAGGATTATTTGCTAATGCCCTAGCAATAGCACCTCTTTGTTGTTCTCCGCCAGAGAGTTGTAGAGGAAAGAGATTTCTTCTATCTTGCAATCCAACTGTTTCGAGAAGATAGTCTGTTGTTTCTTTGATCTCCTTATCCTCTTTTCCTAAAATATCTAAGGCGAAGTTGATATTCTCTTCTAATGTCTTATTTGCCAACAGCTTTATATCCTGAAAAACAATTCCGAGTTTCTGTCTGTATGTTGGTAAAAGTTTGTTTGGAATTTTGGGAACCTCGATCTCTTTAAAGAAAATGCTGCCAGAGGTAGGTGTTTCCTCACGAATTAGTAATCTTAAAAGGGTAGTTTTACCCGCACCGGATGGACCAACCAAGAAAAGGAATTCTCCATCATCTACTTTGAATCCAACATCTTCCAGAGCGGTGATATTTTCGTTGTATTTCTTGTTTACTTTGTCAAATAGTAACATGGCAGTTTTAGACAGTTTAATTTCAATATCTAT
>CAYXLF010000010.1:0-7480 GCA_964465815.1 uncultured Candidatus Saccharibacteria bacterium
ATGAAAGATTCATTTACTACATCTAAAACATATCTTCAAAGCCAAAAGCATGCCATAAATGGACTTATGTCCATTATAAAAAACGAAAGAAACTTTAGAATACAACTAATAGTAGCCTTCTTTGTTGTACTTTTAGGGATATTACTTAAGTTATCGTATGAATCATGGATTGCCGTAGGATTTTTAATTGCACTAGTATTAATAGCCGAGGCATTTAATAGTGCCATAGAAGCACTAAGTGATACCATATCCAACAAATATGATGTTAATATCAAATATGCGAAAGACGTAAGTGCAGGTTGTGTGTTAGTCAGTGCAATTGCTTCTGTATTGTTAGGTACAGTCATATTCACACCGTATATTCTACCTTTGATTATAGATCTTATTACTCATTAAGATTCTATCTTTAAAAGTACAATCTCATGATATGATCAGTAAGGTGAAATATATGGGAAGTAAAGAAACACTTTCTCGATAACGATTTCAACTAAGGATTTGACTGTTACAATATAAATATTTACAATGTAATTCCAAGTAAGCATACCTAAATTTACCCGAGAATCTATGGATATTACTTGGACTACTATTGCCTCAGATGAGATTCAAACCCCTTACAAACCTCACCTCTCAAAATATTCTTTACACCAAACCAAAATACTAAACGATATCCACATAAATGTTCTCCAATCAACTGAAACAAGAGCTTTGATGATCGAGAAAGATGACAAACCCGCAAGAATGTATTTAGGTATGGCGAGAGCCCAAGATCTATGTGCTGCCACATACACTATTACATCCACAGCTGAATTTAAAAAAGCAATTAACCATAAATATGAACCAAGGAGAGAAGCACTAAGTGCAGCCCTTGTTCGTGAACCTATTGCACAATCACCATTCTTAAATACATATTTAGGAAGTGGATTCGAATCACGAATATATATTCTAATGGACGTACACCACATTGTAGATAAGAAATCTGGAATTAAAGGTATTGGGGCGAAAGTTTGTGATTACAAGATAGATTTACCAAAGGGGAAAGAAGAGATGATACTAAATGATATTAAGCTTGGCATAATATATGATTCCATCGCCGCAGGAAGAAATATCATAGCAGGAATAACTCATCTTAAAGAAAAATGTCCTAATTTAGAGAAGATCGTAACTGTTTCTGTGTATGCTACATATACTGGATGTAAAAGAATTGCAGAGGCCTGTCAAGAATTAGGACTAGAATTAGAGCTTTTCTGTATGCATGAACTTCTAAATGCAAGTCCCGTTAATGAGTACGATTCTTTCTATCCTACCTGGAACATATGTAAAGAAGATGAGATAGTGATGAAACGATTCTATGGAGAGAATTATCACAGCATATGCATGGGTGGGGATTGGACAGCAAATACACTAGGCTATGAGCAAGCTTTGGATATATTTATTAAACAGTTAAAAGATATTGGTGTTGATCCTCAGAAATTTGGGCTAGAGGCTTGATAATACTGAATAAATCATTGACGCTACCATCATAAAAATAATATCATCATATATTGATGAAGGTAAAAAAACTGCTCAAGAGTGAGCCTTTAAAATTTGGTCTTTTAATAGCTAGATCCTTTGTGATATCTGCAATTTTAGTAGCGACATTCCTTAGAATACCAATACCTTTTTCGCTTGGTTGGTTAGATTCTAGTTGGGAATACCGTAAACCTATCTCTGTATCCAACTCTGGGGCAGATCTCACAGATGAAGATGTCCTCGTGGAAATTGATACTGCCTCTTTAGTAACTGCAGGGAAGTTACAGTCAGATTGTGATGATTTAAGATTTACAGATAACGATGAATCTACAACACTCAGTTATTGGGTAGAAGGAGGATGTAACACTTCTACAACTCAGGTTTGGGTACGAATTCCTTCTTTACCTAGTGGTGGTAAAACAATATATATGTATTACGGCAACACATCGGCTGCCAGTGCCTCACTAGACTGGTCTGGTAATATAATGATGTATGCTGATACCACATGTCCAATAGGTTGGACAAGAGCTTCTGAATTGGATGGGAAATTCTTACTGGGTGCCACTATATACGGCAATACTGGTGGCTCTGATAATCACCAACATTCCGATGCATCTATCGCTTCATCGTCTATTACGACAACAGAGATTTCAGGATATTCTAGTGGTAGTGATAGCGCAGCTACGACTACACACACGCATACTAACTTAAACGCCTCTATAAATAGTAGTGTATCATTACCTCCGTACAAAGATACTATTCTCTGCTACAAAAACAGCTTCTTAGTTTCAACTGGCCTAATATCAATGTTCAATACAGATATATCCTCAGGTTGGACCAGATTTTCGGTATTGGATAATCTTTTTGTAAGAGCAAACTCCTCATTTGGCTCTTCTGGAGGTGACTCTACGCATACACACTCCACAGCAACAGACACCACAACAAGTACAGAATCTGACACATTAAATGTTGTAACATCTACACAACTAAGTGCAACAGGTGGAGCAGTTTCCTACTCCGATGGGTATACAATACATAAATTTACATCTAGTAGCAATTTAATTGTGACTGGGACTGGAAATGTTGAAGTTCTTGTTGTAGGCGGTGGTGGTGGCGGTGGTTACAATTCAACATATGGGCATGAAGGCGGTGGTGGTGCCGGTGGATGTTTATATAATAATTCTTACTCCCTAAGCACAGGCACATATACGGTAACAATAGGAAATGGCGGATCCGCAAATAATAGCGGCCAGAATTCCGTATTTGGGACACTTACGGCAGTTGGAGGTGGACATGGTGGCGCACGATCTGGACAAACTATATATGCAGAATCTGGTGGAAGTGGCGGTGGAGGTGCATATTGCTGTGCTGGAGAATGTGCTGGAGGTGCTGGTACTTCAGGGCAAGGATACGCTGGAGGCTCATCTCCGGGAACATATGGTGCTGGTGGTGGTGGATGCGGGGGAATTGGAGCATCAACACGCAATGGGGGTACTGGGACTTCATATTCTATATCTGGAGCTAGCGTTTGTTACGGAGGCGGTGGTGCTTCGAACGATTCTGGCGGTACCGCGACTTGTGGTGGAGGTAATTATGGAAGTAATGGAACAGCAAATACAGGTGGCGGCGGATCAGGTGGTAATCATTCTGGCGGTTCAGGAGTTATAATCATCCGGTATCCTACGCCACTTTCTCTTAGCGGGGCAATTGCCGCATTAAACCACACACATAACAGCATAAGTGCTTCAGTCTCCTCTGTTTCAAGCATCCCACCATACGTTGATTTAGTCTTTGCAAAAGCAGATAGTGACCAATATATCACATCAGATAATGTGATTATTACAACACAGTTACCACCCCTAGGTTGGAATAGATACACACCTTTAGATGATAAATTTCCACGAGGTGCTACAACCTCAGGAAGCACAGGAGGAGAACCAACTCATAGCCATACCATCGAGATTACAACAGGAGAACCTTCTGCAATAGCAAATGCTTATGGATCGGGAAGTCTCTTCGCGAATTCCACACATGTACATAGTGGGACATCTACGACGAATACTGTATCCAATTTACCTTCATATACAACAGTAATATACGCTCAAAGAAAGACTTCACTCGGATCAATTGTAGGTGCCGAAGATACTCAAAATTCAAACCCGAACCCTCCTACAGAGTTACAAATAGAAAATTTGGTAGGATTTCCTACTAATATATCTGATTTTACCCCGGAATTCACTGCAATATTCTCAGATGCGGATGGTGATGACACTGGGAATTATTATCAGATTGAGGTAAATACCTCATCTGACTTCACAGGTACTATTATGTGGGATTCAACTAAAACCGCGGCTATGCCTGCCATATCAAATGGCGGACGATCTCCCGAGATCTCCTACGCAGGCGATACCTTGATATCTGGTAACACCTACTATTGGAGAATCAAATTCTGGGACAGTAATACGTACAATAGCGCAAGTGATTGGTCTGCAACAGGGCAGTTCACAATGGATGCAGCACCCACAGCAATATCTACTAATATATCCAATTCGTCAGATATATATGCAGACATTCCAATCACTATACAAACTGTATACTCAGATCCCGACGGTTCATCCAATCTTGATAGATTATATCTACAACTACACAACCCCTCTTCATCCACAGATATAGAGTATTACATAAGCCCAACAGGATCCGACCAAACAGAACAGTACCCGACCCCAGTTTCGGGATCAGAGTATATCTCAGGAATTACCTACGATACACAATACAACACTCCAAGCAACACGGATATAACTGTAACATGGCATATCACCGCTAATTGGACATGGGCGCAAGCATCAGATATCTCATATGGCATCAAGGCATTAGATAATGGAGGAATTTCCTCCGAGTATTCATATACCTCTACTCTATACAGCTATGAAAATCGATTAATTTTCTCTGGGAACTTAAGTGTAAAAGATTCACAAAATAACGATATATCCGCGACAGCATGGTACCCCGCCAGTAACCCCATGACTGTATCTGGCGCAAAAGTGACATACTATGGAACCACAGATCTGTACCCTCAAGATTCACAATTTGATGTAAAAATTGTAAATGAAGAATTAACCGAATGGTACGACACAACATCTTCAGGAGAGAATTTCTCCATTGATTGTACTGCACCTACCATTTCTAATGCAGAAGATACGTATACCATCTCCATCGTAAACATCCCAAGTGGATTAAGTACCGCTACGCTTACTTTCAATATCAAAACTGATGCACATAATCCTGTGATCTCTCCATTAGTTAGTACATCGCATTCAAGTGAGAGTACTTGGTATGAAAGTCTTACAGGAGATATATCGTGGGCAATAGAAGATGATCAATCTGGAATATATAAATCCTGGAGATTAATAGATCAAACACAAAATCAGACGTTACAAAACATCTCAACAAATGGAACCCAAATAGAATCTTCTGGAACCTACGATTTCACAATCAATCAAGATGGTACTTGGTATATTCACATTGCATCGGTAGATAACGTAGGCTTGAACACAATTCAAACATACAAATTACAAATAGATTCACAAAACCCAGCATTCTCATCAGTCTCTAGCACTACCCACCCGTCACAAACTAGTTGGTATTCAAATAGGATTTCCACAATAACCTGGCAAGCACAAGACTTGGGAAGCGGGATAAGTAAAGTATGGGCATATCCAAGCTCACACACCACAGAAGAAGTATCTGTGATATCAACATCTGGGACAGAAAAAACTGCAAATGATAGCTTTACCATGACAGATATAAATAATGGTATTTGGTACCTGCATCTACTAGCACAGGACAATACAGGCAGAACATCATATACAAAATACATCGTCAAAATAGATGCTTCTACACCCGATATTGTAGATATCGTCGGGAACTACGAAGGCATATTACAAAATATTGATAGTGGACCAATAATATCATGGACCAATCCTAATTCTACATCTGGAGATATGTATTACATTACCAACAACGGAACAGAGCCTACATCTTCTAACTACACATATTCCACAACAGTTACTGCATACAATTTACCTTCACAGAAAGAAGGTGATACGACAATAAAGGTAAGAGCATTGAATGGTGCAGGAGCCTACAGCATAACACGAACTTTTTTAATTCGATATGATTCAGTAGCGCCTACAAACGTTTCTGCATTGAAGGTAGAGGTTGCTAACAAAGCTCTCTCTCTTTCTTGGAGAAATCCTATAGATAGTGATTTTCAAAAGCTCGTTATTATCAAAAACGAGAATAGAATTCCAACCTCCATATCTGATGGAACCAAGATATACGAAGGCACAGCAAGCGAATATCTGGATAAAAATGTTTTAGACGAAAAAACTTACTATTATGCAATTTACGTATATGATACAGTTGGAAACATATCCTCAGGAAGTGTTATCACTTCTCCAACATCTACGCCCGAGACTACAGAAGAATCAAAGATCGTAGAAGTAGCAAACCTAGGCACAGGAAAACAAGTAAGTGTCTCAATCAACAACTTAGCTCCTACGGTTCTTTCTACCAACAATCTTCATGTATATTCTGAGCAGATCGTGGATATCGTTGTTCCAGCACAGACAATAAAAGATGAGATCAGCAATCCTTCTCAAGTGATATTGGTAGTCGGGACTCAAATCTATTCTATGAGTTATGATGATCAATCCAACAGTTACACAGCTAGAATTACATCTCCTAGTGTGAAAGGTGCATATGACACTCAGATTCAAGTCATATCAGCATCCAATGAGAGTACATTAACGCTCTCTCTTTCTCTACTAGTAGATCCATATGGATATATATACATGATGTCAGGCGGCAACGAGGTAAGAATATCCAATGCAAAAGTCTCTCTCTACACCAAAATAGATGATGAAGAAATCCTTTGGACTCCAGTGAGTGGAGAAACTAATCCTCAATATACAAATCAACAGGGAGAATACCAGTTCTTTGTCCAACCCGGAGAATACAAATTAGTTGCAGAAGCTAGCGGATATATTCCAACCGAAACAGAATGGTTCACTGTTGAAACCAATATAATCGAAAAAAACATTGAGATAAAGAAAAATCACGTTGTCCTTTACACTATACTTGGACTTGCAGAGGTAGCGATTGGTCTCTGCATAGCGATATGTCTAAAAAAGAGAAAACGCAAATTGAAAAGCTCTAATTAAGAGAGTATTCTAAAAAATATGGAAAAAAGCTTACCCCAGATAAGTGCATTCAAAAAAACACTAATCATTTTGGGGATGATCTTCTCCTTCGAGCTACTGGTCTTAACTCTAATGACTTTATTTGATCTCACATATCTTGGAATTAATCAAAGATCAGAAACAACCTCTATCTCAATAAAAACTGACGATCTTGAAAGTAGCAATATCACCATCACTTCCAGTGTAGTAGAAGAGCTAGATATATTACCAGCATCATACGAATCTTTGGTGACAAACTTCGGTGCATTTTCACCACATGAGCTTACGACCTTTTTGAGATATGGTAAAGTTATAAAATCTGGCAAACAAATCAAATTAACAGATGCATATAAATATCTCATAGATTCCAACACTAATATTCTCATTCCACAAACATATATAGATCAACTTTTACTAAGCAAAATATATGACATTGCAAATCTTCTTCAAGAAGAAAACAAAAATAATACAGATGTTCTCCCATATATTACAATCTTTCATGATTCCGCCATATTTCAAGAATTAAACCAATGCATACAAAATAATACAGATCAATACCTGACAGGTACAACATGTGTAGAAGAATTACAGAAGATAACAAATGAAAAACTTTCACCTACCCTCGCCTTTTTAACACAGTCATTAAGATATGGATTAAATCTGGATGGCAATGACTATAACAGATATCTCTCAAGTAATTTACAGCTATATACTCTAAACTCATCTTATAC
>CAYXLF010000010.1:7580-17083 GCA_964465815.1 uncultured Candidatus Saccharibacteria bacterium
GGTCAATATACTAATGCATACCCTATCCTTAAAAGATATGGACTTACTGGCGTGTTCTACATCATCTCCCAACGCTCAGGTATTAACCAAACACAAACCAAAGAGATGTCGGATAACGGGATGGAAATAGGATCACATTCTGCAAGGCATCCGGATTTAACAAAGGTGACAGACCCTGAACAGCTTTCTTCTGAAATTATCTCCAGTAAGTATGCATTGCAATCTGCAACTGGGAACACAGTATCTTCATTCTGCTATCCAGGATGTGGATATAATGGTACCACTCTTTCATATGTTATTAGTGCAGGATACACCACTGCTACAAGTTGTGGCTCCAAGATAGATAATTACCCTGGCCATGTTTTAACTCTGTCTAGAGTACACGCCTTTGGTGATATGCAAAGTTTTAAGAATCTACTTTCAGGAGTACATTAGTCTTTGATATACTAAGAAAGATAATTAAAAATCTTGACCAGTAATATGCTAGAACTAGAAGACCTTTCTGCAGATACGTTGCACAACATTCCACTTAATCCCCCCATTCGTGAAGCTTACGAACATCTCTTAACTACAGATCCTTCCATATTACTCCCCCCTGGAGAGGTATCTGATGAGGCGCTAACAAGATATAGACAGAGACATGCTGAAATCTATCAGGAAGAAGCAGCTATGTGGATCGATCAAACTCCTCAAATTACCATAATACAAAGCGGCATGTTCGGAGGTAAAACAACTCTGGCATTCAACTTAGAAGATAGATTAAAAGAGAAAGGCCTTCATGTTACCAACCTGATCGCCTATGTCATGGGTGAAGATTATGTAACAGGTCGATCATATTCTACCGATCCCGTGAAGAATAGGCGTCCAGCAATAAAATTTGGAAACCCACAGACATTCAAAAAGGATCTCTCACAATTAATGATGGCTGATTCAGACTATTTTGTACTCGATGAGTTCTCATTTTTACCAGATATGCAAACAGTTCAATCACTCATACAAGCGTGCTTAAAACATGATAAAGGACTAATACTAACAGGATTAGATACGAACTATCTAGGACAACCACTCCCACCATTCCAAGATACAGGGTTCATAAAAAATTTAAATGATGCAAAAAGACTCCATTGTAAATCATTCGTACCTGGGATATGCGAAGACATCCCTCTCGGGACGAGCACCATTCGCTACGCATATATCAATGGACAGTGGATTCTAGATATCGGCATCTATCCAACAGTTGTATCTAAAGAACACAGCAAAATAGTTCGATATGCACCAGCAATAAAAGCACAGACGGCATGTCATATATTTCGAGATAATCCCCAACTTTTAAGTGCGATCCTCTATCCTACCGAACTTGAAGATATACAAAGGAGAATATTTCTTAAAAAATCTCTTTCAAGATATAATGGTGAAAGATGAAAACAGATTTTACCTCGTTAAAAGAATTACACGAATACTACGCAGTAAATAATCGTTGTCCACTAAAAAAAGTTGCTACTCAACCTGTTTACGAAATTATTCCTCCTTCTTCAGGAATTGTATTCATAGGAGAAGCTCCTGGGAGAAATGAAGATCTTCAAGGAAAACCATTTGTCGGAGCTGCCGGGAAATTCTTAAATGAACTTTTGCAAAGCATCGGTTTCTCAAGAGAAGAAGTATATGTTTCCAACACAGTAAAATACAGACCACCAGAAAACAGAGAACCTTCAGATGAAGAGAAAAATAGCTGTAGAGTATGGCTAAATGCAGAATTACTATTTGTTAAACCGAAAATACTCATACCATTAGGAAAGCATGCATTTGAAAGATTTGTTCCAGGAGCAAAGATTTCCGCATCTCATGGACTACCATTCTCCCATCCAAGTGGAATACCTGTATTCGCAATGTACCATCCTGCAGTTGCACTTTATAATCCCAATCTCAGAGATGTATTAAAAGAGGATTTTAAGAAATTGAAAAGTTTCTTGGATAATGGTGGCGAATTAATGGCAAACGAGCAAGGAGAAAGCTCCGTGTTTTCAACAAAGTCTAAATCCGACATCGAGGATATATTAAAGATGTAGTCTAAATATTATCCCAATTGCTATCAAAAAATATCTTTTCTGCAACGGTCTCATAGTTATTACAAATCTCATCTTTCTTGAACCATATCTTAATCTCTCTCTCCGCATTTTCCACTGAATCTGAAGCGTGAAGCATTGTTCTAGTAGCACGCGACACTACATCCGCCAACGCATAATTATCAAATGAATAGTCATCTCTAATGGTACCCACATCCCCATCTGCAGGACTAGTACTACCAAGAATTTTTCTAACACCAGATATAACACCATTACCTTCCAATACCATTGCAATAATAGGGCCAGCTGTTAAATATGCAATATTTCTCTTTCTAATCGTTCTTCCCCATTCTAAAGAGTTCCAATTGGTGATATCCTGCCCTCTTGATATAGCTCCCTTCTTTGCTTTCTCCCCTGTCTCAATTGAATATGCATCATCATCAATATAGTGTTCCCCTACTTGCTCTTTAGTAGCATTGAGCATCTTCATGGCTACAATTTTGTATCCTTTTCTCTCAAATCTAGACAATATATCCCCAACAATTTGTCTTTGTAACACATCTGGCTTAATTAATATCAATGTTCTCTCTTCTGCAAGTTTAGGTCTGTTCATATAGCTAGAATGATTGAAATATTAGATAATACTAGGATAACAAAATAATGAAGAACTTTAAACCAGAAAAATACAAAGATTTACTAAAATCCATATTTACAGAAATTGGAGCAAAGAGGTATTGGAGGGAAGATACGCTCCAAAAGATTCTTAAAAAATATCCTAAGGATGGAAACAAACTCTTCAGGCATGATGAATTAGTAGCAGGATATGAATATTCAAAGATTAAGGATGAAAGAATATCAGAGCGTATAAGGTTAAAACCCACAAGAACCAACTCTGGAGTAGCTACTGTTACAGTACTCACTAAACCCTACCATTGCCCTGGAGGATGTATATTCTGTCCTAATGATCCCAATATGCCAAAGAGTTACATATCCTCTGAGCCAGGAGCACAGAGAGCTTTAAACAACTGCTTTGATCCATACGCACAGGTATACAACAGACTAATAGCATTAAAAAATATTGGGCATAACATTGAGAAAGTAGAATTACTCGTACTAGGAGGTTCATGGAGTGCGTATGACGCTAAGCACTATCATATTCCTTTTGTTACCGCATGCTATATGGCATTAAACGATATTAAACCAAATACTACCGGATATGTAAAACCCAAGAAATCGCTTCCTGAATATACTTTTGAAGATTTACAAAAAGCACAAAAACAAAATGAACTTGCGTATTGTAGAAATGTCGGATTGGTATTTGAAACCAGACCAGATCTAATAACTAAGGAAGAGGTCGTTTCATTACGAAAACTTGGAGCTACAAAAGTACAGATTGGGATTCAATCTTTGGATGACAGTATAGTTAAAGCAAACAATATCGGAAGAAGTACAAAATCCGTACGTGAAGCCATCAAACTCTTACGCTTAGCGTCATTTAAAATCCATGCACATTGGATGCCTAATCTGTATAAATCAAATGTTAAGAAAGATATTCGGGATTACAAAAAGTTATGGAAGAGAGATATCTCTCCAGATGAATTGAAGATATACCCAACTTCTGTTGTACCTAATACCTATTTAGCAAAACTATACGAGGATGGTTTGTATGATCCATATACCGAACAAGAATTAGTAAATGTTTTAAGTAATACAATGCCTCTTACTCCAAGATATTGTAGGCTTTCTAGAATTATCAGAGATATTCCTTCTAATGAGATAGTAGCAGGAAACAAAAAAACAAATTTGAGGCAGATTGTAGAGGGATATATATCAAGGAATGGAAAGAAGTTGAATGATATTAGGAGTAGAGAGATAAAGAATGAGAGTGTTGGGTGGGATAATCTAGAGTTAGAGGTTATTAAATATTCTACATCCATTGGTAAGGAGTATTTTCTTTCTTACAAGACTAAGGATACTGACAAGATTTGTGGGTTCTTGAGACTTTGTATTCCTAATGTGTATTACAGAAAGAATAACTACATAGAGGAGTTAATGGATTCTTCTTTAATTAGGGAGGTTCATGTGTATGGTAGGGTTATGAGTTTGGATATAGATAGTTCTGGAGAATCTCAGCATTTGGGTTTGGGTAAGAAACTTATTGAGAAAGCAGAAGAGATTACGAAAAAGAATAATATTAATTCAATTAGTGTTATTTCGGCTATTGGTACTAGAGAATATTACAAAAAAAGAGGGTTTGAGATGGGAGAGATGTATATGAGGAAGAGTATTTAGTGTAAAATACTATCAGATAATTTAAGAAGAATAACTATGCCTGAATTAGTTGAGAATACGGATTCTTTATATCAAAAAGGTGTAGATATCCCTCCAGAAAAAGCAGCCGAAACTTGGGATTATATAGTTCAAGAAGGAGTAAAAGACTTTGAAAACACAGCATTTGTCGAAGATAGAGAATTTGAGACTTCTGACATAGATGCTTTAAAACACTTTTATCAAGAAGTTCACGATTATCAAGAACATGAATTGGGGAAAGATGGCGCAGTATTCAATGATTCGTTGATGGGGCATCTTCTACTTACAGAACGTCTCGTAGAAGAAGCTGCTCCCTTGCTTGATCTTGATGCACCCCGACTAAAAGCAGCTGCTTTAACCCATGACTTTGGTAGACTCTTCTCTCACAGAAGAGGCAGGAATAACGCAATAGAGGAGACATTGACAAACAAATTCAATTTCAAGGATTCTTTCAGAAATCTTTTACCTTCGGATACTCTTTGGACAGAGGTAGATGAGAATTCTATCCTCCATCGTGTAAAAAATATGACAGATGGTAATGATGGCATTCCAGGATTAATTGAACTTATGGATGTGTTAGCTAAGTGGAGGAACAAGGAGGCTGGGGAACTTAGGAAGTGGGAAGATATTATTCCAGCATCAACAGGAGCTCAAAAAGCTCCTGACGAGAGTACTATGTGGCCCACAGAATTACTAAGGCAGAAAAAGATTACTTCAGTCGATGGAAATCAGGCGATAATCATTAAATATACAATGCTAAAGAATTGGTTTGAGGAAAAAACTGGCTTGGAACTTAATCAATTTATTAAACAAGTAGAAGATTCAATTAAAAGAAATCCTATCTCAACAGTATGGAACAAGAGCAATTAAAATAATTTGGGACTGCTTGCTTTCTTTTGTAGTATTTTTTCTCCTTTTTCCAAGTTTGTAGGAAAGCAATAATCTCGTGCTATCTTAATTATTTCTGTCTCATTACATTCTGTGATAATCTTGTTCATATATTTCTGAAATAAATATATAAAATAGGGTATCTCTAATCCAACAGCATAATACTTGTGTTCCTTATCCCAGCGACAATCTACCACATTTCTAAATCCGTCCCCCTCGTATTGGTATCTTAAATCTTTCCTATCTAAAAGATTCATAGGATCAGAGGATGCACAAATAAAAACGTCTCCCTTAGAAGAATACAGCGGATTGGGACAATTAGAATGTAATATCCCATTTCTATATATCTCCCACAAAAATTCCGGATGATCTACTTCCATCATTTTCAGAACTTGGAGAGGATTGATATGCTTGAAAATTTGATGAGCGATATCATCTATATATGGAAATAAGATCTTCAATGGCAAATATATTGAGGATTTTTCTGTTATATCCTTTTCAAGGAAAAACCTTTCTCCTGCTTCATAGATCTCTATCTCATTTCTGAACGATATCAGAATCCCTTCGAGATATTTTTTCTTTTTTATTTCATATGTATATTTTGTATTACAATCACACATCTACGTTTTTATTATACTACTTTGTAATAAGTGTTTCTTTCATTGATAAAACAACAGCTTCTGGGAGAATATACAATCTGAGCACGCGGGGACTCGAACCCCGAACCAAGCGATTAAGAGTCGCTTGCTCTACCATTGAGCTACGTGCCCATAAACAAGCAGTATAATATCACTTTTAATACCATTTTTACAACTCCCCTAAAGGCTCTAACACCTCTTGAGACTTAGCTTTCTTAATCTTTTTTTCCTCAGGGATAAACTTCTCTACAATAACCTTACGTGCTAAAACACTAGCCTTCTTCACAACAATATCTGATAAATTCTGACCCTCAATTAACTTCCAATCACTACTTAAAACAACCAAATCATACTTCCCAGGATATATAAAGAAACGATACTTACCATAATCATCCGTCACCCTCTTAGAGATGAGCTTGTCGAATTCCTTCTCCTTCAAACCCAACACCACACCCGACAATCTCTTTCCATTAATATCCTTAACTACACCATACCTATCTCCCCTACCAAACAACGAAAGAAATAAAAGAAATATGGAAGGAATATACAAAGCAATGATCAGATAGTTGTACCATACCGGATTAGTATTAAGTGCATATATACTAAAAACAAGACCAATAACAAAGAGAAGAATATGTAAAGATTTCCACAACGCTTTTGAAGCAAACCTAAACTGATTAAACACATACCTCACATTACTCATCTCTCGCCTATCCATTGGAATTGAAAAATTAGGAATAACTCCACGAGAAGAATAGAACTCTTGCCCATGATATACATTCTCCAAAGGGAAATCTGTCTTACCAAAAATTAATTTGGACGGAAACATATAATGTTGCGCCGTCACCTTTATAGAATACTCCCCTGCCTTCAATGTAACAGATCTAAAATAACCATTCCTGTCTGTAACGTCAGTCCACACCAACTCATTATTCTCATTAAACACTCTAACAATACATTGAGGAATAGGTTCCTTAGTTACAGAATCATACACATATCCCGCAGGATTCCCTTTTTTCCTGAAACCAAAAATACTTGAGAATGCCAAAAATACTTGAATTAAAACATATGGGATCGTGCCCACACCTCCAATTAGAATTCCTAATCCTACTAAAAGATTGCCAACACCAACGAGTATAGATATTTGCTGCACTGATGACTGATTTATACGTCCAACTGTATTTTGTATAACTTGCTTAGAATTCTCGATAATCTCATTAACAGTATCCTTTATCTGCTCCACTATTGGAGTAATAGGAGTTTCTGGCTCCTCAGTAGATGGTTCAGGAACTGTCAAAGAAATATTGCAAAACCTGTTTACATTACCTACTGTATCCGAAGCCTCAGCACAAAAGCTGTAATTTGTATAAAGATGATAGCTCTCATCATGCTCTAAATCTCCCAGTTTTACGGATATGGTCCATATATCACCATCCGTAGCCTCTGTACTCAAGCAATCAATAGCAGAATTGTCCCTTCCTACGCACCAGAAAGTTTTACCTAATATCCCAGTATTATCCTTAATTCTTAATCTGATGGTTAAGGTATCCTGTGCTTCCCAAATTTGTGTATTATTTTCACCTAAGCCAGAAATACTCAGTAATGAAATAGTTGGAGCACTTGAATCTTGTACCGAGTAAACTGTATTCGACCAGACGCTCTCAACACCATAACTATTCTTTGCTTTAACCCTGTAAAAATATATCTGACTGTTTGAAAGGTTGGAGAATTGATATGATCTTGGAGATATCCATCCACTATCAACTACATTATTTGTGAATCCAGAATCTTTAGCAGATTGAATCAAATATGTATAGCTTCCACTCCCTGACATATTCCATGACAGGGTATTTGCATTTCCCTGTGTGTACTGTGGCTCAGAAAGTAAAACTGGAGCAGAAACAGGAACAACGTAGAGAGTCTCGCAATCTAATATATATATATCAAGACTATCCGTAGTATCGATTGCACAGATCTCATAGGTACCCGCATTTGCAGAAGATATTGTTCCGCTTGTCCTACCACTGCTATCTGTGATACCTGGTTGAATAATCGATACTCCCACAGAACTACCATTCACATATATTTCTACGCTTCTCCCAAGTTTAGGGCTATTATCTGAAAGTAATAATTGGATATTTACGGTTGCAGGAGCCTTAACTTCTACAGTAATGGGTGAAATAGCCAATTGAGAATACAAATCTTGATTGATATTTGCATTGATATCTACATCTCCACCAGTTCCTTCAAAATATGTTTGTGCGAAAACTTTTGGAGCTAGCAACAAACTCAAAATGGAGATTAGTATTGTATATATGGCAGTTTTTAATTTCATTCTTAGATTTCTTCTACAACTTTTTTAACATATCTATCAAGTGCTCTGGTGAAAATCACTGAAGCATATGGTTTCTCTCCAAGTGGCTTAGCACTGCCTTTACTGTAACAATTTTTGCATACTAGGGCAAAACTCATAGTATCAAGATACCTTACATCCTCTTTGCTATGGCAATATTTGCATGACGAGAAATCCTCTAGAAAACCCATCTCCATTAAAAACTTCAATCTTAATTTATTGGTAGTTTCTAAATCTAGATTATTTTTTAACGCAACCTGTAGAGAATCAAATAACTTGGGATATGGATCATAGTCCTGAAGAAATTTATTAAGCATGAAAGAGACTCTACGGATATTCTCAACATTCAATTTATCAAAATTCAAACTGGATACACTCGCAGATTCTGTAAGTACAGGCATACCCTTACCCTCGTAAAAAGATATTTCACTAGTACAAAGTGTCTGCATATTCCCCCTATTCTTACTATTTATCTTTCTAATACCCTTTGCAAACACTGCAAACTTTCCATACTCTCTGCCAAACACAGTAAGGACCTTGTCTGCTTCCGAATAGTTTACGGATTTTATAACGGTAACAATATCTTTATTCATACACTCCTTTTCTCGTTAAAACTACAAATGGCGTTTTAAAGAATATCTTTATATCTTCTTTCATATTTACATTGGAAGCATACTTCGCTTCAAGTATAACTCTATCTTTAAATCTAATTTCATTCCTTCCGGATACCTGCCATATCCCCGTTAATCCAGGTCTTACCCTTTGTATCCGTCTCAGATATTTCTTTCCTTCTGGGAATTTCCCTAAATATCGAGCTATCTCACCATCGTACATAGGACGAGGGCCAACAAGTGACATATCACCCATAAAAACATTAAAAAGTTGAGGCAATTCATCAATGTCTGTCCTTCTCAGTATCTTCCCTATCCGTGTGATTCTTCTGTCCTCAGATATCTTAAGTTTTCCATCCTTTTTAATCCATGTATCTTTCAAATCTTTAAACTCGGGATCATTCTGTATCTTGTTATGTGCATCCGGAATCATAGTTCTGAATTTAAGCATCTTAAATTCTTTACCATGCAGTCCTATTCTGAGAGGTTCTTTAACGAATACCTCTTTTCTATCTGTAAACCATATTAAAAGTGTAAACAACAAAAGAACTGGAGAGGTTATTATTATCGTTAGCAATGAGACAATTATATCTAGTATCCTTTTACTTTTTCTGTAGAATGTCTTTGACATAATTTTGCA
>CAYXLF010000011.1:0-16561 GCA_964465815.1 uncultured Candidatus Saccharibacteria bacterium
GCATATGCTCCAAAGGAGATACAAAGTAACAAAGAGGCCTTCGATATCATTATGGAAGGTATTAAAGCTGCAGGATACGATGGGAAGTTTGAGATAGCGATAGATGCAGCCTCTTCTGAGTTTTACAAAAATGGGAAATACACTCTCCACAGAGAAAACAAAGAGCTTTCCTCAGATGAATGGATGAAATTACAAGAGGAATGGTATTCACAATATCCAATATTTTCCATAGAGGACCCATTTGATCAAGAAGATTGGAGTACATGGACAGCATTTACACTCAAGAATGGAAACAAGTATCAGATAGTTGGAGATGATCTATTAACAACCAATGTAAAGAGAATACAGAAAGGTATTGATGAGAAGACTATGAATTCTGTCCTTATTAAGCTTAATCAGATTGGTACTGTATCACAGACCTTAGATGCTATTAGATTAACAGACGAGAATGGTATGAAGGCCATAATCTCACATAGAGGTGGAGAAACTAATGACGATATGATTGCAGATCTAGTAGTAGGGACTCCAGCTACACAATGCAAATTTGGAGGTCCTGATAGAGGGGAGAGATTAGCAAAGTATAATAGGCTATTAGAAATTGAAGAGATCTTAAAACGATAGTCGAGGATCCCTATCTACCTTCTTAATCTCATCAACATCTGTAATATACTTTCCATCAAGTACATTAAAGTATGCACTAACTCCAATCATGGCTGCATTATCTCCCCTGTATTCCTGTTTTGAAAATACATAGTTAAGTCTGTATTCCCTAGCCAAATCTCCCATCTTTCTTAAAATCTCTTCACTGTTAAACACACCACCACCTACAAACAAAGTCTTGACATCAGGATTCTTTTCTAAAGCCATCCTCAATTTAAGAGTCAAGGAATCAATAATCGTATCTAAAAATCCTCTACAAAAATCATATACCCATACCTTGTCTGGATTACCGGATTCTCTTAACTCTTTCGTCTTGTACAAAGCTGCAGTCTTCAAACCAGAATAACTGAAGTTCAAGTCACCACTCTTTTTCATTGGAACAGTAAACGTAATATTTCCTCGCGTCCCCTTCTTGGCAAATTCACAAACCACTGGACCACCAGGATATCCGAAATTAAGCATTCTACCCACTTTGTCAAAAGCCTCACCAACGGCATCATCTAGTGTTTCTCCTAGTTTCTTGTATTTACCTATACCCTCGACATATACCAACTCAGTATGCTTACCTGAAATTAAAAGTGCTAATGCCGGGAAAAGTTTCTCGACCTCTTTCATATCCCCCTCTATTAGTCCTTTTCCTTTCGTATTAAGAGACAGTCCTGAGAACATATGTCCCTCCATGTGATTTACAGGAATCAATGGTTTGTTGTATCTAATAGCTAAATCCTTTGCAAAAGCCAACCCTATTTCCAAATCTATAGCCAATCCAGGACCATATGTAGCTGCAACATAATCAACATCCTCAATTTTAATCTTGGCCTTCTTCAGTGCCTCTTCATATACCATTGGGATATTCTTCTCATGCTCTCTTCGTGCAATATCCGGAACTACTCCACCCCACTGCGCATGTATCTCTACCTGTGACGATACAACACTGGAAAGGACCTTTCTTCCTCTCAATACTGCACAAGAAGTATCATCACAACTGGTATCAAATGCAATTATTAATGGTTCACTATGCTTCATATATCTCTATACTCCTTTCTTCCAACGACATATATTTAATTACCACTTTGTACATCGGTATATTCATATTGTCACACAATGCAGCAATCTCTTGGTAAAACTTGTCTGCCCATTCGATAACGACAATATCACCATGCTCAAGATGCTGTATTAGTCCAGATTTCTCTAATTCATCATTCTCCAATCTCCATGTATCCATATGTGCCAATACCTTCTCTCCATCTCTTTCGTATGGATATTCATTGATAATGGTATATGTTGGAGAGTTAACGATCTCTTTCACACCTAAACTTTGAGCGATACCTTTTGTAAACTGTGTTTTTCCTGCTCCTAGTTCTCCACTTAATGCTACTACTACAGGTTTGTCTTCCTTAAGGTATGTGTCTGCGAATTCCTTTCCCAATGCAATGGTTTCTTCCGTAAGTTTGGTATTTTTTTCTAAAAGTTTTTTGTTTTTTACCAAAGCATTTTCAAATTCCATCTTACCCTGTCTTAGTACAGAGAGCTGATTCATTGTGGTATCTAGAACTGTAGATGGAGGATTTTGCGGTAGTGTTCCTGCATCTAATATGAGATCTACTAGCTCTTGGCTTTTCTTTGGTAGATCTTTTAATAATTGATCAATGTTGTATGGTGCAGATTTGTATGACATATTGGCAGATGTAGCTGTAATGGGCTTACCATATTTCTCAATGAGATTGAGCATGAATGGGTAGTCCGGGATTCTCACTCCTACTGCTCCTTGTGCTGATACTACTGGTGGAACTAGTTCTCCTTTGTTCATGGATATGACAGTGATTGGTCCTGGTAAGTAATTTTTGTAAAGATTCTCTGCCATTTCATTGATATCTACGTACTCCGATGCCATCTTTTTGTTTGATACGGCTATGGATATTGGTTTAGATCCTCGAAATTTTTTGTAATTTAGTAATTTAGCTAGAGCTTCAGGGTTAGTGGCATCACATCCTAATCCATAGCAGGTCTCGGTTGGATATATAATGAGCCCACCATCTTTTAATACTTGGATGGCTTTCTCAATTGCTTCTTTTTCATTTTGTTTGGTGTCTATTCTGAGCATGGTATAATTATACTAGGAATATCAAAAATACGCACTATTCCGATATTTTTAAGTTGTTAATATTACTACAATGAGTTTAATACATTTTACAGATGAGACATTTGAGAATGATGTCCTTAAGTACGAAGGTGTTGCCTTGGTAGATTTTTGGGCACCATGGTGTGGCCCTTGTCAGGCTTTAGGTCCAACTATTGAGGAGATAGCCAAGAAGTATGAAGGCAAAGCCAAGATTGGAAAGATAAATGTTGATGAGGAGAGATCCACTGCAGAGAGATACATGGTCATGAGTATTCCTACTGTATTGATCATTAAGAATGGAGAGGTGGTGGATACTTTGGTTGGTTTAAGACCACAAAGCGACTATGAGGAAGCTCTAAATAGGCTTTTATAATATTTGTCATACCCTGCAGAAGTACAAATTCGGTTTCTACCATTGGTTTTGGCTTCATAGGCTGCAGAATCTGCTTGCTTAAGCTCTTGTTTGAATGCATTTTCGATTGTTGAATCATTTTTAATTTCTTTGGTAATTTCTTTCACTTTGAAGACATGAACTCCTAGAGAAGCTGTCGCGGAATATTCTTCATTCTGTTTACCAATTTCGATTAGCAATCGATTTGCAAGACCATACGCAGAACTTCTCCTACCAGAGACCTCTTCAACCACAATCGCGAATTCGTCCCCACCTAATCTTGCCACAATATCTCTTTGTCTAACTGTAGAGATTAGAATGTTTGCAATTGACATAATTGCCTTATCTCCTATTGCGTGTCCATAGGTATCATTGATATGTTTTAGGTTATCAATATCTAAATATATTATACCGATTATCTTTTCTGGATCGCTGTCCACAATTATTCTTCGAACTTTTTCTCCGAATCCATGTCTGTTAAATGTTTGTGTTAGAGTATCTTTTTCTGAGAGATTTAAGAGATTTTCTAAGTATCTCTCATATTCTACTTCCCGTTGTCTATTTGATTGGAAGAATTGAATAAATGCATACATAGATCCTTCGTACTGAGAGATTTCGACATCAACCAGTTCATTCATTCCAAGCTCCTTGTTTATCTCCATATATTTCTTTTTACTGTCGAAGCTCATATCTAGTACTCTCTTTACTCTATTATTTTCTTCAGGAGAGAAAATATCGTAAATATTTTTAATTCCTTTGAGATTGAGATTTTCTTTGGTGTTGATTATCGTACTAAGAATTTTTCCTTCTACATCTATTTTGAGTACTACTAGTCCTGTGAACAGAGAGAGTACTTTTTGGATTTCTGACATAGATAAATATATCATTTGGATATGGAATACTCAATTGTCATTTGATTTATTGTTTGATATACTTCTATCCAGTATATATGGAGTGGTAGCTCAATTTGGTTAGAGCATCTCACTGTCACTGAGAAGGTTGCGGGTTCGAGCCCCGTCCATTCCGCCATATTCCTTTGGTTGCGACAAGACCCGTTCACTATGCTTAGAAATGCTTATTATGATTGAATTATTTTCTTCTGAATCGTTCCATTTTCGAAATAATAGCCTGGTGGATGAATTTTCCCGTTTTTGAACCAGTTTTCAGTACTCCTCCGTTCGAAGGTAGAAGCCTTTTGTTATACAGTAAAAATGATTCTGTTCAGAATCTGATCTTAATTCATTGAACAGAAATATAACTATAAATTCTCTAACTGCTCGAAATTCATATGGTATTGCTGAATATTTTTCTCCCAATTGGGATATGCCGGATTAGAAACTTCCATTTCTATCGGTAATATTCTCATACTGGAATCGTTATGTTGCTGTCCTTTCTTTCCAGGATTCTTCAAGTAAAACTCATTAGAATGTTTTAATAACGGACATACAATAGTACTTGGTATGATCCAAAAGTCTGGTTCTTTTTCGAAATTATTCAACTTAACAAATGCATAGTAAAAATCATCTGATGCACCCTCTTCATCTTTCTGTGATAATGGAAATCTTTTTGAATTCTCTAGTTGAGTAGTTTTAACTGATATTTTGATTAACTTTCCCTTTGGACTTAATGCTAAGATATCATATTTTTCAGCTCTACCTAAGGTTATGGTTACTGTGTAGTCTAATGCAGATAACCTTGATGCTATGAAATACTCTCCTGCGTTTCCGACATTTTGTTTTTGTAGCTTCATTTGCATTTAACTAAAGTTAATCCTCGCACAAAGCTTTTACTGTATTAACATAGTTCTCAACATTTCCTTGATATGTTTCTTCTAGTCGTTTTCTTTCAGTCTCTAAGTCAGCAGATCCATTAGAGGTATTAACGGATACTAAGCCATCGTCGTTGTAGACAATTTCAAAGCTATATCCAAAACCGAGATAGTCATTACACTTATATGTTTGATCTGGATTAGATTCAGGTATTATCTGTTGATTAGCGCCATTGGGAGAGGATTCATTATTGTTAGTAGTAGTATTGGTAGTAGGTTTTAGTTTCATCCAGGCAAAGATTCCTGCTATTATTAATACTAGTATCGTGCCAACGATAAGGAGCAGTTTTTTGTCCAGTTTGCTCTTACTGGTCGCTGTGGATTTCTCCATGTTAATAAATTTTAAATTATCTGTGTTGGTGAGGAAGGTTTAACAAAAGTGGCCCTCCACACCAGCGAGTTTCCTTTCGGATTCTCCTACATCCCTTTCGGGTTGTAGACCACAGCGATGGACTGGCTAGAGAGCCGCCTATATCGCTGTGGATTTAATTTTGAACTCCATGCCCTATTGGGTTTAGGAATTAACTACTACATTATACCGTAAAAATGTATTAAAGCTAGGTAAAGCATCTGATATAATCTTGTGTATATGGGAAAAGAAAATGAGATTATCTCAGAAGATTTTGTAAAGAATTCTATTATTAAATGGCTATCTTGCAATGGTTGGGGATTTTTCAAGTTTGATAAATTACATACTCATGGTGTAGATCTTCGTGCAAGAGCTATTAAATACTCTAGATATTTCTATATTGAGACCAAGGGGCAAGGGAAATTAAGACAATCAAATGAGGTAGCTTTTATCTACTCTCTTGGACAGATTATCACTAGAATGAAGGATAACAAATCTACTATCAATTATTATGGATTAGGTCTTCCAGAGAAGAGTGCAACTATTGCACTCAGACGATTACCTTGGCAGGTTGCTAAGAAGATAAACCTCCGAATACTTTCAGTAGATGAGAAGGGAGAGGTAACACAATATACATGGAAAGAATTACTAGAAACAAATGACAGAAGAAGATAAAAACAACTTAATCACTTTTTGCGATAAAGTATCAGAACTTGAAAATTCAAACGCCATAAAGAAATGCACAGACAATACAAGAGTTCTTCTTTGTTTAAGAGAAGAAGAAGGCAAACCTGTAAATTATGTAAAAACCATTCCAGAAGGAGAGGATCGATACAAATTAGTCATGATAATGAGACTATTCATAAAACCTGGGGAGAAGGTTTACTATTACCACATATGTAAAATCTTGGATAAAAATAATCTAGAGCGAGAAAAGATTAAGGCTCTCAGATCATATTGGAAAGAAATACTTGAACCCTCACAAAAACAAATTGGAATGTTCTATGACAATAAGATGCTTACTAACGAAGAAATAATCGATATATTCTTTTATGGTGGGGAATTATTCCACATCAATAACGATAAAACAATAAAACAGTACAATGATTTCAAAGCGCACATGGGTGACCTCTTTGAATTTTGGGTCTTTAATGTTCTTTTTGATCTCGCGGATGTAGCAATTCGTACAAAAGATTTAATAACTACAATCCTTAAAGAAGAACCCACTAACTCAAAGGATTAGTAATTGTCCGTCTCTTAGTTCAAACTTCGATCTTATTCCATTCAATATATGAACTCTTTCCTGTGGGGTTCCAAATTGAAGTATATGTAAAAGATAGGTTCTAATCATTTCATCAGTTGGTCTTATCTCTTCCGTACCATTATGTGGTGTTAATTCTCTTCCTTGATAGTTACTATTTTCAATAATCATTCTCATATTATCTACCCTCTTTATTTCATCCTTAAATTCTCTAATCATATAATTTTTGTCTAACTTCATTTGTGGTAAGTAGGATATTAATTGATTAATCATCTCCCCTTCTGTTATATATGGCTCTCTACAATCCATATCTTTTGAATGACAACAATGGTAATAGGTATGTGTATTTACCTTTGTAGATTTTAAAACTCTGTATTTTGTTTCTGCTGTTATACCAGATCCGCAATTACCACATATACAAATCTTCTTAAATGGAAATACTTGTTTGTTCCATTGTTTAGGATATGTTTCCATTTGGATCTGTACTTTATCAAACAATGCTTTCGTTATTAATGGCTGGTATGTTCCCTTGTACCAATGCTTCCCGAAGAAGAATTCACCATAGTAGAAAGGGTTCTTGAGAGTTGCGAATACTCTACTTAGAACCATCTTGTTACCTTTGGGTGTTCTGAAGTTTATTCTATCTAACCATTTTTTAATCATTCTTCCCGAATATCCTTCGTATGCTACCTTTTCAAATATTTCCTTAATTATTGGAGCTCTTTCTTTATCGAATTCTACAGAGGATATTCTATTCGCTCTCATGTTGTTTATATACCCTATTGGTGCAGGTCCTGGTCTAATTCCAATCATGCATTTATTTCTATGTCCTCTTCTTACATTTATTCCCCTATTATCATTTTCTAATTTAGCTTGTGAGCAGAGGATCATTAGGAGAAATTTTTCATTTGGATTATTTGAAAATGATTGTGAGTAGCAGTTTATTAGTTTTATTTTTCCTTGATCCATTAGGTCTACTATTCTTCCTAAGTCTCCTGCATTTCTAGACAGTCTGTCTGGTGCCCATGTTATGATTGCGTTGTATTTTCCTTTGTATATGTTGTCTAAGAGGTAGTTAAATTGTGGTCTTTGTCCTGTTTCTTTCGCTGAGTGTGATTCTGTTACTATTTCTACAATTTCTATCTTTTCTCTTTTGGCTTTGTCTTTCATTTCCATGAGTTGTCCATCTATACTCATGGCTTGTTTTTCATCCGATTCTGATGATTTTCTTGCATAAAGGACATATTTAAGTTGTTGATCTTCCATGACACGAAGGTACCGCAGAAAAAAGAGGAAGTCTAGGAGTTATTTAACGTTTGAAGCCGATTGTTTGTTATCATTTCTGGCATCAATTAGAATGACATTCTCTTTTCCAGCCAAACCTAATTCGTTTAGAATTGCTAAAACTTTCTTCTGTTCATCTTCCGTGAAGAAGATAATTATTTTCACTATTTTCTGGGTGTTATTTGCCTTAGCATAGATCTCAGCTTGTTTTTCAAGATTTTGTCTTAATTTTGAGTTACTGGCTAACTTCATTTCAACCACTGTCTTGTCACTAGAACCCATTGAGACAGTAAAGTCTGCAGGTCCTCTACCATTATTAGGCTCTCTATTAACATCATATTTCGTGCCATACCATACTAATCTATAGCCAATCTGATCATCAGTTTCTCGTTTGATTGGTTGCCCATTTACATAAAAAGATTTATAACCATCTTTGTTTTCAATAACATCCTTAAAATACATTCCTCTCTTAATTGCCTCTTTGTAACTGTCAGATTCTTCGATTGTATAAAATTGTGTTTTGCTTTGCAGAATATCAATTAAAGTGCCTATATTTTCAATATAATAGTCTTCTGATTCTTTGACATATTCACTACTAATACTAACTGCACTATCACCATTTTCCTCTTTACTCTTAATATAATAATCTATAAGCTCTGGATATTTAATTAATGTCTTCTGAGCCGCTGCAGATCTTTCTTTCTTACTTGGTTTCTTTGAAAGTTGTTGATTAAAGTAATTATTAATTTCTGCACGTAGTTCTTGATTGCTAACTGCATAAGGTAATTGTTCAAAGTCATCTACTAAATCATCCTTATTTATCCAAATATCTTCTTTTGTTAACAAATCTTTTGGTGTTAAGAGAACATAATCGTTATTGTAGAAGGGAAGATTATACTTCTTTGTCTGCCAAGATTCCGTCGCATAATTAAACAATGCCTTCTTTATATAAACATCTTTACGCCTTTCAACTGAGATATTCTCTTTTGCAAAATTCTCTGTATAAGTTAGAAGATAATCTTTAATTAAATTTGTAACAAAGTCACTAATATTATCTTTACCTACTCCCTCTCTAATTAAACATAGTTTTTCTAAGTGGCTACCTTTTGTAATTGTTTCTTCAGAAAAATCTGTAAAGACAATATGAAGGTTCTCATTCAATGATTTAGCAAATTCGTTTGCAAGTCCTCTCCCAGAATTTCCTGCTTGACTGTAACCAAACCAGTTTTGTTTAACCTCAGAAAAGATATACCAGTTCATCAAACTACCTACAGACATCTTCTCTCCACTAGCTGATTTCTCTTTTAAGAACCTAAGATAATCTATTATTTCATCATGTAACTCTTTATATTCAGGTTTATCACTATTAAAAAGCAAGAAAGGATCTATAAATAGAGGGAGATCTGTTACGAGAGAGATATTAAAAGCTCCGTAATTATCTAAACTCTCTTTGGATACATCAAATATTTCAGAAAAGTATATCTTACTCATAGATTTTTAAGCTGGATATTAAAAAGATCCTCGAATTTTGATAACTGCTCCTTGTATTTCTTTTTTACTAACTCTGCCTTTCTTACTTGTTGTGCGAACTTCTCCTGAATATCAATAGGAGGAACAATTACGTCTAATTTACGAAGTATTTCTAAATTAATATTTTTCTGTGCAGACTCAGGAGCCATCTCCTCTAAAGACTTCTGTAGAAAAGACATCCAGAACAATATGAATTCATTGTTAGTAAGTTTTTTATCAGGAACAAAACCTACTACACTATCTGGAAAACAAGCGTCGAAGGTTAGAATACCTGTCTTCGCAATATTTGCAGCTATTGTAATACACAATGTTCCCTTAGGCCATTTTTTACTTTGTGAAAGTCCAAGGTCAGAATAGGTAGAAGAAAAAGTTTCAATATATGTTCCAGCATTTGAAACATCACCGGTCTGAATTAATGGATGTGTTCCTCCTAAAAGCTCAGGTGCATTTCTTGGCCTATGTTTAGATTTTCCTCTTTCTAAGGTACCAATCTCTTCAAATTTAAGAGTCTTCCAATTTTTAGTATTTAACACAGGATCACCAAAAATATCTAAAAATACATTCTTCAAATATTCATCTAGAAGGTCTATAGATTCTTTACGTTTTTGTAAAAGCATATTTACATAATCCAATTCTTTTACGATCTCATTTTGTACTGACAATGATGGAAGAGGAATTTGAAGATTCGATAAGTTCTTCTTTGATATTCTTTTACGAGTAGTACCTGTTACATTATTATTAATTGTATTTCTGAAATTCGGAGTATTAATCATATACATAACAAAACGATTATCTGCAATATCATTGTCAACTCTCAAAACTGCGACATCTACCACCGTTGCGGACTTCTGCTCAAGTTTAGGAAATATACACGCTCTACCAAGAGGATCAGGCATTCTTGCGATTAAGATATCCCCCTCTTTAAGTTCTGTACATTTTAATTTTATGAATTTATCTTCATTCATAAACCTTTTCGATTTGTTTTTGAATATTCCATCTCCTATATCAGCAAGTTGAATAAGTCGAATCGTCCCTTTTGCATCCTGATCCTTACTTTCTACCCAGTCTCCATCATTCAAGAAACCTTTCTTTCCAACAAGATCCTTAATTTTTATTTGCTTATTCTCTATTTTCATTTCAATAAAAAGTCCTAAGTTTTTCTATAGAATTCAATAACTCCTCATAACTTGCAACTCCGTTGTCCGCTCTATGATGAATCTGATTCCTAATAAAGGTATGTTTACTTACCTCATTGGGGTTTCCCATCCAAGGAGAATCTTTTAATTCACCCTTTTCAGCTACAAAATAGTTATTATCAAAAGATTTATAGGAAGGATCGTTGCCCACATATTTATCCTTTAATCCTTCATAAAGCTCATTGTGATACTCCTCTGTTGCCAAATTAAAAGCAATATAATTAATTTCATTTGCAGATAAATATGGTAACTTCCTATCAGCTACTGTGCTAATTGAAACCTCTTCACTATCTTTGGTTAATACAAAAGCTTTTACTTTATCATTCTCTAACAGATGCTTTACTAAAATTGGTGAGTGCGTGGTTAAAATTATTTGTGAAGTTTTTGAGAATTCTAATAATAACTTGATAAATTCTCTCTGTATTTTGGGATGCAAATGCAGTTCCGGTTCGTCAATCAGAATTATTAAATCTTTTCTACTTTGTGTAGACAAGTAGAAAGAATATATAAGTGAAAAAATCATCTCATACCCAGACCCAATGGCATCCAATTGTAGATTCAAACCATTGGAAGTCTCATTCACAAGAGAGGCTTTTTTATAAGGAACTATCTGGTCAAGTACATTTAACGTCAATTTAATACCACTTATATCTTTAAATTTTTCAACAGCTTTCTCAAGAAATTCATTTTTAACTTTTTCAGATAGCTGTTTATGGATATCGGTAAAATCAAGAGGCGTATCTTCATTCTTGATATATTGATAATCAAAATCTTCCATAATCCTATCAAATCGAGTAGAGTTATATGTGCCACTTCTCACTTGATAAGTTCTATTTTTATCTAAATACAGTACATCGTTTTTGTTAAATCTCGGACCACTCCATGGATTGTTGACACTTACTCTAATATCAGGTTTATCATCTTCAGGCTTACTTTCTCCATCTGCTCTGATAAATCTTTGATCAGATACTACAAGAGATGAGAGATAACTCGAATTCCCTGTTGACCTTAGACCACCCGTAAAAGCAAAACCTTGGCCCTTGTAAACAACCCTTGGCACACTACCCTTATAATCAAAATCTTTATCTGAATATACTTCTATGAAACACTTATCATTTATATCGTTTAAATCTGTAAGCTCAAAATTCTCAGATTTATAAGATAACAATGGTAAAGCGATAGCATCGAGCAATGAAGTTTTTCCGCAGCCGTTCTCACCAACAAATAGATTCAGTCCTGATCCTTCATCTATTTCATTAGGGACACTTAGTCCATCAAGTTCGAAAGTTGTACCTTTTTTAAACAATCTGAAATTCTTTATATTTACTTTGTTTATAAACATAGTTATTGTTTTAATATCTTTTCTAACTCTTCTAAATCATCCGCAATTTCCTTTTCAATGTCTTTGATATCCTTGAGTATTTTCTCTGGATCCTCATACTCAACCTCTTCGTAATGATTCTCTTTATACCTATTAATACTTAAATCTAACCCATTCTCTTCAATCTCTTTCTTTTCTACCCAGAAGAACTTACTCTTTCTATCATTCTCTGTTATATTCCTTCTGTTCTTCCATTTCTCTACAATATCAGGAAGATCATTATCCTTAATCTTAGATCTCTTATCATCTAAACTATACCCATCCGCTTGCATATCATAGAACCATACCTTCTCTGTTTCTCCACCTTTTACAAACAAAAGGATAGCCGTACTTACACCAGCATAAGGTTTAAACACACCGCTAGGCATAGAGATAATACCTTGAAGCTCACAATCCTCTAACAACATCTTTCTTACCTGCTTATGAGCATTGCTTGATCCAAAAAGAACACCATCAGGAACAATAACTCCTGCTCTTCCACCAATCTTTAAAGATTTGATTATCCTATTTACAAACAATAGCTCTGTCTTAGTTGTATTAACCGACAAAGACTCATTAATATCCCCCTTATCTATACTTCCTTTGAAGGGAGGATTAGCCATAATTACATCAAATTGATTATCTTCATCATACTTCTTTGAAAGAGTATCCTTCTGTTCAATATTGGGAGAAGAAATACCATGCATCATCAAGTTCATCAACCCAATTCTTACCATACTATCATCAGTATCATATCCATAGAATGTTTTTTCTTTAAGATGTTTCCATTGTCTTTCATCTGTAAGCATGTCCCCAAGTCTTCCTCTAGTTAGACCATTTTCATCTGTTTGTCTTTGTTCCTTGCTAGTATGGGCGGTGATAATATGCTGATATGCCCCAAGTAAAAAACCTCCAGTACCACAAGCTGGATCACAGATTGTATCTCCAAGTTTAGGATCTACAAGCTCATTTATTAGTTGAATGATATGTCTAGGTGTTCTAAATTGACCTAATTTACCAGCACTCTTTAATTCTGAAAGAAGGTATTCATATAGATCACCTTGTGTATCTTGAAAACCTTGACCATTAGCTTCTTGCTTTGCAATTTCCTCAAATATTTCATCTATGATACCGACAGCTTCTGTTAGAAGAGATGGTTTTGAGATTATGAAGACGGAATTCTTCATATATTTAACAAAAGAACTTCCTTCTCCTCCTAATGTCTTTATAAATGGAAATACATTCTCTTGTACATGCTTTAGCATCTCCCCCGCTTCCATCTGTTTGAAATTACTCCATTTCAAGTTTTCATCCTTACCCTCGAAGATAGATGTGTAGCTTTCTCCAATAAAATCAGAATCTTGTCTCTTCTTGCTGTCTAGTTCATCAAGTCTCTTCATAAAAAGAAGATATGAGATCTGTTCTATAGCAGTTAAAGGATTAGATATTCCACCACTCCAGAACTTATCCCACAACTTACTTACTTGTGATTTTAGTGTTTGATTAAGCATTTTGTAGTAGTGTATTAGTAAAACTTAATATTTCCTTTTGCAATTGTGCCGTAAATAATCCTAAAAATCCATTAGCATGTATTTTTGTAAATGGTTCATTAACCAAGTCCTTCTTTTCTAGCTTTCCATTCTCAATTATGAATAGCTGTAATGTTTGTAAGAATTGGATTTGCTTTGCAGACATAGTGTTATGTTCAGCTATGAATTCTGCAAATGCTTCTGTAACTTTCTCAGAGAATGTAACTAGATCTCCAATCCCCATTATGTATTTAATTAAATCTAAGAACTTTACCTGTCTTGCATCGTAAGCTTTTTGTAAGTTTTCTTCTGTAGGATATGGATCATAATCATCCAAAACATCTGCTAGCTCTTCGACCTCTTCTTGGGTAACAGGTTCTCCACTCTTAATCTTCTTTAATATCTCATTTTTCTCTTCTAATTCCGTAATCAAAGCCTCAACCTTCTCTCGATATTTCTGTATTGTAATTCTTTCATTTTCAGGACCAAACTTAATATATTCTTTCTCGGCAGTAATATCTCTTAAATCTAAGATCGTTTGATCTGGTTTAATTCCTTCCTCTCTGTATTTCATAAGAGGTGCTATCTTTTCTATTACTAAATCCAATTCGTTTTCATTAGCTCTTGCAATATAATTATTACTTACTATTTCGTTAATTAATTGTTCCTCTCTTGCTACAACATTAACTGTAAGTGGTAGATCTGAAACCATTTCAACAATAGCATCAGACATTGTTTCCAGTTTCTTAGGATCAGCAGCAGGATTAAGCTTTTCAATTGAATAGTTCAATACCTTTAATTCGAAACTCATTGCTTTGTAATCTTCTCCAGTTCTAGTTCGCATTAAAGGTGCAACTTCTTTCTCTAGGAATAGTTTCTTATCATCAGTTAATTTCTGCCAGAATGTATCATCTACTTTATCTAATTTGCTTCTAGAATCTAATATGACAACATTGTTTTCTGGTAATTTAGCAATATCTTGCTTTAAGGATTCAATTACCTTATTTCGTAGATCTTGCTTTTCTGCACTATCTACAGCATTTAATTTCTGCAACTTTGCTTGGAATAGTCTCACAGGTATTGGTTTTGAATCTCTTTCAGTCTTTCCTTGTGGATTCATTTGGAAGTATTCAAAGTTCTCCCAACAATCCATAATCAAGAATTTATCCTTTTCTAAACACCATGGTTTCATTTTCTTAGGTTCAAGGAGTCTTGTTCCTCTACCAATCATCTGCCAGAATTTTGTATATGAGAATACTGGTTTTGCAAAGACAAGATTTACCAATTCTCTACAGTCAATTCCCGTATCTAACATATCTACACTAATTGCTATTCTAGGGAAATCTTGGTTAATGAATTGGTCTAAAAGACCACCCTTACCATATACTCTAGCATCATCAGAGACAATTACCTTTGCAATATTTCCTTTATATTCAGGATATAGGTCGTTGAATACTTCTTCCAATCTTCTAGCATGCTTCATTGTCATTGCAAAAAATATCGTTTTCCCTGGAAGTGTTCCACTTGGATCTTTGATACACTCTTCCATGAACTCTTGTACTATCAATGCATTTGTTCCTCTATTTGTAACTTTCTTTTCTAAATCAGTACCAGCGAAGTTAATCTCTTCAGGTTCTTTTCCATCTGCAAGTAATTTCTGTTGCTCCCTTAGAGGAATGTTGTCCTTTCTAATCCCTTCTTTTTGGAACTTAGTTCTAATCTTAAGTACTTCAAAATCACAAAGATATGGTGGTTTGTTGTTGATAGCTTCCTCATATGAATATGCATATGTAGGAATACCATCTTCGCAATCAAATAGGCTGAAAGTATTATGTTCAACAGCATCTTTAGGAGTTGCGGTTAAACCAATTTCTAGAGCATCAAAATAATCAAAAATGTTCTTGTACACATTGTATATGGACCTATGACTTTCATCTGCAATTATTAAATCAAAGAAGTGAGGACTTAATGGACAATCTTTGTTTTGTATTATATTAAGCATTGTCGGATATGTAGCTGAGTACACTCTTCTATCCTTTGAGATTTCTGTTTCTCCAACCTTAGGCCATACAGGAGCATTTGGTAAGAACTCTTTAAAAGCATCTAATGCCTGATTTCTTAAAGCTATACGATCGACTAAGAAGAGAACTCTTTGAACTCTGTTGGTTCTCATTAAAACATCCGCCATTGATACCACAGTTCGTGTTTTTCCAGTACCAGTTGCCATTACTAAAAGAGCCTTTCTTCTTCCTTTTTCAATATTTTCAAATACAGAACGGATCGCTTCTATTTGGTATGGTCTTCCAGATATCTCTCTATCTATTAACTCTTGGGATAAGGGTTTTTCGTTCTTTCTAAGGAACATTAATCTTTCTAGGTCTTGTTTTGTAGGGAATCCATATACCTTTCTTGGAGGATATTTCTCTGTATCCCAGAAATATATATCGTTTCCGTTGGTATAAAAGACAAATGGGAAATCTTTCCCTGTAGTTCTTTGGATTTTTTCAGCATATTGTCGAGCCTGTTCTTGCCCAATTCTTGCATCTTTAGAGGTTTTCTTCGCTTCTACTACTGCAATGGGAGTTCCATCATCTCCAAGTAGTGCATAATCTGCGAATTGGTGTCCACTATACTCTGTTAACGGAGCATCTCTTAGTTCATCAGCGATTCCGACCCAAATATCTAGTTCAGAGGTCACTTGTGAAGGATTGGAGACATTCCAACCAGCTTTAAGTAATCTTCCATCTATTATCTGTTGTCTCGTTTGAGCCTCGTTCATGTACTTCTCTATCAAGTTATACAGTGAACATATCCTTTCCTGCTGACATTTTCACTGACATATTTTACTCTTTTCCATTCCTTTTTACCACACACTATAACCCTAAATCCCTTTTAGATAAGATTTGAACTCTTCCTATATCCTCTCTAATAGCCACATGCAATACAATGGTAAAAGCATCTACTAGATCGTCATGCTTCTCTACACCAAAGTATATTAACTGTTGAATTAGATCTTTTGAAGCATCTTTAGGAAAGAATACCTTACCAGAC
>CAYXLF010000012.1:0-16015 GCA_964465815.1 uncultured Candidatus Saccharibacteria bacterium
GTAGAAAATGGAACAGAATATGGATTAGACTTTGCCATAAGTCCAACCAACGGATACTTCGTAAGAATATCTGAATATGCGCCATCGGATACCACATGTAAATCCATCCTTTGGAATGAAGGTGGAACATTAAATGGAACCTGTGGGAATACAAAATAATTTAAATAGTTAAAAATATGGAAACAATACCACCAATATTTTGGATGATAATAGTTAGTGTACTAACCATAATGGTTTGCCTCATCCTTTACTACATAGCGATGCTCATAAAAGAAACCAGAACTACAGTAGTAGACGCAAGAGAAACAATGAAGCAAGCAAACAAGATCCTTACGCAAGCAGAATTAATAGTTAACGATGTTCAAAGTAGCGTATCAACAATCAGGGCAACAGTTGAGGAGGTCAATCAAAGTATATTAGCTCCAATCAGAGGACTAGCCAGTGGAATATTAGCAGTATCTTCCTTTGTAAATGGTTTTAGCCGAAAAAAGAAAGAAGAAACAGAGGAATAGCATTGTAAATATCAGTATTACTAGCTATTATAGTTATTAATGAAGATTGCCCGTCTACCAACTCAAAAAAGGAATATCATTACCTTACTAGTACTCATCATAGGGCTGCCATTGGTAGTATATGCCTCATATCAAGTGGTACAGCTAATATCCAACGCTAGTGCAGACACTCAACCTCGAAATGTGACGATATCAAATATAACTACAGTATCTGCAACCATCACTTGGACAACGGATTCCAAAACTACAGGAACTGTTACACTTAAAGAATCTGGAGCAGAATTAAGCCCAGTTATAGATACAAGAGGGAACACAAAAAGGAATACTCACTTTGTTGAATTAACTGGATTAGAACCATCCACAACATATGAATTTTCCATAACATCAGGAAGTACAGACTATACCTCTACAGAAGGAACATCTTTTGTCTTTGAAACAGCGCCCATAACAGCGGATGCTCCTACACCAAATCCAGTATATGGAAGCGTAACAGGTATCTCTACGGATGATGTATTGATATTTGCAATGTTAAAAGATAAATCTTCGTATGCAGTCTCTGCCACTATGCCCAGTGGTGGAAATTGGATAATGGACCTATCTACATTCCGCAAAATTTCTGATGGATCACTAATCATTTCAGATGCAAACACTAACCTTGTGTTAATTGCTGTTACAGGTACTGACCAAGGTGCTGTGCTAAATGGATCATATGGGGTTTTGTTTGATAGCAATGGGAAACTGAACAGCACACAGATATTTAACATAGGTTCGAATACCACACTGTATTCGTACTTTCCTACAGAATCTTCACAAGACAGTGAGGAGGAGGAAACTCCTGTAGAGGAACCTGAAGAAGAGGAGGAAACCCCTGTTGAAGAACCAAAAGAAGAAACGGACGGTAGGACATTTCAGTTAGTAAAAGATCTAGAATGGGAAGATATGGTTGTATCTGGTGTCTCAAGTTGGCCATCAGGGGAGGATACTGTAAGAATAACGAATTTGACAGATACAGGTTTTACAGTAGTATGGGTTTCAGAGAAACAAGAAGAAGGAAGTATCAATTATGGAACTTCAGCGTCTGATCTATCAAGTTCTGCTAATGATGAGAGAGATGGGGTAACAAACAAGGGTAGTTACTATGCACATAGCGTTTCTTTGACGAGATTACAGCCAGAAACTAAGTATTACTTTGAAGTATCTTCAGGAGATAGTACGTACGATGGATTTAATGTAACCACATTTGCCACATTGAGTACACCTCCATCATATGTCTCAATCACTGGTACAGTAGACAATATGCCTGGTACTGGAGAAGGGATATTGATAGCGTATATAAAGGATGGAGATAGTACTGGTACTTCAGGAGACTCAATGCCCATATCAACTACTCTAGATGAAGACGGGAAATGGATACTATCAATTGCGGATGGTAGATCATCAGATGGTAGCGAGTATTATGAATATACATCTTCTGATAGTATGTACTTTACAGTAATATCTACGATTCCATCTGTTTCTCCTGTCCATGTCTCTATGAATGGTATTACCAGCAAAGATGTTGAGGTACCGTTGGAATATAGCACTAGTACGATTGTTACTAAACTTTCTGACTATGGAGTTATTTAATTTCTTTGTAGAAATGCTTACAATATTTGGTATAATCGGGAATCCGTATGTACAAGGAAAGTAATCCAAAAAAGAAAAATATTAAGGCTTTGTTTCTATTGATGATTCTTACAGGGTTTGGCTTTGTAGTATTCAAATTTACTAAGGTTAATGAGATATTGGCGGATGCAACTAAAGAGACAGAAGCTACATCTTGTCCTTCTGATGTGGTGGATAATAGTTATGAAAACAGTCCTGTACTTATCGATATGACAGGTAGTGATAGTTCCGAGATGAGAAATGTCCTTGGGGCTATGACATGCTCAGTTGCAAATAATAAATATACCGCAAGCTCTGCATGCACGATCCAATCTAGTAAAGGAACTGTTAGCCTAAAAGGTTGGGTTAGCTCAACAGCTTCTATCGATATGACTAGCATAACTGTGCCAGTAAGACTATTGTCCGGGATTTTCTCTGTACACGATTCCAACAGAAAAATAACCATGCTAAATCCTGTATACAAACCTGCAGGAGAGCAATTTGACGATAGACAAATACTTGTAAATACCACTCCTGGAGAGGGATCACAGTCTGTGCAAACAAATATTTTAAATGGTGCGGTTCAGAAGAAAGCATACAGTGTCGGTTATACCATATCTACAGAGGGGGACTCTAGTGATGGGCAGGCAGGAATTTCTGAGTATGCGTCCAATGATTGCGGAGAACTGTGTAACAATCCTTCTAATAGCAATCCAGATAAATCAAACCTGACGGCTGATAGCTTAAAGAACTATTTTTATGATGTCCCTGGGGAAGTAGATGCTGAGAATGATGATATGATACAGATCAGTGGTATATGCGAGGATATCGAACAAGTTGATATCAACGATCCATCCTCTACGGGTTGTTTCAGTTTTTGGAAGACTCTCGTAGGAACATTTGGAGCTCTCTTTCCTTCTTCGGATTGGACAAGTTGTGACAATGACGAGGAAGGATGTGTCCGAGCCGAGGACATCGTGGTTAAGATGAGTCCTATGTTTGAAGAAACAAACAATTTCATGACTGAAAGAAACAAAACTGCAATGGACCCCAATACAGCATCCAATTATAAATCGTATTATATAGTCACTGACTGCCAAGCTAATGTTGCTGGGAAAGGAGTGGATGTTAAATGTCTTTGGGATATGTCATACTTGTTTGAAGAACTGAAGGCCGCTGAATATGATGATGCTGGGAAATCAGATACTCCTTCTGAGAGTCAGTATGTAAGATTCCTCCAGAATGAAAGTATTAATCGAACAGATCCTCTTTATAATATGTAATTTAAATTAATTAAATATCTATATGAGCTACGTAGAGAAAATCTATAATCTTGGAGCCAAAGCGAAGAATATCTTTAGTGGAAAGATGTTTAAATTCTTCTTTTTTTTCTTTAGCACGACAATTTTGGCATTTGGTGTATTGAATGTATATGCCCAGGACGAAGACTATAAAATTTCTCCTGCTTGGGAGGGAACAAAGGCATTCTACAATGAAGCAAGTGAGACCAATTCTGAGGAAGATAACATGACAAGTCATGCTGGTCAACTAACTCTTAATACCGCATGGGTAGTTGCCTCCACTTTGGCTCCTAACCTCACCAGTGGTGCTGATGGGATATCTGCAAATTCCAATATCCCGGGAGATTTGAAATACGGACTCATAGGCTTTACTGATCAGGCTTGGGCATATGTTTATGAGAACCAGCCAAGTGTTGACTTAATTGCTCATCTTGGAAACGAATGGGTTCCTGGTTATGAAGAATCAACTACTGGCTTGTATGCAGCAGAAGAGGGAACTACAACTAGCGGTTACGATAGCCTTATAGACTCTGGGGTTGCTCCTCTTTGGAGTAAATTTCGAGACATGGCTTATGTATTCTTGGTTATTGTGATGATAGTTATTGGTTTTATGATCATGTTCCGAAGCAAGATCGGTGGACAGTTGATGGTCTCTGTCGGAAATACAATTCCAAGTGTAATTGTAAGTCTTGTTTTAATAACCTTCAGCTTTGCTATTGCAGGAATAATCATAGATGTTGGTGGAATTATTATTTCGTTGCTTTATTCAATATTTGAGAAACAGAGTATTTCAATACAGGATTTTGGTGCCTTATTTGCGGTTATGTTTAAGGGGGTTTCAATCCAAGACTATTTTGATGTTGTTGCTACAGACTTTACAAATGCGACAACAGGATTCTTCTCTAACATGGGGTTGGGGCTGTTGAAGGTAATAGGTGCTTCCTTGAAGACACTGTCATTAGGAGTAGTTGGGTTACTATTGTTTATAATTGGTTTGGGAGTTGTATGTGTTGGCGCAATAAAACTCCTTATCGTTTTATACAAATCATACTTTGAGTTACTTCTAAATGTTGTACTTGGTCCTGTAAAAATTCTATTGGGTACAATGCCTGGCAATGAAGCTATGAAGATAAATTGGTTTACTGGCTTGTTAAGAAATGTTTTGGTGTTTCCAATTGTGTACTTCATTGTTAACATCCCAGTCTTTTTAGCTTCTACTTTGGGTGAAGAAAGCGTAGTCTTAAGCTTTCCGGAGAAGCTAACAGGGGCTAGCTTGGGTGACACAGGGATGACCATTTCTACATCAACAGGCTATATAGGACTTCTAATAAACTTTGTTCTTAGAGTCTTTGTTTTGTATTATGCAGCTCAAGCTCCCAAATTTGCAGAAGCTATTATTCCAGTTAAGGAAACTAACAGAGCGGCTGCAGATGCAATGGCTGGTGCAAAGATGAGTCTATCAAAAGCTCCTTTAGTAGGAGGTTTGTTTAAATAAAACATAATTATCTAAATGGGCTCAGGAAAGAAACCACAAAATGAAGAAGAGGTTTTAGGTCAGATATTTGATTTCATATTTAAAGAAGCAAAGAAAAGACCTGATAAAAGAAAACCTATTAAATCTACAGGCATTTCAACTTCGGGTGCCCTTGCGGATGGGATTGCAGCTGCTTTAGAAAAACCAGGACTCTATGTCACAGATCAAAGTCTGAGGGCAATGAACGATGCTTTGACTGTAGAATTTGCAAGAATAAATGCAGATGAGTCCGGTGATATCAAAGCGAAATTTACAACTACAAATTTAATAGAGTTTCTTAATGATCCTGGAGATTTTTTGAACAAACCTCAGAAAGCAGCGAGAAAATCGTTGAGGGACTTTACAAAAGCAGCTTTCTTAGGAAGAATCCATCAACAGTTACAGGGTTATGCTTGGGCAGAAAAATATAATCTGGATCTAGATGCTAAAAAAGCTATTAGGGGTCATTTTATGGCAGAAGATATCAAAGAGAAAGAGGCTGCAAGAGCTTTCTCAACTTTTGCAGGAATGCAAATTAGTACAAGTGATCAGGATTCAAGGAAAGGTTATATCATCAGTAGGGCTTCAGATCTTGTTGGTAGAGAAATGTTTGGGAGGAGAGGATGGGAGGATATGAGCGAAGAAAGAAAGATAGGTTTCCAGGATGCGGTTTTGAGAGGTGACAAAGCGGTAGAAGAATATCTTACAAAAACTTATACTGGAAATAGCGCAAGATGGGGGGGCAAAGCTTGGGAGAGATATAAAGACCTTGTAGAAGATAAAAGTTTAGATATTCATGGCAAAAACTGGTTCAATGACGATGGAATTAAATTCTCCGATATTGGTGGATATCAGAAACTGGAGATGAGAAATATAGCGGGAAGAATTGAGGATCTACAGATGTATCTTAAATCTAATCCAAATATTTCTCCAATAGAACGAGAAAGGATTGAAAAAGGTATCGAACAATTAGGACAAACAGGTGTTTTAATATCTGGGAATCTTTCTGATGTTGGTAATAGAGAGAAAGTTCTTATGGCTAAGAATGCTATTCAAGATCGTATCGGAAATTTCCAAAAAGAGATACTACTTGCGAGAAAGCTGGGAGATAGAAGCAAGGAGAAGGCACTTCGCCACGAAATAAGTGGTTTGAGAAAAGGAAAACGGGAGTTGAGTAGCATGCAGTTCTGGAGCACGATAGGTACTATAGATGGGGCTTGGAGCTCTATGAAAAGTGTATGGGGTGAAAATGGGGAGAATATTATTTCAAGTGTATTGGATGGCTCTTTTTATGATGATACTTCAAACCAATTCCTTTTAACATCGAAAAGGAAAGGATCGGTATCGTTTGGGGAATATGCTTCAAATATAAAGGATGAGAATGGAAAATCTCTAAAAATTCCACATTCTTCCGAAATAAGATTTCTTACAGCTGTGAAAAGCAATAATCGTTTGAGAAATGCATACAATTCCTTCATGACCAATGTATACTACCTTACCCCTAAATCTATAATGAATACCCTTTTTGTTAATGGGGAAGGATTTCTTTTCGCAGCATATAAGCGTGCTGAAAAACTAGGTAAGAAGATAGACTTTGGTAGACTTGCAAAGGGAGATAAGAGTTACTGGGCAGAACTCGCTAAAGAAGGATTGTCCCGTAAAGAAATAGGAAGGTTATCTGTTCTTTCTAAACTTGGTAACTTCTTCTCCTTTGGCCAAAGACAGAGAGATAAAGTCAAGAACTGGATGGATGATCATGTATTTAGAAAATTGAGGCAAAAATTATACAACAGTTTAGTTAAAAGAATTGCAGACAAAGAAGCTCGGGCATTACTTAAAAAATGGCTTGCGAAAGGTGGGTTCCAAGTCTTAGCGAGATCCATAGTTACGAGTATCCTTACAGCGATAGGTATTGGAGTTACAGGAGGACTTGGTTCATTTATCGCTCCAATACTTAGCGCTCTAGTAACAGATATTCTATATGATACAGCTAAAGTGTTAATACAATTCGTCCTATTGATATTTTTCGGGATCTTTGGAGTCGTTTTCTATTTTGGTAGCAATGCAAAAAGTAATTTTGATTCTCAAGCATACGCATATACAAACTATGCCCCAGGAGAAGTCGTTTCTAATCCAAATTTTACAGGTACATCCCCAATTATTGGTGAAGATGACGATAACAATTTAGGAGATTTCGTTGCAGGATCATTACCAGATGGAGAGAAATGTCTATTAGGAACAAGCAGTTCATACACATGTACTCAAGGACCTTACAGTAAAGGGTCCACTCCAGAAATTCATACATCTCACGAAAAAGTCGGAGCAATCGATGTCGTTGGAGTTGATTATTTCTATGCTCCTGCTTTTTGTGGAAAAAGCAACTGTACTATCACTTCAGTCAGTAGTGCTAGCTGCGGCGCCGGATACGCAGGTGGAATGGTGAAATTCAGCGCAGAATATGGTGGAAGTACGTACGAATTTACCCTAATTCATGTAGATACGACATATGGATCTGGTACTCAACTATCAGCAGGACAAGCCGTGGCTAGAGTAATGACTGTTGGCGAAACAACTCGTGCATGCTCCTCTGGAACACACATCCATATACAATCAAAAGTCAATGGAAGTGTTGTCGATCCACGTGAGGTATTAAATAGCTCTCCAAGTGATGGTGGCTTTGGGTGTAACATTGGTGAATGTCCAATATTATTTAGCTCATGGTAGAAATGAAAGAATACAGTAAGAAAAAAACAATATTAATAACAGTTGCAATAGTAATAATTGCAATCGCCATCTCACTTGCCATCTACTTCATTATCAAAAATCAAAATAGAGATTCTTCAACAAATTTTGTACAACAGAACTCCCTTACAACCTCAGATCAATCTATCGATTTAGGAAATACCACACTACAAAACACCACAGGATATGTTTACACGATAAGCTCGAATGTGTCCCTAACAGGTGTTGAAAACTTTGTAGCAAATACCAACTCCTCCATGGAAACTATCACACAAAACGAGGGAACTTATTATCAATGGGGTATTGATGAAGATTATGTAATATACACATTAGACAAAAATTACCTAATATTCAACATAACCAAGGGTATTTCGTGGATAGAAAGTTCACTAACAGCATACTCGTTTTCACAATTTGTAGATCAATATTTCGATAAATCATGGACATATACTTTAGTAGATAGTCAAAAAATGTCTTCCGGGGAGACAATATATTACGCAAAGAGAAACATTGATGACATCAATATCGAGACTGTTTTTGACAAACAACAAACTGATTATCTTGCTTTTAAAGATGGAAAAATTGTATATGGGAAGATTTTGTTATTAGATATCTTGGCAGAAAAGAAAGAAGTTCCGCTCATTGCAAACGAGGAATTAGAACGATATATAAATTTGCCTAATTATCCTAAGGAAATATATCCTAATTATAATGCAGTTCAAAGTACAGTGTTGTCAGATATTGATTATAAAAGTGACGAATTTGCAGATATTACAGAAACACTATCTGCCTGTAAAAGCAATTCTGCTGAACTAGTGTATTTATACAAGTACATGGAGCAAAAGAATCTCACCCCTGTTTTCAAATTAGATCTAACCTGTGAAATCACATTTGAAGGCAGTAAGCTTAGTGTTCCTGCCATCGGATATGTAAATGCTATTGATCCTGAGTATATATCTGCAGAGTAGTTTTATGCTACAATTATCCGTATGAAAACTGTCTTCAAGTCCATAATCTTTGCAATATTTCTCCTTCTTCCCTCATCTGTATTTGCATACACCATCAATACAATCTCTGACCAGAATTTTGATCTATCAATCTCAGATCAGACAAACACTATCTACAAAACACCAAATATCATATACATATCTCAAGTGACAACGGACTCCCCGAATCTAGAAGATAACCCATCTCTTTGGGTTAAAACTCTCTACTATTACAGTATCACAAGACTTCATTTCGCAGATATACCTTACAACTACCTGGTAGATAGCAACGGACAGATATATGAAGGTAGAAGTGGAGGTATAGGTGCAAACCCTGAATTAGAAAACGCCGAAGGAAGCGTATTAATAGGATATATATCCAACAACCCCATCCTATCTAATCGAGCATCATCGGCCATATATTCTTTAGTAGATAACATAGCCTCCGACTATGGAGTTCAAAAAATATCTGTAATAGATTTAAAAATTGTTCAAAAAGAAGGGCAACTTACAAAACTTCAAATATCAGAATCCACAGGCGATTTCAAACAATCTGTAACTGATACCTTCGAAGGATGGGCAGGATATACCTCTGAGGAACTCGCCTACAAAGCTGAAATAGAAGAAATTACATATGAGAAAGAAGTAGAGATAGGATCTAAACTGCATGTCTCAGTGAAGGTAAAGAATATGGATAGCTTTACTTGGCTAACTGATAAATATCCAATATATATATCTACGGTTGATGGAAAAGATTCAGAATTTGCCATAAATGGTGTATGGGATAGTTTCAGCAAACCAACACACATTGAAAACAAAGCAGTAAAACCAGGAGAAAGTGTTACTCTAGAATTTGATCTCTATGCTAGAATAACGCCAGGAGAAGTTACGCATAACTTTGTATTCGAGAAAAATGCAAGCAACATTTTTGCAAACTCCTCTTTTGAAGTGAAATTTAGTGTCGTAAAAGGGACTAAGACATTGGTACAAGTGTCTTCCTCAGAATATGGTTTTGCCAATATCAGAAAATGTCAGTGGTATAGTTGCCAAATCATTGATAGTGTAGATAACGGAGTTGTGTTTGTGCTTCTTTCCGAAGAAAACGGTTGGATGAAGATCCAATATACAGAAGATAGTGTAGGATGGGTATTTTCTAGATATATGAAAAAAATATAATTCCATATTGATATATGAATAAAGATTTAATTCTCGGGGGACTAAACCCTGAACAGAAAAAGGCCGTTGAATGTACACAGGGACCACTCTTGGTCTTTGCAGGAGCAGGATCAGGTAAAACCAGAGTTATCACTAGTCGAATAGCCTATCTAATTAACGAGAAAGGTATATCTCCAGATAATATACTTGCAGTCACCTTTACAAAAAAAGCCGCAGGGGAGATGCAGGAAAGAATTAAAAATATACTTGGTGAGTTAGGTCGTAATATAGAAGAGTTGCCTACGGTTGGGACATTTCACTCAATCGGGGCAATCTTTTTAAGACACAACGCGAAAGCCATAGGATATACAAATAATTTCTCAATTTATGATTCAGATGATAGTGAAAACCTCATAAAAGAACTTATGCTTGAACGACAGATAGATATCAAACAAATTAAACCTAAAGCAGTATCTTACTTTATCAGTTCTGCCAAAAATGAGATGGTATCTCCAGAAACATTTCCTACACATTACGGTGGATATATAGAAGATATAGTCGCAGACATATATCCTGACTATCAAAAACAGCTTAAAATACAGAATGCTGTTGATTTTGGAGATCTATTATATTTAACAGTCAAAATGCTTGAGGAAAATGAAGATGTTCTAAAACAATACCAAGATAGGTATCAGTATTTACTCATTGACGAGTACCAGGACACGAATAATGCTCAGTACAAATTCGCAAAACTCCTTTCTGAGAAACACCAAAATATCTGTGTCGTTGGTGATGATGATCAAGGCATATATGCATGGAGAGGTGCAGATATTAAAAATATTCAATCATTTGAAGATGACTTTAAAAATGTAACAGTTATAAAACTGGAACAAAACTATCGCTCAACAAAGAACGTCATATCTGCTGCAGTCTCTGTAATTCAGCAAAATAACCAGAGAGTTGCAAAGAAGCTTTGGACAGATAATTCGGAAGGCGAAAGCATAACTGTATACCAAGCACGGGATCAAGAAGATGAGGCCGATTATGTGGTAGAAAAGATTAAGCATCTTCGAGATATGCAGATTCCTTTATCGAATATAGCTATCTTGTATAGAACCAATTACCAGTCCCGTGCAATAGAGGAATCATTACTGAAGGAAGGTGTCCCATATAAACTGGTGGGAGGATTCAGATTCTATGAGAGAAAAGAAATCAAGGATATCATAAGCTATCTTAGATTCGTGTATAACATAAAAGATGAACTGAGTCTTGATAGAGTATTAAATGTCCCTACACGAAAGATTGGACCAAAAACAGTTGCTGTTTTGCATGAATCCGCCAAGCAGATAGAATGTTCTGTTGGAGAGTTACTAGTTGCTGCATACCTCAAAGATCATCCAGAGGTTAATAATGCTGTGGGTATACGATCAGATATTGTAGCGAAGATTGATCTGATAGGTGATAACCTTGGAAAACTCCAATCTTTAATTTCAACTTTTGGGTATATATACACAGAGGCTCAAAACAAGAACATTCTGGATATCATAGATATGATTTTGGACAAAACTAACTATATCAGATGGTTTGACGATGGGTCTGACCAAGCGGAGATGAAGAAAGAGAATATATCAGAACTCAAAAATGTTGCGTATACATATGTGCAAAAAAGCCCAAACAATAGTCTTGAAATCTTTTTAAATGAGATAAATCTAATAGAACAGGAACAGGACAAGAATCAGGATGGAAGTGGATCATACGTCAACCTCATGACTTTACACTCTTCTAAAGGTTTAGAGTTCAACTATGTCTTTATGATTGGGATGGAGGAGGGCTTGCTTCCACATTCAAGAGCTTTTGTGGATGAAAACGAGTTAGAAGAAGAACGAAGATTGTGTTATGTAGGCATCACTCGTGCTAAACAGAAGTTAACACTTACTTTTGCGGAAAGGAGATTAACTAGGGAGGGGCTCACATCCCAGATTCCATCGAGATTCTTAGGAGAAATACCACAGGATATTTGTGAATATTTTAGTTGGAGTGCTTAATCAGCTAACCAACTCAGTTCTCCATACGTTGCAACATATTTTTTGTATACACTAGGCCACATATATTCGGGATCTGCGCCAGCCCGCAATTTTTGTAATGTTCTTCTAATTTGTGCTTCCCCATCAAAAATATTGTCATTTGGGAATTGACTGTACCATTGGCATGGACTCCACTGGAAAAGCCCTTTGTAATATTCATGCTTATTACTTTCCGCGTTGCACCCAGATTCCCATCGCATGGTAAATTTCAGCCACTGCTTTTCTTCATCTGAAGCGGAGATATTATTATCAATATATGACTCCCAATATGGGCAATTATATCCATGTTGTTCAACTTCATCTGGACTATCATTGGGACCAGAAACTATACTTATCTCTTTTCTAGGTTCAGAAACAACAGCTTCTCCAACAATCTCTGTGGAAACCAAAGTGTCCCCCTCATACACTTTTTGTACAGTTTGAGTAGCCACACCTAGAACACCTTTTTGAAGAGTGATTTTTGTTGAAAGCCTTTCACAAAGAGAACCTCCCTCTGTGATTTTCTCATATGGAATGGATATATATACATCCTCTACGGTTGTACGATAAGTTTTAATAACGATCAGAGAATTATCCGTGAGTGTGTTAGAAGGAGAGTCTGTAATGATCTTGTTCTCACTATCTATGGCATAGCCATTTGATTGAAGTGCTTCGACGGGAGTTTTTGCGTTAGTTAAAAAATGCTCGACATTCCCATCATTGTCTACAGTAATATACTTGATCTCTAGAAGTTTCTTTTCCTCCAACATATCGATGCCGTAAACTAGGTTTGTCCAGTTCTCTGGAAGCACAGAAGCTTGCGTAACGAAGAACTTTCTATCTAATCCTAGCATCGTTAGAAACACGAGTACACAAACAACGATTCCAAATAACTTAGCTTTTTTCATATGTACTAATCATTCTATCACATCTCTGAGTAAGCCAGGCTATAGCCAGGCCTAGAGAGGGTGTGGTATATTCAAGATATGAAAACTGCCTTTAAGAAATTTATTCCTTGGATAGTACTTGTATTAATAGTTGGTGGATTAGCAGCTTGGTATTTCATTTCCAATCGAGTTTCCAACGAGGAGAATGCTAATTATGATACGAAAATCTCCGAAGCCCAAAAATGGTACGATGGAAAAGAATATTCTACGGCTATGACTGCATATTATCAGGCTGCCGAATTAATCCCATCTAGAGTTGAAGCTTTTCAAGGAATAATTCAGATTCTTTTGGATAAAAATAAGATGGATGAAGCACTTTCCATCCTAGATGGCTCTGCACAAAAGTTGAGTTTGTATGACCAAAGCACACTTTATGCAATCCTTTGCGAGAGATATCTAGATAATGGTGATGATGCAAAAGCATTAGAAACCTGCAAAAAAGGGCAGGGCTTAGGAGAGGTTAATCAGAATTTGGAGATTGCTTTAGGCAAAGCGTACTTGAGAAATGGAGATACGGGAAATGCATCCGAGATATTCAAAAAGAGCATCTATGATGGAGATAACCTATCCGAAGCCACCCTCCTTCTCTCATACATTCAGGCGGTATCAGATACAGAGATTGCAAAAACGACACTTGGGAGTGCATCATCATCTGATAATTGGAAGATCTATTTTGAAGAATTTAGTGAAGTATTGGGATCGTTGGATTCTGATACTAAATACAATGCAACCAAACTGGCACGTATATTCATAAACAACGGCTATTCAGACCTCGCGATATCTGTGCTGTCACCGATTGAATCAGAAATCTCAGAGTATGTTGAAGGCATATATTTCTTGGGTAGAGCATATCTCGAAACAGAAGATTATGATAAGGCACTAAGCGCACTTAACAGAGCTGCGCCATTGGGAGATATGGAAGATGATATCTTCTGGGCAATGGCCCGTGTTTATGTGCAAAAGAATGATTTGAACAATGCCCTTGATTGCTACTCTAAGGTTCTTGGATATCAAGGTAGTACGCCTTCAGAAGAGCTGGTCTCGGAATATTTGGACTTATTACTCAATAATAACCAGACACTGAAGGCAGATGAAGTATTACAGATTGCCCTTGGTAAGGTAAAAACTGCCTATTTATATGAATATGGAGTTAAGATTAACAATATTTTAGAAAAAACGGAAAAAGTAAATTACTACATTGAATTACTAGGAGGATTAGCTCTCAACGATGAGGAGAAGAGAGATTATCTATATCTAAAGGGAAGAGCAATGTTAGATCAGAACGCGAATATATCAGATATTGTAAATGTGCTGGATGAACTACTCGCATTAGATAGGTTTAATCCTAAATATTACTATCTGCTTGGAAGGCTGGAATTTGAGCAAGGAGATGCTGAATCTGCGAAACAAGCCTTGAGCAAGGCGATCGAGTATGATTTGAAATATGAAATTACAGAAGATTCTGCTAAGCTGTTGTCTAATATCGATTAGTTTTGATATAATCGCAACGGCGAGAGTGTAAGCTTTCCTTTTTGTGACCATTAACTTTATATATAACCTTATGGATAAGACGACATACAACATTAAAATGCCAATGGAGCAGATTCGAAATATTGGAATCATTGCTCATATTGACGCTGGAAAAACTACGACAACAGAAAGGCTTTTGTACTTTACTGGACAGGTTCATAAAATAGGAGAGGTTCATGATGGAGCGGCAACTACAGACTTCATGGTACAGGAACAGGAAAGAGGTATTACAATTATGTCTGCAGCAGTTACATGTTTCTGGGATTATAATAACAAGAGGCATAGAATCAATATCATTGATACACCAGGTCATGTAGATTTCACCGCAGAGGTTGAAAGATCTCTACGTGTATTGGATGGTGCAGCAGTTATCTTTGACGGAAGGAAAGGTGTAGAGCCTCAGTCAGAGACAGTATGGAGACAGGCTAATAAATACAAGGTCCCAAGAATCTGTTTTATGAACAAGATCAACTTAATAGGTGGTGATTTTGAGCACAGCTTCCAAACCATTAAAGATAGATTAAGTTCAAAAGCAGTTGCAGTAACTTTACCAATCGGTAAGGAGCAAGAACTTCACGGTTATGTAGATTTAGTAAAGATGAAAGCTTACACATATGATGGTGTAGATACTCCAACCTTGAATGAAGTTCCTATCCCTGAGGATATGATGGAGAAAGTCAACAAACGAAGAGAGATGTTGGTTGAAGTATTGGCAGAGCAGGATGACGCATTGATGAATAAGTTCTTCGAAGGTCAAGAATTAACAACAGACGAGCTTTATGCAGCATTAAGAAAAGGTACTTTGAATATGAATATATTCCCAGTATTAGGCGGAGACTCTAGAACTGCAATGGCAAAAACATTGTTAGATTACATTACAATATGTCTTCCATCTCCTGTAGATGTTCCACCTGTAAAAGGTATACATCCAAAGACAGGTGAGGAGATCGAGATGCATCCAGATGAAAATGCTCCATTCTCATCTTTGGTCTTCAAAATTGTAAACGATCCACATATCGGTAACCTCTCATATTTTAGAGTCTACTCTGGAAAGATAGATGCTGGTTCATACGTTTTGAACTCAACAAAGAATATTAAAGAAAGAGTCAGTAGATTAGTATTGATGCATGCAGATGATAGGGAGGATGTCACATCTTTGAGAGCAGGTGACATTGGAGCTATTGTTGGTCTAAAAGATTCTGTTACTGGAGATACACTTTGTGATGAATCTAAACCAGTAATACTCGAGAAGATCGAATTCGCAGAACCTGTTGTCTCTGAAGCTATTGAACCTGCTACTAAATCTGATGAAGAGAAGATGACAGACGCATTAACAAGATTGGTTAAAGAAGATCCTACATTTAGAGTAAGTACTAATCAGGAAACGGGGCAGACCATTATTTCTGGAATGGGTGAACTTCACCTTGAGATTATGGTAGATAGATTGAAGAGAGAATTCAATGTCGTTGCAAATGTGGGTAAACCACAGGTCGCATACAGAGAAACTATTAAGAAGATCGTTGACCAAGCAGAAGGTAAATATATTAAGCAGTCTGGTGGTAAAGGCCAGTATGGTCATTGTTGGTTGAAACTTGAACCTAACGAAGCTGGAAAAGGTTTCG
>CAYXLF010000013.1:0-15874 GCA_964465815.1 uncultured Candidatus Saccharibacteria bacterium
GTAATAGCAAGTAGCTTAGCAAATACTGCATGGATATTTATGTGGCATTACAAATTGATCTACATCTCTGTCATCTTCATGCTTATCATCCTTGCAAGCTTGATTATGATTGCATTAAAACTCTACAAACCCGAAGTATCATTAGCCAAGAAAATACCATTCAACATATATCTTGGATGGATATCAGTAGCATCAATAGCAAACATTGCAGGAGCCCTCTATACTGCAAATTGGAATGGCTTTGGCATTTCATCAGAGATCTGGTCCGCCATCATGATTGTTATCGCTACTACACTTGCAGTACTTGCATTAGTAAAAAAGAACATTGCATACACATTGGTAATACTGTGGGCTTTAATCGGTATTGTTGTAAAATTTCAGGGAATTTCAAATATTGTTACTATCACTGGGATACTCACAATCATAATCATTACACTATTTATGGGATGCAAACTCTTTAAAAGGAGTACTATTTAAGTTAATGCTTAATATCTATGGAAAATAAAGAAAGCAGAGACTACACAGGTGCAATATTTCTTGTGTTACTAGGCACATTATTTCTTTTAAATACTACCAACGTAGTACCTTGGAGCATTTGGCTATATCTTTTTAGGTTCTGGCCCATTATTCTGATCCTTGCAGGCTTAAAGATGATATTACCGAAATCAAACGTAGGAAATATCATAATGACAGCTGTATACACACTTTTTCTACTTGCCGCGGGTACTATGTCATATTTCTTTGCAATTGAGAAAAAGGTACCATTAATATCTGAACGTGTATCAGATTTCTTCTCAGGAGAGTATAAAATGAATCAGGAAAGCCAAACAAAAGAGCAATATATTTTGTCTGAAGATTACACGAATGTAGAAAACCGAATTCTTGATATATTCATAGGAGCATCAGAGCTGACACTTGATGACGAAAATCAAGCATATCATCTTCTTTCGGAAACTACATATCAATACGATGGAGATCTACCAGAGATACAAGCACAAGTTACTGAAGGATTGCTTAGTATTGGATTCAGTAACGAAGATGTCAGACATATGGGAGTATGGAGATTTGTAGCACCTAAGTACGAATTAACTCTTGGGCAAAATACTCTTCCAACATCACTTGATCTCACAATAGGGGCAGGAAAAGCGACAGTGGATTTGGATAATACTGTATTAAAAAATGTTTTCGCAGAAGTTGGAGCAGGCGATCTTGATATGAGTCTCATCGGAGATTCAATTCCCGAAAGTATCAATCTTGAGATTGGTGCAGGAGATATGACATTAGTATTACCAAAGGATACTGAAATATCATTGGTATACAGCCTTGGTGTTGGAGAAATCAATTTAGATACAGAGCAGATAGAGGGAATAGGCCAAGATGGTACGTACAAAACGTCCAATTATGAATCAGCAGAGAACAAATTATCTATAGATGCAACAGTAGGAGTAGGATCTCTTACAATTGAACGTATTTAAATTATATAAATATATAAAATGAAAACCAATGCAAAATTGATCATAGGTGGTATTCTAATCGCCTTTGGCGCAATATTCTTGCTCAGTACCACAGGAATTCTATCATTAATAAACCTCACAACAGGAGATATCATTGGAATATTATGGCCAGCTCTCCTTTTGGGTATAGGTATAAAAATGCTTGCAGATAAGAACATCTCTCTCGGAATTGTTCTTACATCGTTGGGAACACTATTTCTACTGACATATCTTTTTGATATAAGCTTCTTTGCAATGCTATGGCCAATGGTAATCATAGTAATAGGGTTAACAATGATATTTAGAAAAGAAACTCCACATATGACAGAAGGAAAGAAATACTATGGCGGAGATAGAGTGTCTGAAACAGTTGCTTTTTGGGGAATAGATAAAAATATGGACTCCAAATCCTTTAAAGGTGGCGATATAACCGTAGTATTTGGCGGAGCAAAATTAGATCTTAGAGATGCACAAATCGATAAGAATGGTGCTAAATTAGTTCTTAATACAGCTTTTGGTGGTATAGAAATTATTCTTCCTAAAGATTGCAACGTCGTATCTGATGGAGTAGGTATATTGGGAGGTTGGGAAAACAAATTCAATCAAAGAGAGCCCAAAGGTCCAAAACTAGAAATAACAGGAACCGCAATTTTTGGTGGTATAGAGATAAAAGAATAGCGAGTATCTAATTACCTCGTTTTGTGATAGAATAATCCCTTGTCATGGGATATTCTCCAGTAGATAAAAACAATCTAAGAAACATTGCTATTATTGCGCACGTAGATCACGGAAAAACTACCTTGGTTGATGCTTTTATGAAGCAAACACATCTTTTCAGAGATAACCAAGAAGAGATGCAAGAAACCCAAATCCTTGATTCAAGTGATCTTGAAAGAGAGAAAGGCATTACAATCAGTGCTAAGAATATATCAATCAGATATAAGGGGTACAAAATAAACATCATAGACACACCAGGACATGCAGATTTCGGAGGAGAGGTTGAAAGAACACTGAACATGGCAGATGGTTGCTTACTTCTAGTAGATGCAAAAGAAGGGCCAATGCCACAAACAAAATTTGTACTTAAAAGAGCCTTAGAAATGGGTTTAAAACCCGTCGTTATTGTAAACAAAATAGATAAAAAATTGGCCAATATTTCTAAAACCATAAGTAAAGTACAAGATCTTTTCTTAGCATTAGCTACAGATCCTGAGCAGTTAGAGTTCCCTGTATATTACGCAATAGGAAGAGAGGGTAAAATTTTTAAAGAGCTACCACAAGGAGATTTAACGATACCTAATACAATACCAGGCGATGTTACCCCAATATTAGATGAGATCATCACAAGCATGCCAGCACCAAAAGGAGAAGTCAGTGAGCCATTCCAGATGCAGGTGACCTCCTTAGAATATGATTCTCATACAGGAAGATATCTCATTGGAAAAATAAACCGAGGAAGTGTAAAGATGGATGATCCCATTGTATTGATCTCCAACAAACCTGGGAAAGAGGAGAAAGTTCAAGGAAGAGTTAGAGGATTGTTTACCAAAGAAGGACTTTCATGGGAGCCCATCACATCTGCAAGTGCAGGAGAGATTGTTGCCATAACAGGCATAGAATCGACCGCGATTGGAGCAACTGTTTGTGATATTAACAACCAAGATGTATTACCAGATATTACAATCACTCCACCTGCAGTTAGGGTAAAATTTCAAGCAAACACATCACCATTCGTAGGAAAAGAGGGAAAGTTTGTTACAGATAAACAGCTTGCACAAAGATTAGAGCAAGAAAAGAACCTAAATATTGGACTAGAAATAACCAATCAAGGCTCGAATAATTATTTCGTTTCAGGTAGAGGTGAGCTCCAGCTTGCTATATTGGTAGAACAATTAAGACGAGAAGGCTATGAACTTCAACTCAGTAAACCTGAAGTGATTTTACAGACTGTAGATGGTGTTCTAAGTGAGCCTGTGGAGGAGTTGACTATTGATTCTCCAGAAGAATATATGAGTGTAATTACACAAGAGGTTAGTGATCGAAAGGGTGAACTCGTTAATATCGAAAATGAGGATGGTATAAACAGATTCACATACAAAATTCTAACTAGAAACCTTATTGGTCTGCACAGAACTTTAATGAATGCTACAAAAGGAGAATCTATTATTAATAGCTACATATCTGGATATGTACCATATGTAAAACAACCACCTTTGTTTAGAAAAGGCGTTCTTATTTCTTCAGAAACTGGATTAGCATTAGGATACTCATTAACTACAATACAAGATAGAGGCAAACTCTTTATAGGGGCATCCGAAGACGTTTACGAGGGCATGATCATAGGACTAAACAATGCAGAAGATGATATCGTGGTAAATCCTTGCAAAGCTCGACATAAGACAAATGTTAGAATGTCACATGCAGAGGTCACTATCGTATCTTTAAGAGCAACAATTCCTCTAACACTTGAGTATGCACTTTCATTCATCAACGATGACGAACTGATCGAGGTAACTCCAAAAAGCATTAGATTAAGAAAAAAGCTTCTAACAGAAACACAAAGGACATGGGCTAAAAGAAAAACACTTACAGTCTATGCTCAACAGCAAATGGAACATATTGCCGAATAACTATTTCTTTTTCCTACTTAGAATTTTATACATACCCATAGCACCTATTCCCGCAGCGACAATAGGAGTAACAACCGTAATTGCGAAATTATGATAGAACTTTTTAGTTCTCGGTGAAATATTTTTTATATCCCAATTAAAAATTTTACCAATATTACTAAGGATATTTTGATTATTTGATGTTCTCGGTATTGATTTACAAATCGAACTGTACAATTTTAAATGTGCCTTCGAGACATTAGAATAATCCAAGAAATCTACACTTTGTTTACTATTGTGTGATAATTTTTTGTATGATTCCTCCTTTTTATTCAGATATTTCTCCAATATTCTAGCGAATTTCTGAGGAGGGAAATTTTGTGGAAGAATTTCTCCGTTATAATTGTTTCTAATAAGTTCATTGGTTGTGGCATTTTTTAAAGCAATAACTGGAGTTCCAGATGCAAGAGATTCAATAACTGTTAAGCTCTGCACTTCTATCAATGAGGCTGAAACTAAATAATGAGATTGTTTATACATATCGAGTATTTTTTCATGTTCAATATAACCCAATAAATGAACTCTTCTATTTTTCGGTAAAGTTCTGACCAGTTCTAAGATTTCTTTCTCGTATTTGGGGAACATATATTTCCCAGCCAAATATAAATTCACAATTTTGTCTGTACGAAGATATTTCAGCATTTCTATTAAAAACTTTTGATTTTTATTTTCATTTATATATCCTGGGAATATAAGATTGTATTCTTTGCAGTCTTCGAGCTTAATATGATCTTCATCTGTTTTATTAAAAACGTAGCCATTAGGAATAATTTCAAGGTTTGTATTTTTCTTCATGAATTTGGAAAAATCATCCCTGGCAGACGTGTTTAAACATATAATTTTGGTACAGTTGTTATAAAATATCCGAGTATATTCCTTTAAACTTATGGATATTAATTTCTCGATTGCACGACCTAATTTGAGATTCTGAAGTGCATATATCTGACTAGCTGAAACATGCCCTGTATATACAAAGGACTTATGTTTTGCCAAAGCCCAACCTTGAATTGCAAATGCCAGTGGATCATAATTATGTGCATGGATAATATCTGGATCCAATTGATCTAAGATTTCATATACTCGCTTAGTCATAAATGGGGTAGGTGTGAAGATATTCACGCCCTCTGCGACATCGGTAGAAGATACCATTTGCACCATTAAAGAAGGCTCTACACTATCTCTGCTAATATTAAATTTCTGTCCAGCACAGATCATCCAAACTTCTAGTTCTTTATTCTTAGCCATATATCTTGCTAGTTCCCATGCAACTCTTGAATCTCCTCCAGAAGCAATGTCTGAATAGGCACACGTGTATACGATTTTCATAATAGAAAGTATACTCCACTATTGTAAAATAAAAAAAGGGCAGTCAAAGACTGCCCTCCTATTTCGGAAATCAATAGAATTATCTTCTATCGAAGCTTCTTCTCTCACCACCAAATGATCTTCTTTCACCAGATTCTTCTCTAGCTTCAGAAACATTTACTGGTCTGCCATCAAGCTCTTTGCTGTTTAATTCAGCAATTGCTCTTGCAGCTTCCTCTTCGGTGGACATTTTTACAAAACCATATCCTTTGGATCTGTTTTTGATTCTATCCTTAATGACGACTGCTTCTACAACAGTACCGACAGAACTGAAGAAATCATTAAGCTGTGCATCATCGACGTTCCAGCTCAAGTTTCCTACAAATAATTTGTTTCCCATTTATTTGTAATAAAAATATAAATTATATTCGCTATACCAAATTACGCACTTGGGAGATAAATTACTCAAAGCAGTCTTATCAACGCTCCAATAGCATGATTATTATAACATGAGTATTCTCAAAAAGATATCCTTGTTTTAGTAGGAAAATATGATAAATTTTACATATCAAAATAAATTATTCAATATTAATAAAATGAAAACACCTTTTAGACCTTTTGCTATAGCAATCGCTACAATCATTCTTGTAGGGCGAGGAGCATTTCTTCTTGCTGAGAAAGCAAACGCTGCAACACCAGAAACTTCACTGTATTCTGTAGATAAACTTCTTGAATCAGTGACAAGAACGTTAACTTTGAACCCAGAAGCATTAGTTGCTTTTGAGCAGCTGGTTTTGGATGAAAGACTAGAAGAGCTTTCAGCTGTAACAGATACTAGTGATATTGCACTTTATCTCTCTGAAATAGAAGCACAAGAAGAGAAATTAGATTTAGCAATTGATGAAAGCGGTGATTCCATTGCAGAAGAAAAGAAAGAGCAAATCAGAGAACAGTATCAAGAAAGAATACAAGCACATATACAGACAATGGAGCAGGTTCAGCAGAAGTTAGGGAATGAACAAGCCCAAGAAAGTGTAGGGAAGGCAATTGAGCATCTCCAAGGCAAATTAACAGAAAGTCAAAATGAGGAAGCAGAACAAAACTCAGAAAATAATGCAGGTGAAGATACTCAGATACAGAATCAAAACCAAGAGTCTAATACAGATAATGGGAATGGTTCTACAAATAGTGGAGGAAATAGCGATAGTTCCAAAGGAAAGAATTAACGTTTCCACAGATAGGAGATCGCTTCCTTTGCGGACGGTCTCCTATTATACATAAGGCACCCCACCTCAAATAGTTTCAAAGCAATTAGCATTGCAACCACAACATAGATAATAGAAGCTACAACACCTATTATTAACTCCAAAGTAGGCAGAGCTCCAAATGAATTTCTTATCAAAAGAACCATAAACGATGTAAATGGGAAATAACTCAACACAACAGCTAATGGTCCCATAGGGTTGGTTATCAAAGCTTGCATTAAATACATAGGGAAGATCGAGAGAATAATAAAGATGGAAGAGAGATTTCTGCTATCTTCAGCCCCTGTGCCAATTGCTCCCGTTCCCACCATGATTGCTGCGAAGAAAAGGAATCCTGCAATTATTAAGAATATATTTAAAGGAAGAACAGATAGATCAATGTTACTAAAATCTATAGGGATAGGAAGATTAAATCCACTCATAACGATCTTATATATTACAAAACCGAATACAACCCAAGTAAAAAGCTGTATGAACATAACGCCCATCAAACCTATCATTTTTCCAAACATCAAAGATTTCTTGTCCACTATAGAAAGAATTGTCTCTATCATACGATTCTCTTTTTCTGCAGATACACTTTGTAATAAGAATGCAGAAGATATGAATACTGCCATAAAGAAAACAATTAAAGACATAATTGGAAGTATAAATTTCTCGAATCCTTCTTTAACCACAACCCCATTCGCATCATATGTATAACTAGAACTCGTAGGAGTACCATTCAAAACAGCTGCGATATTCGGATCTGCAACCTTGGAGAAAGCGCTTTGCTTAATCAAAGCATTTATCACCGTAGGTAAATTTGCAGTACCCATAAAATCCGCATCTTTTCGATAGTAAAGTTCGTAAGTCAAATCTTGATAAAAATTATCAGATAATTTTACTAACACCTGAGTTTTGTCATCTTTAACCTGCTGTGTAACAGATTCTACATTACTAATAAATTCAAATGGTGGAACCAGTAAATTCGAATTTATAACACCTTCGACATCGTACAGATAGATCTTGGAGAAACTGGTTGGTTGTTCCATTTTCTTTGCAGCATCAACAGATGTCAATCCTGATATCAAAGCGATTACTCCGATTAGTAATGGCATAAATAAAGTTCCCATCCAGAAACTCTTTTTTCTAATGATCTTTAAAAGCTCAAATTTTGCTACTTCAAAATATTTATTTCTCATCATCCATTATATTTATAAAAACCTGATTAAGGCTTGGGTAATCTAAATTAAAGCTAACAATTTTAACACCTTGATCTAATAAATTCTTTAATACATCGTTCTCTGAGACACCTTCATTAGGAACAATTTCCGCAGTTTTGTTAGTCAAAGTAAGAGTATAAAGCTTATTTTTTTCCTCTGGTGCCCAACTTTCAAATTCTAAATAAATGTTCTTACTACCATGTCTCGCTCTAACTTCATTCACAGAACCATATTCCATTTGGATACCATTCTTTATAATCAACAACCTATTTGCCATTTTCTGTGCTTCCTCTATAACATGTGTGCTATATAGTATCGTTGTACCCTTTTTTCCTCTTTCTGTGAGCATATCTACAAACATCTGTCGATTTACCGGATCCAAGCCTTTAAATGGTTCATCCAAAATTAAAATTTCTGGATTATGTATCAAAGCCGTTCCCAATTGGACTTTTTGTTGCATTCCTGAACTCAATTGAGATATTTCTTTATCTTTATGTTCACTCAACCCCACGAGCTCTAGATACTCAAGACATCTTTTCAATGCATCATTTTTCTCAATCCCTCTCAATCTTGCAGTGTAAGTTAAAATATCTATAACAGAAACATCTCTGTACAACCCTCGCTCTTCTGGAAGATACCCTATGATATTATTCAACTCTTCTGAATATTCTTTTCCATTAATAAGAAGTTTACCTGCATCTGCTTGGTAGATCTTTAGTAAGCATCTAATTGTTGTTGTTTTTCCAGATCCATTTGTACCCAAAAAAGCGAAGACTTCTCCATCCTGTACATCAAAAGATAGGTTCTGTACCGCCTTGATTTCTCCAAATGATTTTGAAAAATCTTTAATAGTAATAGAGTATTTTGCCATTCCTTAGAATAACAAAGCTGATTAATATTTGCAATTATGAAAGTAGCAAATATAATGAATACATTATGATCAAAGATCTATTAATACACACCTGCTGCGCAGATTGTCTTTTAAATCTGTTATACGCCTTAGAACAAGATGCCCAAATCTCAAAGAATACAAACTTAACATTACTGTTTTACAATCCAAACATTCATCCTCGAACTGAGTACATGGAAAGACTCAAGGCATTGAAGCAAGTAATAGAGCAGGGGAAGATTACACAAAATGTAAAATTAGTAATACCGGGATATCGTCCAAAAGAATATTTTGAAAGTATTGCCTTAGAGTCCAGCAGATGTGTAGGTTGTTGGAAGATAAGAATGAAGTCTCTTCTTGATTACGCAGAAGCAAACAACTTCTTCTATTTGTCATCCACACTTCTTTCAAGCCATTATCAGGATTCAGGAATGATTAAGAAAATTGTGAATGATCTAAAAAAACCTGAGCAGGAGATAATTGCACCTCAAAAAGAATATGAGCATATCCAAACAGGAGGCTTTTACAAACAAAATTTCTGTGGGTGTTGTTTCTCTTTGGTAGAAAGACTATCGGAGAAATATAAAAAATAAAAACAGTTACAAGCCAAATTACAAATTCTCTTTCGTGAATATTTTTGTTAGAGTGGAAAGCTTTTCTCGTCCAGGAAAATTTAACTTCTAAATTCAAAATTATGCACCAAAAGCTATCCACTTTCGCCATATATATAGCAATTATCTGTTTTCTATTAGGTATTATTGCCCTGACACAAGCTGTCATATCCAATTCAGATCAAGAACCATATACAGAATATATTGGAAAAAATATATAATTAGTTATGAACATACTCTTCTTTGGGATACTCATAGCAGCAACAGTCCTAATAATCATCTTTCTCATTATCTTGACATTCATCACTCCGTCAGATCAACAAGAAGAAGCAAAATATGAAGATGAGAATGGTGAAGAGTAGGACTGCAAAGTTTTTGAAAGGGTACATGGTGTAAAATAGACCATGTTTTCTAAGATATTGGTACCACAAATACTAATAATAGAGAGAAATGAGCAGATATTAAACATATTACTTTCTTGTATTGGAACCTCTTGCGCAGAAATTGAGTATGTGAATGATCTAAAAGATATAAAAGACAAAACATTTTCTAAATATACTTTGATCATCGCAGATTTAGGCCTAAAAGAAGTTGCATCTACAACATTAATAAGGAACATTCATGATACAAAAGCCTTCATCCCAACAATTTTTCTAGGAGAAAATCGCCTGGAAGACAGAGTACTCTCCTGTAAATTGGGAATAAATATATACCATGAAAAACCGATAAAATGTGAGTTGCTGAAAGCTCAGATAAATCAACTCTCACTGCTGTTTAATCATAATATGATATTAGATCTAGCTACTTTGAAAATAGATCTATCCTCGCAAGGAATTATAAGTTCTGATGGTTTCATACCACTTACTGGAAGAGAATTTAATCTACTTATGTTATTAATTCGTGCAGGAGGAAGAGTATTAAGTCTTAAACAAATAATCAATCTTCCTCCTTTTGAAGAAGAAGGTGTTACCGAAACTGCAATACATACAATAATTAGTCGAATTAGAACAAAATTGAAAGGAAGAATTACAGCACCATTGATATTAACAAGACATCAAGCCGGTTATAGTATTAATTATGAATATTTAAAAAACCTTCATTTGAAGCTAGAATCTTAGCATTATGATATACTTATCATTATGTCAAAGGCTTTAAAAATAATTACAACTAAGAATTCTAAGGAAGAAAAAATTTTAAGACAAAAAAGTTCTTTGGTTACACCAGAACTTTTCAAAAATCATGAATTTCAACAATTCTTAGAGAATTTACTCTATACAGCAGAACATAGTGAAGATCAGGGGAATGTTCCAGCCGGAGGAATCGCTGCAATACAGGTTGGAAAGCCATATCGTGTCTTCTATTCGTTAAATTATGATAACAATGAATGGGAACTGTTTATCAATCCTAATGTAGAACCTGAAGGCTTTATAAAAATTAAAGGCGAGGAAGGATGCCTTAGTGTACCAGATGTTGTAGGAAATGTTTCAAGATACTATAAAATAAAAGTTAGATATCAAGATAAAAATGGACTATGGCTCACAAAAAGATATCGTGATATAAATGCCACTAGTATCCAACACGAATACGACCACTTGGAAGGAATACTTTTCATTGATAGAATAGAAAAGTAATTGAGATAAATTATTACTGCCTATAAATGAAGTACTTGAAAATTCTCACAACCGTTTTAATTTTTTCGCTTCTTTTGACCAGCTACGTGCATGCCACTGACGATACCACAGTGCAGGAACTTGTAGGGAATTCTACTGAGACTACCAGTACAACTCCAGTGGTTACACCCACTAAAGAAAATCCACTTGGGCTTGATATCCCAACTCAGACAGATAATCCCAGTACCATAATTACTTTCACAAATCCTTCTCAGACTGGTGCAATTGTACAGTTAGAGATAGACAGCAAAGGTTTCGTGGATATCACAAGTCCGTATAGCTTTCCAGCTTTAGGAATTGGTAAGCATACATTAGAGTTTAAATATCAGGATGAGAATGCTGCGACACAAATCTACAGCACCTCTGTTATAATTATTCCTCGCTCTCCAATATTGAGTACTCCCGCAATATCAACAGATTCTGTAACAATTTCTGGCACTGGACTCGCAAATTCCGAAATCATACTCCAGCTATCCAGTGGAACTACTGTATCAACAAAAACAGGACAAATTGATGGAGATGGGCGATGGAGCTTAGTGTTTAGTAGAGCAGATATACCAAATGATATTTATTCAATAAGTGGATATGTTAGAAGATATGGTTATGCTAGTAATCTCTCGGAGGTAACAAAATTCACACTAAACACAAGTAGTAATACCACAACTAAAGGAGAATATCTCTTAGATCTGAGTCAAATCTCTTTTGCAATCGTAAAACAATGGATTCTAAATCACCAAACATATATATTGGTAACCTTTTGTGCCTTAGCACTAGGTATAGCCATAGGAGTAATAAGTAAAACTCAACGTATAAAACAAATTACGCAGAAGGCAGAGGATAGTATTGCAAAAGAATTTCAAAAGAATACCTCAAAAAAGCAGGAGATCACTCTTCGCGAGAAATTAATGGAATCAGAACAAAAAAATGAGGCTAAAAAAGAAATCGATAAAAGTACAGAAACCAAAGAGAAAGATGCTGTAATCAATAAGATAGATTTTCTTAAAGATTACAAAAATTTTGATCCTGATGATATCAATGGGAAGGAAGATAAAGCTTCTGTAAATGTAACACTCACTTCAAAAAAATAGTTTTCATGGTAGAATGATCTTGGCAATGCCAAGATGGTGAAACTGGCAGACACGCTACATTCAGGATGTAGTCCTAGCAATAGGATGGGGGTTCAAATCCCCCTCTTGGCATATTTAATAGCTCCATTTCCAGTTTTCTATATTCCAATATCGCTCATAAGAGAAATTGATATTCGACATATCTATCCCTTCAAGATTGCTATCGAAGTAAAAGACAAATGTCGGATGATATAGAAAAAGAGCTGGAGCATCCGCCATTAAGTATCTTTGGAACTGTGCATATTTAGTCTGACGTGTAGTTATACTACTAGTTTTTCTAGCATCTTCAAGTAAGATATCAACTCTCTCATATTCATAGCCTGAAAGATTTAGATCAGGGTAATTTACCTTCAAGGAATGCCATAGATTATATTGATCTGGATCCACAGTCGTTTCAACCTCATACAAAAGCATTTCAAAATCTCTTGTTGCGATTACTTGTTGAGATATTTCATTGTAAGATAACGCACGAGGTTTAATTACCACACCCTCATTATCAAATAAAGTTATTATAGTAGATACAATACGATTATTTAAATCGTTGTCTAAAAAACTCAAAGTAAAACTTAATATGTTTCCTTCTTTTGTTTCAAAATATCCGGTTTCAGAATTTTTAGTATATCCAGCATTGCTTAAAGTAGCAGCTGCTTTCTCGGGATTATACACATAATAATCAACTTGACTATTAAAAGCCCATGAATCAGATGTTATTGGTCCTTGCATAATCTCTCCTTCAATCGGGGCTTTAGATAATAATGCTTCTTTATCCAATAAATAACTTAATCCTATTCTAATGTTTTTATCTTTTAAAACATCTTTCCTAACATTAAGAAACAAAATCCTATTTCTAAAATTTTCGTTTTTCATCAGTACCCCATATTTAGGATAATCCTTCATAAAGGCTAAAGATTCACTATCCCAAGTACCAAGAGCATCTATATCTCCTACACGAAGTGCAGTTTCGAGAGAAGCATTATCTGGGTAGACTCTAAACACTATGTTTTTTAAACTTGGGTTATAGCTATCATATTCATTATCCACTAAGTAAACAGCATTTTGCTCGGTTTTTTCTACTCTATACTTACCACTACCAACTGGAGAAACTGCAAAAGAATCAAAAGGCATCTCTGTCATTGAGACATCTTTTAATACATTTCTCGGAACAATATATATGGAGATTGCTTCAAAGAATGTTGGATTTGAACTCTTCAAAACAAATTGAACAGTATGATCATCGGTTGCAGAAATAGTGATTCCTTCTAATGCAGAACCTACAGAGTCAAAATGATAATCGCTATATAGAGAAATTGCGGTATTAAAAGTATAAAGGACATCTTCAACTGTCACTTTATCACCATTTTGCCAGTACAAATCTTGATCAAGTGTAAATGTGTACGTCAAATTATCTTGTGATACCACCCATTCTTTTGCAATACCAGAAGCAGGTTTTCCATCTGTATCTATATATATAAATTTATCAAAAACTAAGCTATCAACAACTTTGTCTACGTAGTTGGCGGAAACAAATAATGGATTAAAAGAAGATATTGCTCCAACCATACCTTCCGTATACGTATCATCTTTATTCGAGTTTCCCCTCAAAAACTTCGCAAATATGCTGGATTGTAAAAATATTCCAATGAGAAAGGCAGTTAATAAGAATACAAAGATATAACTAAATGGGATAGCTTTTCTAAATATGGAAGATATAGCAATAGGATAATTCCAGAAGAAATCTCTCCAATCCTTTTTTTCATCATGTTTTTCTACAACACGAATATTCTTAAACTCATTTAGCGCATCTTTCATAGAAAGAGAGCTATTTTGTTCCTGTACCTTGGATTTTTTCATCTAATCGTTATTCTGAGTATTTAAGAATAAGTAGAGAGATAGCAATAAGGGCAACTATAAGCACTATTGTCGTGTAGTATAGAACCTTTTCTAGACCTCGTTTTGTTCGAAATACCTCTCCACCACCACCAAACATTTTACCTAATCCTTCTGCACGATTCTGTAATAAAACTGAAATTACCAATACAACACATATTACAACCTGAGTTATTAAAAGAATTTTTTGAGTGTTATCCATGGCCTCTATTATACACCATCCAAACTTTTGAAGGTAGAACAAAATAGAGCAGATGTAATAGATGAAAAGATAATGGTTAAAATTGGTTTAACAATAAAACTCGAGATATTTAAAGTCCCTAAGGTAATCTCCTTAAAGGTATATTCATTGATATAAAATCCTGTCATAAACAATTTTAAAAGGAAAAATACACCTATTAATAACAACGACGACATCAAAAACATAGTTAAAAAATTCACTTTTATGGTAAGGAATTTCAATAAAGGTTCGGAAATAAGAACTGTCAGTGCCAGTATGAGTATTGTCATTACAAAATACAATCCTTCTTCAGGCAATACCACACCCTCATTAAATAAACTAACTGATAAAAATAGTAAGGCGAAATAAACGATCAAAGATTTTAGAAAATTCTTCATCTTCAGAGGCAGTCACATGTTATAACATCAATAATATACCACACGGAGATAGACATGAATAGAGACATTAAGTATACTAAAATATCAACTGCCTAATGAGAAACGAATCCAAAACAAAAATAGTTGCCACAATTGGTCCATCCTCTTGGGATAGATCTGTGTTACAAAAAATGTATGAGAATGGTATGAGCATAGCGAGGATTAATGCTTCATTTGCAGATTTTGATGAATTAAAACGCGTCTCTGAAATTCTGCACGATATATCTCCTAGAATCGGTTTAATGCTGGATACTCAAGGCCATAAAATAAGAGTGCAGGGAATAAATGAAGAAACAAAGATTGAAAACATGATCTCTATCCCAGGGACATTTGGCATCACCTATCCTAATCTCCACAATGAGGTTTCGTTGGGAACGAGAATCTTTTTAGATGATGGCACAATACAATTGGCTGTTAAAGAAATTCGCGAAAATAATGAGATTATTTGTGAAGTGACCCAATCTGGAGTGCTGAAACCGAACAAGACGGTAAATATTCCAGATATTAATCTCAATTTCCCAGCGTTAACCACAAAAGATCGGGATGATATCGCAAATGCAATTGCTCTCGGATTTGACTTCATATCACTTTCCTTTATACGAAATCAAGAAGATATAGCAATAGTAAGAGAATTGGTAGGTGATAATAAAATTCAATTGATTGCGAAGATAGAAAATCGCCAAGGTGTAGAAAATTTTGATGAGATACTCTCAGTAGCAGATGGAATTATGATTGCAAGAGGTGACATGGGGATTGAGATACCCTATGAGAAAGTTCCCATTTTACAAAAGCAAATGATTTACAAATGCAGAGCAGCAGGGAAACCTGTCATTGTAGCAACACAGATGCTGGAATCTATGCGAACGTCTGTACTTCCAACAAGAGCAGAGGCTTCTGATGTGGCAAACGCCGTAATGGATGGAGCAGATGCAATTATGCTTTCAGCCGAAACTTCTACTGGTCAATATCCAACTCAAGCTGTAGCAGCTATGCGAAAGATCGCAAATGAAGCAGAATCAGTTTTAAGACAAAGTCCCATACACGAACACACCTCCGCACCGTTAGAAGTAGATGAATTATGTAGGAATTTATGTGA
>CAYXLF010000014.1:0-15470 GCA_964465815.1 uncultured Candidatus Saccharibacteria bacterium
CTAACAATTATTTATTCAGAAATGCTGTATTAGAGTCGTTTCCGGCGTAATTCTAGCACAAGAGAGATCAAAATTAAAGGGGAAAAACTGGTTGCGGAGGTTGGACTCGAACCAACGTCCTTCAGGTTATGAGCCTGACGAGCTGCCACTGCTCTACTCCGCGATAACATTCAACAATGCCGATTATACTACAAAAATATGGATATGCCAATTAAGATCCCTCAATCAGCAAGTCTGTCCAAGCCTCTAAATTTGACTTCTGCGCAACCTCTTTCTCATCCAATATCATGGAAAGCTTCTCTCCGGCACTTTCTAAAAGTGCTTCGGGGATAACGAAAATTACATCACTTGTACCCGAGAAGTTTAGCCTATCCCTAGCTTCAACCTCAATATACTCAGGATTTTGCATGCTCTGCAGCTGAGTAGCAAGTTCTAAATTGGTTACTCTCAGACTCTCCACCTCCTCTCTTGCCGTCTTTAATATATTAACCTTTTGGACAGTGATATTTACAGAATGGATAATGTTATAGAAGAGAAATATTGATATACCAATGAAAACGAGTTTGACTAAAGTATTTTCTAGAATGGCAGGCGCTATGCTATTTTTTGTCACAGAATTAGTTCTCAGCCTGTTGGGTTTGTATGAGATAGTGGGCATAGTGATATTATATTCTACACATCTGTATTAGGGAAGTTGATTGTAAACCCATATATATTTATTATTGCTCTCGAGTGTGGTTGATGATATAATTTTGCTATATACAAATAGTGCTAATAAATTAAAGATCTAATACAGTGGGGGCAATAAATAATCCTAATTTTGAAGAGAAAAGAAATAAGTTTATAGGTGATTTGAGATCTAAAAGTAGGTCTGAAGCCACAGTTATAGCTTATGCCAAAGATATCGAGCAGTTGCTAAATTTCTTTTCAAAAGAAGGTAGAGCTACAATTCAAGATACAACTATTGAAGATTTAGAGAAATACAAGCAGTATTTGCAGGATAACAACTACACACCAAAGAGTATCTCTAGAAAGATTAACAGCACTAGAACTTTCTATAGATACCTAATGGATAACTCTATGATTTCCGACAATCCATCAGAGAAATTAGCACATCCTAAATTTGAAACTAAGCCTCCAAGAGTATTAACAGAGATGGAATACAGAGCATTGAGAGATGTTAGCAGAATTGATATTCGTCTCTACTCTATCGTCGAAGTTCTACTGCAGACAGGTATTAGAATTGGTGAATTAGCAGCACTTTCTTTAGAGGATATTAGAAAATCAAAAGATGGGAAGATTGATTACTTGTATATCAAAGCAGCTGGCAGTCATCCATTTAGGAAGGTTCCTCTAAACAAATCAGCAAAGAAAGCTATTGATGAGTATCTAGAGGTTAGACCTGAAACTGAAGATGACACTTTGTTTGTAACGAAGAATGGAAGACCTCTTTTGGTAAGGAATATTAGAACAGCTATAGACAAAGCATTTGAAAGAGGTGGTATTAAGAATGCGAAGGTTAATGATCTCAGAAATACGTTCATTGCACATCACTTAGCAAATGGTGTAAGCCTTGTTGTTGTTTCCAAGTTAGTTGGCCATAAGAGACTTTCCACTACCGAGAAGTATCTGAATCTCGTTAAGATGCAAAAGGAAGACCAGAAGAATCTTAAGGAGTTATAATTATCTAATTCCTCTTTAATTTCTCAATCATTTTAGGAGAATTGATAAATTCCTCATATTCTTTGTTTGATTTCTCCAAAAGCAATCTCTCTTCTCTCTTGGTCATAGAATACATACCCAATCCGAAAAGGATTAATACAAATCCTATGATAACTGGTAATGACCAATCTGATATTCCAGCATCAGGAAGACCTTCTCCATCGCTTGTACTTACCAATGTGTAGGTTCCTCCTGTTAATGTTGCCCCTGATGGATCGGAATCTGACAAAGTAAATGTGGATTCTCCTGAGCTAGCATCTGATTTAAATATGAAAGTTGCCAGAGCTCCATTAACAGTTTTGGTATCCGAAAACAGGCAAGAAACAATTATTGCACCGGTGCCCTGCTGTACATCAAAACTTTGATCACAAGCTGTCGAAGCTGAACTGACATAACTTGCCGAGCCAGTAAATGAGATCTTAATAGAAGCGCCTGCCACAGAAGTTCCATCTGAGTTGAAATTCAAAGTCAAAGTAGTTCCATCAGCATCTAAGTTTCCACTTGCCGGAGAAAGAGAGAAAGTACTCGCAGCAAAAGCTTGGAGAGCACCTGTCGTCAAAAATGCAAAAATGGATACAATGCTGACAAATATTCGAGCAGTTTTCATGTCTTAATTTAATAATGATTTTAGATAATATTTATACGCAGTTAAGAATAACTTGTAATCCCCATTTATCGTTATCTTACCATCTCCGTCTAGGTCAAATGTTACATCAAGTATAGTTTTATCTAGTAGATATCTCTTAATAGAGCGATATAAAGGTGCATAGTCATCACCAATAGTCACTTTCCCATCCTTATTCAGATCTGCTTCAAATCTACATACTTTACTGCATCCATCGGCATCGCTTAAGTTTCCATCATCACAAGCTTCTCCCTTATCTTTTTCTAACGTTCCATTACCGCAGTTCTCTGTCGAAGTTGGAATTAAGGCTTTATACTCTGTCAGAACTTTCTCTGCTGTATCCATAGATTCCGTCAATTTCATATAATCGATGATCCCGTTAAATCCTAAATCATTCTTGCTGTTACCATTTCCAATTTTCAAGCTTTCACCCGCGTAATTTAAACCTTCCGAATATGTACTCGAAGCATCAAGTTGACCATTGATGTACAAAGATATCGTCTTCTTGGAACCATCTACAACAGCTGTTACATAGTACCACTGATCATTTGCAATTGTAGTTTTACCATTTAGCAGTTGCTTGCCATCTGCACCACCATCATTCAGTTTCAGATTCAAAACAGGTGTTGTACCTGCGATACCAAATATGAAGCCTATCTTGCTATCAGAACCTTTCGAAAGAATAGTACAGTAGTTATATGTTCCACATGTACCAGTCTTCTTTATCAATGCCCCTATTGTGAAAGATTGAAGCTCAAAATTAGCGTTATCACCAACATCAATATATGTTCCTGTCTTTCCATCGAAACTTCTACCATTTCCATTTAGAGCAGAAACTATTGTAGCACCACCATTAATTTTCCCATCATGCCCTCCCACAGCCTTGGTCACAGTATTCGTGCCAGAGTCACAAACATCTTTCCCGCCTGTACAGCTGGCATCCGCAGCTTCATTAAAATTCCATACAATATTGGTACCTAGAGAGGTTCCCTCTTCTTCGTCATTATCTCCGTCATTGCCTGATGCAATACCACTTTCTGGGCCACCTGTTATTCCTATATCATTTCTTGTTCCATCAGTATCATTAAATAAAGCATCTGGGTTCCCTGAGTTTATAGCCACAGAACCTGTGTTAGGTTTCCATGAAGAAGAATCCAGTGACGGATCTGCCTTTATGGAGGTAATTTGAGGTGTAAATTTCGTGAATAATGTTGATGTGGATGGATAGTATATATTGTATCCAGAAACGGATTGTAATTTGGTACCTATTGCAATAATGTGTTTCGCATTATTGTAGTATACATTGTTGGCATCTTGTATCAGATTAGTATCCGTAGCCAATGTTACTGCCGATTTAGTAGAATTCGCAAATACATTATTAGCTACTGTGCTCTTGAAGCTGCTTAGGAAGTACGTACTTGTAGCATTCGTATCGAATATATTGTTTTTGATGATTGCATTTACGCTAGTACCCACATAGATACCATAAGTGCTATTTCTTAGGAATGAATTTCTATATATAGAAGCATCTCCTGACTTTGCCGCGTACAAACCGTTTACATTCTCTACAAAAGTTGAATCTTTAATAGACGAAGTCCCTGTTGTGTTTAAGTTCACACCAGTTTTCAATGATTTAAATGAGCATGCTTTCTCTACCGAAAGAATACTTGCACCTGATATATTCACTCCCGTCTGAGTATTAGCACCCGTAAACTCAGAAGCTGTAATCACGACATCTGGGGTTGTTCCTGCAGTTTTAAGATATGAGGTAATTGCAGTTCCATTGTTGTTGAATTTCGCCTTATCAACAGTGAGAGTTTTAGCGTACGCATCGGTGTATTCGAAGATACCGTTCGTTGTATTTGCGTTGAATATGGTTCCCTCACCTACTGCTACACTTGCCCTATTCTTAATATGGATACCATAAACATTACTCGATATTGTAGTTCCTTTAATACTGGCTATCTTTGCTATCGTAGCATCGGTAGTACCACCAACAACCTCAATTCCGTAGTTTCCATTAGAGACATCCGATGCCGATATTGCTGTAATGCTCGTACCATTATGCATAGATATACCTGTCAATGCACCGGTCATAGATACCTTATTCATCGATGTAATCGTTGCAGTACCATCAAGATAGATCATCGTGTCTAACTTTGTAAGACTGCTAGTAAATACGACGTTATCCAATGCGACAGTTGATGCGCCAATAGCCCTAATTCCTCCAGCCCCATTTGTCTTAACATTTGTATTAGCTAGATTTATAGATGCATTATCCTGTGCAATCATGACATACCCGTTATTATCTGTTAATTTCACGGTTCTGGATATTTCGTTATTCTCAATGGTAGATGATGCAACAAGTTTTGCGTTGACTGCTAAGGAAATCGCGTTTTTCCCAGCAGAAGACACTGTGGATTTTTCAGTGATTTTAAGAGTACTCGTATCTAAAACTGTTACACCTATTCCTGCGGCATTAGCGAGACTCGATTTATTCAAAATCAAAGTTGAAGCATTCTGCAACACAGCACTCCCATTATTTGCCGCTGAAACAGATGAATTCGTAAAGGTAACTTTACTATTGTCTAGTACTATACCTCTCCCGACAGGACAAGTATTGGGAGCTGTTTTGCAGTATGTAGTCGCATTGTACAAGATATTTTTTATAGCAATGCCAGAAATTGAAACATCTGAAGAGTCCTTTACATAAACGCCACCCAAATATGCGCCACCGTCGAAGATCACACTTCCGTCACCTTCTATAAGCACGCTTTTGCTTGTGCCTACAATTTTTAACCATTCTCTATCCTGTTCTGCTGTGCTCGAAAGCGCACTTGTCTCAAGGGCATATGTGCCCCCCTTTATCTGCACATATATCTGACCATCTCCGTTTAGGTCTAGGTTTACTGTCGAATCATGGAACAATCTAAATAATCCATCGGCCCCACTATACAATTTATTACATGTTTCATCTGTCCCCGAATCTAAACATAAAATATAATCCGGCGTCGCAGCAGCTTTACTAAGGAGATTAAATGATATTTTGTCTGTAGATATCAACCAAGCTAGGACAACTATAAACGGGAGAGCAACAAGAAGAACAATCAAACCAGGTTTTAGTTTCTTTTTCATAATATTGGGCTCGTATATACGTTATACAATAATATACATATATTAATTGACTTTAGCAATGATATAAAATAGTCTTTTAGTATATCTAATAAGAATTAATTTAATCTGTCCCCAAACAAAATGAAACTTTTTAAATTTCTCTTTGCTATCGTTCTATCAGGATGTTTCTTTTTCTATTGGGCTTCCGCTACTTATGCAGAAGAAGATATTAATATCTCAGAGATCCAGTACTTGAATCATAGTGTTTTTAAGGTAAACGTTAATACAAATAACGATTCCGTAGATGGAGTAACATTGATTCTGAATGTAGACGGAGATATTAATATTTCAGAGATTACGGAAGGGATGACAGGGTTATGCGATTCATTCGAATATCAACAGGTAGAGAAAAGTATTTCCATAACCTGCTTAGAGCAGGATTCTAAATCTATTAATGGTACGATAGCAGAAATCACGGCAACGGTAGGAACTTCATACAGTATGAAAGTCTCTGCAGAGAATTCTGATTTTGGAGGTTTGGAAACCGGAGATATAATCAATATTGATGTAAATCCTCAAGCCACAGAGGATGATAATGTTAATCAAGATAACAATGTTCTGCTGTATGTTTCAGCAGGTGTATTCCTCCTCTTTCTCATAGTCTTGATTGTCCTAATTCAAAGAAAGAAAAACTCCATAAAAAGCAAGTAAAATTCTGAGAATATATGGGAGTAGATGGAATCGAACCATCGACCACGGCTTTATAAGAACCGCGCTCTGCCGACTGAGCTATACTCCCTTTAAAGTAGCCTATTCTACCAAAAGATAGAAGTTTTTAGAAGATATTTTTATTAGAATCCCATTGGCGGGAATGGTGAATTCATAGGATTAGGTTCTGATTTTCTATCCAGCTGTGATCTGATCTTAATATCTTCATTAATAACTGTAACATCTCTGCCGTATTTGGCTCTGGAATATTTCTTGATAATATCTGCAACGTCCTTTCTAACAGGTAAATCAAATCCTGAATCTGGATATTTAGGGCCAAACAGTGTGTCCAATGAAAAAGGTGCTGGATATATTCCTCTGTTCAACAATTTCGTATACATATGCCCCATTCCTTGGTTCACCATATCCCCTGCTTTCAAGTACGGCTCAAACTGCGTCTCTAAGAACTTTGCGTCCTCGGCACTACATCTTGCAATAAATAGAGAGCCAACATTACCAAACACAGCGTTCTTGATATCCTCTGGTAATTGTCCGATATATTGATGTGCCAAGGTAAGATTTAGTCTATATTTTCTCGCTTCGGAAAGTATAGATGTGAACTCTTCAGTTGCAAAGTTCTGGAATTCATCCGCATAAAAGAAGAAATCTTTTCTCTGATCCTCTGGGATATTTTCTCGACTAAGTGCAGCCGCTAGCATCTTCTGGACAAGTAGCAGACCAATAAAAGACATATTCTCATCCCCAAGCATACCCTTAGAGAGATTAATTATGAGAATCTTCTGTTTATCCATAACATCTCTGAAATCAAATGATGATTGAGATTGGCCAATAATATTTCTAATCGCCAAATTAGTTGTAAATTTATCAAACTTACTTATGAAGTATGTCAGAGATTCTGACTTTGTCTTTTTATCTGTCTTTGCTACTTGATCTGTCCAGTATCTCCTAACTAATTCATCTTGTACCATTGGTAACCAGTAACTCATTACCCAGTCCTCATCTTGAAGAATTCTTACAACCTCTATTAAAGTTGAGCCTTCCTTCGACATTGCGGTCAGCATAGAGTTTCTAACTGCCTGCTGCATTGCAGGGCCAACATACCCCTGATTATGCGGATCAAACAATCTAATTAACAAAGCAATGAAACTATTAACGATTTGATGTTTATGTTGCTCGTTGTAGAATTCCATAATATTAAGACCAAAAGGACGTTCAAAATCTCCTGCGTTAAAGTAGATTACGTCCTCTGCCCTCTCAGGAGGAATTCTTTCCAAAATCATCTCTGCGGTCTGCCCGTGTGGATCTATGAAACACACCCCATCTCCGTTATATATATCTTGAAGTATCATTCTCATCATTAACCACGATTTACCCGTACCCGTCTGCCCAAGTATGTATGAATGTCTTCTTCGATCCTCTCTTTCGAAACAGATGACCTTTTTCTTACCTCTAAAATAGTTATTACCTACCCAAATAGTATCTTTAGATTTAATATCTGAACCTATTGAGTTATCTGCCACCAACTCTCTTGAGAGTAACCAATGTATATTAGGTGTCGTGATATTTTTATTAGGGAAATGATATAGCGCAGCAAGTTCTTCTACATTAAGAATCGATTCTTTTGCTTCGGGAGTTCTTCTATATATAACATCATATAGGAACTTTTTCTCATTCTTTTTCTCTACCTTTACTTTTTTAAGTTTGTTAACGCCCGGGTTATTGTACTGATCAAAAGCTCCAACTATATTATCCATATGCATTTTTGCAATTGCTTCGTCTGGGGCGCTAGTCATGATACGAATCTCTGCAGATAACCCTGGTTTCGCGACTTTCTTGCTAATAGCCTGCAATTTTTCCTGCGAGATGCCTATTTTCTTTTTCTCAGGATCAGAATTATTGTTTTCTATCTTTTGTACAAATTTAGCACCATTTTTTTGCCAATTATTATCTGTAGGCGTTACTATTATCTGTACAACCGCACCCTCGTTTTCAGACATTTTGCTTAATGTGCTTAAAACGTTTGCTAATGGATCTCCTGTAAAATTTTCAGCTACACGTAGAGGGCAATATGGATCTTCATCTAGGATTAACCTCACATATGATGATTTAGTATTAGGTGCAAAAATGTTGTATTCACTTACGATAGAGACATCGGCATCTTGATAGGAACCTAGTATTTGTTTTTCTACTAGATCTGCGAATTTTTTAGGACAATGTACAAAGAATCTTATTTCTCCAGGTAATCCAACAATTTCAAAACTTACTGCGTTTCCTACCGTAAAATGCTCCGCCAAACCATCCCCCTTTCCTCCTATTCCATAGAGGTTCGCAAACATCTGTTCTGCAACCCCTATCTCTACCTCGTTATCTCTAGGTACACGTACTTCCATCAGTACTCCATCATTAGCTTTCTCGTTTCTATCCTTTCTCAAGAGTCTTTTTTTTATCCAGAAGAAGATTGCAACAAGAATACCTATTAATACGAAGATTGTAATAATCCATCCCCAAGGGATATTTATATCTTTATCTCCGTAGTATTCATTGTACGAATCGTTGGGATATATTACATTCGAACCAGTTTCTATATCTTCCGTGGGATCTTTAATTGGACCTATGACTTGTGAGTATGTGAATTCATCAGAATTCATAATGGCAGTAAGACAATCTTATGCTTAAAGAATATCACACAGGGATATATATATCAAAGAGGATTAGTCTTGCGAAATAGAGATTCTCTCACACATCATCTTGCCCAACAACAAGGCAACTCTTTCCTCATCATCTGGTTTTTGAGGAATTTCATACCCTGCGCTAGGCTTTAAGGAGTTTGTAACAGGGGTTTCGTTCGCCTCCTGTACTGTATTCGTCACTTCAGAAACATTTTGCTCAACTTTAGAAATCTCGTTTGATTCAGGTTCTTCGCTTTCTGAACTGGGAAGGATACCTTCCACTGAAGGTATATCTTCCTGATGCAAGATATTTAGATTTTCAATACCATTTAAGTCTGTCATAGTCCTATAACATTATATCACATATTTCCTATTCTCAAAGTGTAACTCTCTCTCTAAGTCTCTCTCCTTCTCTTTTAATTTTTTCTCATAATGTTTCTTACCCCTACCTATTCCAACCTCTACTTTCAAAAATCCTCGGGTATCATACATACTAACAGGCATTAGAGTCAGATTACCCTGTTTTATTTTACTTTGCAATTTAACAAGTTGATCCCTATTAATCAGTAGCTTTCTTGACCTTGTAGAATCATAATGTTCATCCGAAGAATACTTATATTTTGGCACATCTGCATTCACAAGCCATAACTCGTTATTTATTATTTTTACATAAGCATCTCCAAGATTAAGCCTACCTGTTTTTATAGATTTAACCTCCGCTCCTTTTAAAACGATCCCAGCTTCAAAAGTTTCTAGAATTTCGTAATTGAAAGATGCTTTTTTATTGAGAATTTTCATAATATCGCTATTATATCACGACCTTCCATACAGTTGAGCCATCTAGAATATACATATCACCAGAAGAATCTACTACAAAATCTTTGATATTACTCCAAACATCATTTTTGGTTCCTCTATATACCCACTGTGCTTTCAATACTACCTCGTTAGGATGGATAACATTATTTCCACCCTCCTGTGGCTTTTCAAACTTAATAAATCGTTTATTCGTAGAATCATAGGCATACAAGCCATCATCTAGGCTCTCTGTTGTATAGCCTTTGGTTAATACTCCTAGGTCCCCATTTACGCCCGAAATCGTCAGAGGATTCTCCTTCTGTACCTGTTCAACATAGCTGTAACTATATCTCAGTAGATATGGCGAATCTGAAGTTAAGAAATATACACTAAGATCTGCCAAGATATCTGTAGCATTAGTTAATCGCTCATCTGTAATGTATCTGTAGTAAAGTCCATATCTATTCTCATACGAGAAGACGGACTTTAGTAGAGAATTCTCATCCTGAGCTAATAGGTATATGTTATCTGTTTCCGTAAGAACTATGAACTCGCTTATCTTATCCGGTTTTATGCTCTCCCTACTCAATCCTGATATGGTAACAAGTGTACTAAACCATTTGCTATCGTCAAAAGGAGCCTTTAGTACTCCAACTTTCTCGTCATATACAAAAGCCCCAGAATTCCCCATCGAAATAAACATTGGCTCTTTCAAGAGATTACTTGTATCTACAAGTTTCTCCGTTTTTTTATCATACAATGCTGTTCTGTAAACAGATTTTAATCCCTTGTCAGTTATTAAAAGATATTTATTTCCAGAATCGTCAGAATATATCTCGATATCGGTAGGATCCGATCCTTCTCCAAATGCCAGCCTTGTATCTATAAAGGTTGAGAGTTTCCCATCATTATCCGTAAGCCCCACTCTGTAGTACATTGAGTCTTCTAGTGCCAAAATTCTTGTATCATACCCCGCCTTAATGATAAGATCTTTCTCAGATAATTGTGATGATAGTTCGGTTAATTGGGTTTTGGCTTGGTATATGGCCATTTCTGCAGTGCTCTTGTCTGAAGTTGCGTAGCTTTCAGCCTTTTTAACCAAATTCTCTATATTTGTGAATGTTTCAGTGGCCTGCTTGTGAATTATACTCGCATTTCTTGCTTTGATTGTGAAATTAATACCTAATGCCAAAAGCACTATTATTGCAATACCCATAATTACAACACGAATTCTCCTTGTGCGAAGATCTCTCGTTTTATAACCGTCAATCCGCATGCCCTTCATGGAATGGATAGGTTTAGCATTTATTTTGATCTCTGACACTTTGGATGCTACTTTCTTGAACCATTTTCTTTTTCCGAATAGCTCCTTGATCCATTCCTTCACCTTTCTGAAGTATTCTATCGCGCCTTCCTCCATCAGTTTGTATCCTTGGAAAGCCCTTCCTCTCGCATATTTAATGGTGTGCTCAGCCATTACTGCATACTTTTCAGATTCTTTCGGATGAAGCGGGATTGTAACTTGATCATTAGCTACGGATTCCACCTCCTCAGTACTCTTGTCTAGCTGCTCGTCTAAAAATAGGACGAATGCGCCAAAGTTGGTGAGTTTTTTGCCCAATGATTTGAGTTCCGAAACAACGTTTTTCGGTTCTTTAGAGTTAGAAAGTGTATCAAGGTACTGGTTGAGAAGGTTCTTTGTGGAAATAACCAACATATCTTTTTCCTCCAGTGCTATTCCTGCGGTATTTGCCCTACTCTTTTTTAAAATCTCTGATATGTCTACAAATTTTCCTGCTTTATATGCATAGATATCACTTTCTCCTAGATTCCCAATGTACAAACCTTCTTTTCTCTGGGCAACTAAGGTAAAGTTTACATTTACTCCTAGTTCTTCCAGAGTTTTATCGTTTTTTATTAAATCTCGCAGTTTCTGAACTCCATTGTTAATACCTTCCTTTAGTGCATTATTCGTACTTTTTTCTGATGAATAGAGATATCCATCTAGTATTCCATCCCACACAAATTTACTGATTCTTTCGGCGGAGATATTCTCTCCACCAGAGATACTTAGCAAGCAGTAGAGATCTCCGTCTCGTTCCGTTTTACATTCCTCCGAGCTAGAGAAATGCTTAAATATAGAGACGAATGAATTTCCTTCTTTGCTGTTAGAAACAAACTGTTGAGCAGTAATTTTCATAGCTATCCAATTAAAAGAAATAGTACTGTGACTATGCTTCCTATGACTGTTAAGACAAGATATCCTGAGACAATTGTTTTTATAATTCCATTACTTGATGATTCAAAGGTATCCGCTAATATTCTTGATCTTAAAAAAAGCAATGCTGAGAATAGTAAATTTCCTATTAATACTATGACTATTGGAGCTTTTAGAAGACTTATTAAGTTTATACTTAATCCTCCCAATGGTCCTTTTCCTAAATTGTTAAGTATGTCATTTACGTCATTCATTATATTTCTCCTTTTTGTTTAGATTCCAACATATCTATTAAAATATCTTGTACATCTCTTGGTCTCGGAACATTAGCGAATTCGATGTTTTGTGCTGTTCCTGCAGTTTGTATATATACTGAGCCAACATCAAAGAAGCTTCCTAATATTCCTAATTGCTTGTGTGTCACATCTTCAATCTTCTCAAGCTGAGCTTCTGACATTGAATGTGCCATTATATTTGGGAAATCAAGATCTATTACTCTCTGATCGGTTATGATACTTACGTTGTAATACCATTTAAGGATAGTTGAAACTACTATACTTCCTGCGATTAAGAAAGATGTTAATAGTAGGGCTATAAATATTGTCATGTTTTGGAAAAGCGAGCCTATGATTCCTGCGATTACCCATGGTAGTGCCAATACCAATAGTGTAGCCAATATTTGCGGGAGATATATTATCCAATGTGCTCGTATAACTAAGACTATTTCTTCCCCTTGCTCTTTTCCATGGAATTTTAACCCTTTCGGAAAAGATCTAAATGAATGATCATTGTGCAATGCGATATTTTCCACAAAGGATCTTTTTAGATTCCTAAACTTTTTTGGAATGGTACTGTTTTTGCTAGATGTTTTATTCATATTTGTTGTATAACGATATCATAGAATTGAAGTGAGGACAAGGTTATTTGTACTCTATGTTGATGTTCACAAACGAGCTTTGTGGAATACTTAGATAACTTGGAGCCCTCATATTATATATCGATTTGAAATCAGCTCCAGACATAGAAACTACTCCTCTATTTGTATTAAAAGATATTGTAGTAGTAGTTCCTCTTGAATTTGTTGCGAAAGCACTATACACAGCAGTAACAGGATTAGAGACAAGATTTTTTAGTTCAGTCATACTGTATGGGTTTGCCGCTTGTCCCCAACACTTGTATACATCTACAGATACGATTCTTGGATCACTGGTTGATTTACCATTACTAATCCAGAGAAGATAGGCATTCAAGATATCTGCCATTTCAGTGTTAGACATCCACGGGGAATGCCCACAATCATTTCCTGTAAGGGCATACCCTTTTCTAAACCAAGTTTTGTAGAACCAGCTTACCCCAGAGATACTTTCCCATGCGTTCGCTGTCCAGTTAGTGTAATCTCCTGTTCCAGTTGTTGTGTCCCATCCAACAGAATTGCCCCACCCTCCATGCACCGCGGCATATTGTGCAGAGAAAACTTTTCCAGCAGAATCGGTCAATATAATGCCTCTCGTCGATCTTACTGCATCAGCCCATGGGCCTGTTTTCTGCCCAGCACCAATAACCTGACATGATTCAGTTGTACAAATAGATGTTCTACCGTTGTTTGTATAATTTAGAGCAAAAGTTCGCGCAACAATCGCTTGTGCTTTAAGGGCATTGATAGCTTTTGAGTAGCCTACAGGATCTGAGGATTGGCTTGGAACCCAACTCTCAGGCATTTCGTTAAGTCTTAATAAATAATCATCTTCAAAATTTAGTGCACCATATGTTGTAGTCGTTATTGTTGTGGTTATATCTTCGATAGTTCCAGTTGTCTTGTTAACAAGCGTCCCTGTTCTCATCGTTTTTCCAGGATAATATGCGGAAAGAATGGTCTGATAAGACTGCCCCGATTCTGCTCTTGCAAGTGCCCCCCATTGGCTCATCCCATTCCTGTGGGTATATGCCCCAAAAGAGAAGACCGCAAAGCTTCCAGATGGAGAATTTGATCTAAAATACGCTAGGGAAGATGCTGGGTCAGATTGACTATTCGGAACGGTATTGGCATCAATATTTGTCCCTCCAGATTTAGCAACTAAAAGATACTGTTGAAGTTGAGATATCTCCTGAGTCAAATTCCCTATTGTTTTCGAAAGAGAGCTCTTACTTGCATATTGACTATTCAACTCCTTTTGTAACTTCGCTTTCTCAGCAGCTAACAATGCATATGAATCATCCATGTCCTTCTTCTGAGCTTCTAGGCTAGTCTTTTCCGTCTCTAATTGTGTCCTACTCTCCTCTAAGCTACTGAATTCCCCATTAATCTGTTCAACCTCTGTCTTTAAAACAGAAATACTACTTTGCTTTAAAAAGAATTCTTTAACTAACACATCCCAATCCTTCCCCGAGAGAAAGAAAGTCGCCATTCTATATCTTGATTGTATATACAAATCAGTAGACAATTTATCCATCTCAACCTTTTTCTGTTCCATCAACGTTTGTTTATCCTCGATCTCTTTAATCTTTGCATTTAAAGCGTCCGTATTAGCCGTAATACTATCATTTAGCTTAGTAATTTCAGCATTTATCAAGGCAATCTTCTGGCTTACGGAGTAGTTACTACCACTAATCTCTTTTATCCTAGCCTCTACCTGCGAAAGTGTAGTTTGCTTCTCTGCCAACTCCTGATTCTTTTGATCTATCTGATTTTGTAAATCGGTAGCCTCGTCGGAATATACAGGATGCGCCAAAAGAAGAAAGCCATAGCCACTAACCACAAAAGCAAAAAATATTGTTAAGAAATTTTGGGGCTTTTTAACCATAGCCCATTATACACTATATCTTGGAGAAGGATTTCAACTACAATGCATCTACTATAGTTTTCACTACCAAAACCGCTATCAAAACGAATACTAGTCCAATTATTGCCCAAGTTAACGTGCCTTGTGCTTGTTTAACCTTAGAAGGATCACCTGCGGAGGCTATCCACATGTACCCACCAATTATTATGAAGATTACGCAAATAATACCTGCCACAGGGAAAACGATATTCATTACATTATCTAGGATCGCACCCATACCACCTATCGTAGGAGGATTAACACCACCACTGACGCTCCCATCCCCGCCATCGTCTACTCTAGTAGCCAAAACAGGCGTTGCAAATGCGAAAGAGAGAAGAGAGAATAACATACCTTTCAATCTATTCATTATGAGTTTAGTAAAGTATTAATAACAAATTTTATAACTACAGGAGCTATAAACACAAGTACCAATCCTATCAAAGAGAAAATTATTGAACTCGTGGCCGCCTTTATCTTCTTATCATCTCCAAAAGATAGGATATATTTGAATCCTGATATTATCAACGAAACCACTGCTACAACAGCAGATATCGTAATTGCATAGTTAATCAAAAAGTACAAGAACTCCTGTAAATTCTCATAGCTTGTACCAGTCAAAGGACTCAAATCAACATCCATATCGCGGATTTAAAGATTTTAATTACAGATCAAAGTTATGATACTTTGAGAACATTCTGCAATACAAATCTTACTAAGATTACTGCTATGAAGCAGACTACTAAACCAATAATTGCGAATGTTAATGTCTTTGT
>CAYXLF010000015.1:0-15146 GCA_964465815.1 uncultured Candidatus Saccharibacteria bacterium
TCCATAAGCATTGCCTAGCGCCATGTACAAACATATCTAATCCTGTATAGCTAGATATATCTAAAAGGATTAGCAAAAAGATACATCTACTCAGTAATTACTTTCGTGCTCACTACTCTACTGACAAAATAGTAAGTATATATCCTAGTAACGACTGTCTTAAATTCCTAACTAGGAATAGAAAAAGAAGACATTAGTCAAACTAAATTGACTAAACCTTAAGCAAAGTTAAAGTTGAAAGCTGGCATAGCCAAACTTGCTTTAATATTCTCTGCAAAGGCGACGATTTTGTTTTTTACACTTATCATTGTGCGTTGATTAACGAGACAACCCTCGGTTTGTGACAACTAAACGCAGACTCCTGTCGAAAGCCTTACGTCCCCAAATTGAAAAAGAACTCGGAATATCCCTATTCCTGCGTATATTATACCATTTCTACTAATTATTTTCCTGCTCTAATCTTTTTCTATAAATTACTGTACCTGTTAAACCAACTAAGGAAACAGCTCCTAAAATAATCCATGTTATTATTCCATCATAAGTATCTGGATTGGCAGTCTTTTCAGATAACGTATAAATACTGAAGTGGTCTGTTGTAAACACTGCATAACCATTACTAATGGTAACTGCATGTTCTTCAACTTTGCCTTCCGAAGTAACATAGTAAACTACCAAATCTTTTCCTTCTAAATTAGAAGGCACAGGTATTTTCACTTCAAATGTCCCATTTGATAATTCGGTAATATTGCTACCTAATGATTTAGAATATAGCTTTAAGTCATACATTTCTACATCATCATTTTTTAAAGTTCTGACTATTTCATCATATTCATTTCCACTAGTTAAAACATTTGCATCAATTTTTGAATCTAATGGTATTTCTGAAAGTGAAGTAGTAATTTGAGCATTAGTAATTAAATCTAGTGTTTTCAAGCTTGGAGTTACCATTTTTGTACTATCAGCAACTATTAACAAATTGTATTCAGTATCACCATGAGTTAATGTAAAATATTTACTAACATCACTAACTCCCAAATATTCTATCAATTCAGCTAAATCTGTAGGATTCGCAATTAAACTTGATAAGTCTCCACCTTCTGCCAAAACTACCGTACTGTTTCCCAAATAATCATTAATTCTTTCCTGTGCTACTTCTAATAATTTATCCTCAGTAGTACCAGTTGGGACATAAATAATATTCTTATGAATTAAGATAGCAGAGCTCAAATAACCATATCCGATATCATTAAATCTTAGAACTGCATCTCCGCCAAGACCAAAGTGAAGATCACTGCTACTTCCCAGTGCAGTTGGGGTTGTAAAATCTACAATAATGTTTGAGTTTTGCAATTTCTTCTTTAATTCTCCAGAATAATTAGCCATCATCATCTTCATTGCAGAATCACTTGAAACCGTACTAGTACCGAAAGCTATGTAGTTTACAATTTCCAAATCATTCAATGGAATCTCTGGAAATAACCCCATCGAAGCTATAAAGCCATCAATCTTACTTTTCACAGTACTGTTAGTTGGTTGATATACAATATCTACAGTCATAGTCGAATTACTACTATCTAAGAAATTGATGACAACCTCACAAACAGAAAAATCTGCGTTACAAGTTTCCTCTCCTCCTATCATGCCAAGATCAACTTCTTCATGACTCATTAGATAGGAGCCAACATAGTCATATGCTTCTTGCCAGGTAGTTGGTTGAATAGAATTTACAACCAATTTACCATCAACTAGATAGTCATCAACACTTGCTGCATGTACACCCTTTGGAAATCCGAAACCTATCACTGCGAGAACGAAAATAAATATAAACTTCTTACTCATGATACAAGATTTTTATTATATGTTATTTGTTTTTTTACTCTCCTACCATTAAGATAACATATAATAAAAATATTTGTCCATTTTCTTATTTATTAAGATTACTATGTACATTTCATTGGTAAAAAGAAAGTTACAATTTAATAAAAAGTTCTCATCTTTGTTAATTATCATTTTCATTCTTTTAATTTTGATCTCTGGTTATAAGATAATTGAACACCACTTGGATGACAAAAATACAAGTAATCAGCTTGATGTAATAAATGATGTAGTAACAATTGAAGAAATAGATGATGATCAGGAGGGAATAGAAGTAATTGAACAGGAAGAAATAGTTGAAGAACCAAATCCCTATTGGGATTATATAAAAATGAATATGATTGATGTTGATTTTAATGAATTGAAGGAAATAAATAAGGATGTAAAAGGGTGGATTCAAGTAAACGGAACCAATATTAATTATCCTTTTTCTCAAGCTGATGATAATTCATACTATCTAACACACTCTTTCGACAAATCATATAATTCAGCTGGTTGGATATTCTTAGATTATAGGAACAATATATCAATAAATGATAGAAATACTATTCTTTTTGGGCATGGAAGAGTCAATCAATTCATGTTTGGCTCTTTAAGCGACATTCTCACAAGTGGCTGGTTAAATAATTCCTCTAATCATGTGGTTAAATTATCTACCGAATACCAAAATACTCTATGGCAGGTATTTAGTGTATATCGTATACCTACTACTTCTGATTATATTCAAACAAATTTTAGGTCAGATGAAGAATTCAGCACTTTTGTACATATGCTTCTTAGTAGAAGTGCTTATAACTTTAATACAACCGTTTCCTCTAGTGACAGAATACTAACTTTATCTACTTGTTATAACAATATGGATAAAGTTGTATTACATGCGAAACTAATTAAAAGAGAGGTAAAATAGTTATTCCTCTCCGTTTCTACTGATTATTTTCCTCTCTCTCTAAGTATCAAATCTCTGTAGTAATACCCACTTGGACGGATCTTTCTATCAAAAGTAACAGGATCAACCTCTGCCAAACCAAACTTGGGCCAAAAACCTTCTGCCCATTCAAAATTGTCAACTAAAGACCAATGCATATATCCAATTAAATTCACTCCTTTTTTGATAGCCTTTCTCATGGCCTCAAATGTCTCATCTAACCACCATTTCCTGTATTGATCCTTAGAATCTGCTAAACCATTCTCAGTAATAATTACGGGAAGATGGAATCTCTTAAGTGCCACAAGCACATGATATATCGAACCTGGTTTCATCCACCATCCAAAATCCGACACCCTATCGTTATCATTCCTCTCTCCCATAACCCCTACCTTGGTATGGAAGTAGTAATTTAGCCCTATGAAATCTAAATAGTTACGAATCTTTTTTAAGAAAAGAACATTAGCAAAGAAATGCCCTGCCTGAGCAATCCAAACATTAAAAATATTTCCATTGTAAGACTCAATATGCACATTAGGCTTAGCCACTCCAACCCAAGCGTCCTTGTTCACCCTCTTTATCTCCTCATACCCTACCTTATGCCATTCAACCATCTTTTTGTAGTAAAGGTGCAATGCTAGAAATGGATTCTTTCTAGCAGGAGGCCAATCTCCCAAGAAATATCCCTTAGAAGCAACACTCTCTGGTTCATTCAAAATCATCCAGTATTTAACCTCTCTACCAAAATTCTCAGCCAAAACCTTCACATATTCTCTAAAATATTCCGTAGAATTTTTAGCTAGCTCACCGCCCTCCTCTACTAACCACAAAGGAAGAGTCCAATGCCAACATGTGATTAAAGGTTCAATACCATTTTTCTTAAGATCTGATATCAATGTTCTGTAATATTTCAAACCTTCTTCACTCACAACACCCTTCTGTGGAAATATCCTAGACCATTCAACAGAAAATCTGTAGCTATTAAGGCCCATCTCCTTCAGTAGTTTGATGTCATCCTTCCACCGGTGAAGACTGTCTGCTGCCATCCCAGATATCCTTCTAAGGGGCTCTTGTGCCTCGTCTAGGAGATGTTTTGGGAATTCATACCAACTAGGTATCTTCTTCGCTCTTTCCTCTGCTGTTCGCTTCTCCCACTCAGACCAGTTGTTGGTATTTCCACCCTCTACCTGATGAGAAGAGGTAGATGCTCCCCACAAAAAATCTTTTGAAAATATATTTACTTTTTTTTTCTTCTTGATTCCCATAGCCCTATGCCGGTCGCAATTGAGAGATTAAGTGAGTCAACGTTTTTAGAATTAGGAATATATATACTCTTCCCGATCTTGGAATACTCTGCTGGCAATCCCTTACTCTCGTTCCCCTGTACCATGCTAAATGGTTCTTCAAACATCACATTTCTGATATCCTCTGCCCCATCTAACATAAATGTATATATATTTCGTTGTCCATATTTCCCTAAATAATCACTGACATTTTCAAAATACTCGAAGTTTATCTGGAATACAGCTCCCATCGTGGAGCGTACCACCATGGGATCAAAAATATCTGCAGCAGGTTTAATAATTGCAAGATTTTTGAAATCAAAAGCTAACATAGTGCGGATAATGGTCCCAAGATTACCCATATTCCTTGGTTCAACAAGAACCAAATGGTTAGCATTCGCATCAAGTGTACAATCATATTTTTTGAAAACTCCAACTGCATACGTGTTCTCTTTAATCGCGATCTTCTCTATCGCCCTGTCCTGTTTCTCCGTTTTAATCCCATACTGTCTACACAGCTCTAATACCTCTTCTATTCCTTCGCTTTCATCTACCTTGGATTTAACAAGTATTTTTAGAATATCTTCTCTATGGAATTTTATTAAATCAATCGTAGGATATGTACCAAAGGCATACGAATAGTCAAACTTCTTTTGATATTTTTTTAATCTTGGTTCAAGCATCCCCTATTATATATCCTTTACAATATCCTTCAAAATTTTGTCAGCACTCCCCTTACTTCTTGCCAGAGACCATTTTTCCTCCCTCAAAAGAAGATATGCTTCCTCTACCTTAGCTTTAGTGTCATTAATAAGTTTGTTTTTCTCCTCTAACTCCTTCTGCGTAGAAATTTCCTTCTGGAACATCTCATAGATGCTATTCAGGAAACCTATCAAAAGCCCTAAGTAGCCAAAGAATCTTGCCCATACGGAAAGATTCATCATATTAAGGTATTCTAGATTGAAAAGAGGTAAATAGAAGATCTGTGACAAAACCAAAAACGCAAGAAGGAATATAATCCAATAGTTAAAATTGTCATACATCCATCCTCTATCCAATAAATACCCAACAATTGCGAGTAGTAAAAACATTAAAGAAACAAGTCCTATTATTATAACCGCCAAGCTATCTACCTCTATTCCTTTTATCATAAGAAGAACGAAGACACTCACAAACAGTACAAAACAAATAGAGACAAATGTCATCAATAATCTTTCTTGCTTCTTAGTGGATTTGCTAATTTTGTTCGCGTTCCTGTTCACAAACCAGCTAACAAACATTAAAACAGAGAGGAATGCCTTAGATATTACTGATGTCAGAGAATACATCTGGTTTGCAGGGGCCACAAATAGATTTTGGAAAGCCCCTAAATCGAGCATCAGCTGGAATATATCCAAAAGTCCTACACCTAGGAAACCAATACCTATGAATAGAAAATTGACAGATGTTTTTTTGGTATAGTACCTCAGAATTGCCAATACTCCGACAAAAAGTGCAAACACTCCAGAGATTAATGTGACAAAAAGTTGAAAATCTTTTAACCAAACAATTTCTCCGGCCCAATACGAAAGGCCTAGAAAAGCCAAAATTGATAGACATAACGCTAAGAACTGCGCATCTATATGTTCTCTGTTGAGCTTAAGTTTTTCCATGTAGCTTACATCTTAAAATTAATATACAAATTGTTTTAGCGATATCTCTACGCTTCTCTCTGCTAATGGTGCGCATATCATAATGTTGCCGTCTCCATCGTGAGAAATGTAATAGCCCGAACCATTTCCAGATGTTTTTAATTCATCAACAGGAATCTGTGTTAGAAAGCCCGTTTCAATTACAGAGTTAAGCTGAACCATCCCGGCACAATCTGTGGCATTCATTTGGCATATCTCATTTCCAATGCTGGCGCATTCCCTATTCAACGGAATTTCCTTGGGCAGATTACCTGTTGTATCTACATAGTTTTTTACTGCGGCAGCTATTTCAACAATAGATTGGCTTCTCATGGAGTTTCGTGTTTCCTCCTGATCTTTATGAGGGTTTAGTATCATGTACACAATGACCGCAACCATTAAAAATAGTGCAAATCCTACAAGAATCTCTAAAAGGAGAGGCTGTTTTTCTTTAGTTGGAGGATTTGGGGCTTTTAATCCTTTCATGCACAAATAATACATAATCTTCTGATAATTTTCCATACCTCTATACAATTTATGCCAGGTCTTGTAATCCGCCCCTATAGAACGATAGCCCGGGGATATAGTATTGGCGAAATTAAGAAACCTTTCAGCAGCGCTTTTTTTAGCTTGCTCATAGAGTTATCCACAGCCACGCAAGAGGTGTGTTTAACTCCCGCAGATAAAATAAAAGTGAAAATCATTAGAAATCGGAGGGAGAGGGATTCGAACCCCCGATATGGTTTCCCATACAATGCTTTTCGAAAGCATCCCTATCAGCCACTCAGGCATCCCTCCTCATTTTTAAACCTCTTCTAGAGGTATATAAATACCATAATTTTGTTTATCTAGCCAGTTCTGTTTTCTAATATCCTTGTACAAAAGTTTCTCTTGCAGTAATACAAATAGCGCACCCTTGTCATTCTTATTTAACAAAAGTATCAATGCACCAGGAACGTTCAAATGTGTTTCGATAATTAAAAAATACTGTTGATCTTTTTGGGTAAAATAAAAATTCTTTAGGAGATACCATTCATAAAGTTTATTCCCTGTATCTATCCCTCTCGCAGTAATTGTATGAGCAACTTTCTGAGGCTTCGTTGTACCTAACACATAAATTAGGAATACCAAGGCAATCACACAACCCATCAAAAAGTAATGCCCCAAAACCGCAAGAAGAAGTATGAAGGCAAGGCTACAAGCTACAAGAATCAAGAATGATTTGCTATTGTATTTTATGGGAAGACGATCCATAGCTTCCCAGGTAAATAGCTTTATATTCTGGACAACTTTCTTCGCATCAGCATCTTCATCTTTCTCAAGTTTAATATTCCCCTGCTCTATTCCTTGGCGTCTCTTATTCTTTTGCTCTTTTACAGCAACCTCTTTCGCCTTTTCAAGAGCTTTTCTTCGTTTCTCAAGTGCCATCTCGCCCGAAATTATTTTTGCAATATCCTCAAATTCATTATGCATATGGATATCATATAACAAAGAGTGCCAGTATAACAACTATTAAGATACCCAACCCCCACCAGAAGCTTAGTATATGATAAAAATGCAAAAGATATACAATCAATATTCCCAAAGTCAATTCTAAACTGTATCTAATAGATCTTTTTATCTGTATATCGTTTGGCAATTCTCTAAAAAAGAATTTTCTAATACCAAAAATCACAAGATTCAGAATGCATACTAAAATGATTAACAGCAACAAGAAGAATATCAAGATATTAATCCACGCTAGCCCTCCAGCTCCATCCGGAACAAAGTTGGGATTCAGAATCAAATAACACAAAAATCCTACAGAGAAGATTAGCGATAACCCTATTGTGGAAAGATATTTAATCATATTTTGTTCTCTAGGTTTTTATAAAGTCACCATTCCTTCATACCATTATCACAATAAATTTTTATGTGATTGATATGAATATTCTAATTATAGAGAATTCTGCAACTCTTTCCCAACTTTTACAAAAAGCCTTACATGCATATGGATATAATACTGCACTAGATACACAAGAATTCGAAAGCAAGCACCTAATTAAAAAAGATATTTTTGATTTCATAATACTTAACACTAATTTAGGCGGAGACTGCTCATATAATATTTTAGAATATATAAAGAAAAACAGTGAGCACACAAAGATTTTAGGAGTATGCAACAAAGGAAGTTGGGTTGAGAAAGTCGAATTTCTCAATCATGGTGGTGATGATGTCCTAACCTACCCTTTTCCAGTTCAAGAATTGCTAGCAAGAATTCAATCTTTGATGCGAAGGCCTCAAAATTATATGGGGGAAAGTTTGTATGCAGGAGATTATGTGCTAGATACACAGAGCAAAACTGTGCATAAAGGTGAAGATTGCTTAGAGTTACGTCAAAAGGAGTACTCCTTGTTTGAGTATCTCATGAGAAATAAAGATCGAATAATCTCGAGATGTGAGTTACTTGATCATGTCTGGGATTATCGTGAATATGTAGGATCAAATACCATCGATGTGCATATTAAGCGACTACGAGACAAGCTTGGTGATAAGAATCTTATAAAAACCGTACATGGTGTCGGGTATCAAATTGCAGAAGAGAAACTAAAGCATCATAGGCATCACTAGATGCACAAAATTCTCGTCTTTTTTGATCTTAAAGACCCCTGGTCTAACAGCTTCAGAGCATTCGAAGATAATATCTTCAGAATCCACATGATTTAAAACATCTGAAAGAAGTTTGGCACTGAATGCAATTTTAATGTCATCCCCCTCTACTTTGCAGTTTATATTACTTTGATTTTTCCCTAAATCAGATTGCGTAGCAGAGAGTGAAATCTTCCCTGTTTTGTATATATCCAAAATCATCTTATTGCCTAATACTGATCGTGCAATGATATTTATAACCTTTAGAGAATTTAAGAAGTCTGTCTTAGATACTTCACTCTTTGTTTTGTAGCCCGTTGGAATAATCTGCTTGTATTCAGGAAACTCTCCATCTATCAATCTAGAAACAAGATCCACTTCACCAAATCTAAATAGCACCTGATTTCGATCACTCAATATATAGACTTCAATAAACTCATCTTCATTATCCAGTGCCGACACAATGTATGCCAACTCTTCAAATGCTCTGACTGGAACAAGAATATCTTTCTTTTCAATACCTTTTTCAGCTTTAATAATCTGTCTAGATAAGCGAAGACCATCAGTACATACAAAAGAAACATTGGACTCATCTATTTCAACCTTCACTCCAGTCAGTACAGGTTTTATATCGTCTCGCGCAGCCGCAAAAGCAACTCTGTTAATAGCCATAACCAAATCGTCTTTGTTAATCTTTACAACAGGTTTCTGTCCATCGCCTACTTCTGGAATTGCAGGAAAATCATCTGCAGGCATAGTGTTGAAACTTGCAGAATTATTCTCAGTAGAAATATTGAAACTTTGCTTATCCAGATCTACATCTACTTTCTCTTCAGGAATAGAGTTGATAAATTCTGCCAACTGTTTTGCAGGCACTGTTATCTTTCCATCAACTTTAACATCTGCACCTATCCAAGTACTAATGCTCAGTTCTAAATCGGTGGCTTTTAATATAACCTTACCCTTCAATGCTTCAAACAAGACATTGTTAAGTATAGGTAACCCAGGTTTGTTGTTAACAACCCTACTTATTATATTTAAGTATTTTGCGAATGTATCTTGGTTACAAGAGAACTGCATCTTTATTAAGAGTTAAAATAATATAGTTGGGCAGTTGTTATGTATATTGTATCACCTTTTGTGTTTGATAAAAATTTATGTAGCTATTGTTCTAATTTTCTTTTTATATACAAAAAGTAATAGATTTAGTAGTGAGTATGGATATGTAGATAACCTACCCTATTTCATATACTTTCTCTTTTCCACACTGATGTATTTGAATGCCGATGACTGTGGATATCTTAGAAGCAAATTATTTAAGCAACTTCGTCGATCTACTCTCGCCTTCTCCCTTTTGGGATGTGTTTAGTTTTCTGAATAACTGTAGAGTAAATGAAAGGTGTTGTGGGTATCGTATTTGAGAAGAATTGTTTATCTACAAGGTCTCAACGCTATTCCAACATTTTTGTTCTGTGGTTAATCAGTGAAGTTATCCAGAGATATACATAGAGTTTCCACAAAGTTGTCCACAAGAGCTATTCACGTATGAGCTTAAAACAGGAAAGCATTTTCTCATTAAATCGCGTATCTTTGTCTCGTAGGTTTTGTATCTTCTCACAGGCGTGGAGCACTGTTGTATGATCTTTTCTATTAACCTCTTTTGCTACTCGTTCTAGTGGCATACCAAGCTCATTTCTTAAGATATACATTACAATCTGTCTACATTGGGCGACGTACGCGGTTCTACGACTTCCCTTAATATCCGTGAGTTTTACATCGAAAACTTCAGATACACCTTTCATGACTTTGGTAGGAGATATTTTTTTGCGTTTACTGTCAAGATCGATCTGTAAGAGTTTGGCAACATCTTCTTCCGTTGGATTCATACCAAGTTTGAATAGTGAAATAACCTTTGTTAAAGCACCTTCAAGTTCACGGATATTGTTTTCAACATTCTTGGCGATTAGATCGAGGTACTCGTGTGGGATATTGATATTAAGATTCTTTTCCAAAAGATGCTGCTGTAATATGGCGAGCCTGGTTTCGTAATCTGGGGCTTGTATATCTGCCACCATTCCGCCTTCAAATCTTGATCTCAAGCGATCTGTTATATTCTTGATTTCTTTTGGTGGACGGTCAGAAGCAAGCACAATCTGTTTGTTGGCTTGATAAAGGGTGTTGAATGTGTGGAAAAGTTCTTCTTGTGTTCGCGGAAATGTCTCGACAAATTGGACATCATCTATTATTAGTAAATCTACTGCCCTGTATTTATTTCTAAAATCTTCATTCTTTTTTGTTCTTATGGATTCCACCATTTCGTTTAAAAATTGCTCTATGGAGATATATACGACTTTTTTGTTCGGGTATCTGTTTAAGACTTCATTACCTATGGCTTGCATGAGATGTGTTTTCCCAACGCCTGTATTTCCATGAAAAAATACTGGGTTATATGCTTCTCCAAGGCTATCAACTACCGCTTGGGCAACTGCTTCAGCTAATCTGTTATTTGTGCCTACTATGAAATTAGAGAAAAGGTAGCGAGGATTTAACTGTGCTTTCTTTAATACTTCTTCCTTTTGTATTTTTTCATTTTCGGCAGAAGAAAACAAATCTACGGGCTGATTGGAGCGAGGATCGTGATATTCATATTTGTATTTATCCTTGACCATTGTATTTTCTCGTAGATTAATTTCTATCTCAAAATTTTGCCCGCAAGATTTCTTAAATGCTTCTTTTAAAGCAAAACTGTAGTCTCTGAATATTTTTTCTTTTTTATAGGCAGAATCACAAGATATTTGAACAACGCCGTTAGCAATATTCTCAATGTATGAGCCTCCAAAAGAATTGTTGAATGCCTCTGTTCCTATTGTCAATTTGAGATTTTCTTTTGTAGATCTCCAAAGAGCATCTGGATTAAGATTGCTGGTGTATGTGCTACCTTCCCTGTATTCGGGTCTGGGGATTTTTTCTATATATTGGTCAAGTTCTGCTCTGTTCATATATCGTGTTATTATTTGGTTATATATACAAGGCAGTTTTGGGGGCAGTGTCTGGCCGATTGGGACTTTGATCCATTATATATATTTTCGTGGGAATGTGGATATGTATTCTAGGACACGAAAGAACCCTTTGTTAATAATGCATTCTCGTGAGCGTATAGAGACTCTAGTATTCTTAGACGGCGATTTGTGTGGATTTGCCAATTCCCTACTCTTCATATATAATACCCACGATATCATATAGATAGTAATTATAAATGAAAAGAACATTTCAACCTAAAAATGTAAAAAGAATTAGAAAGTTTGGATTCATGGCACGCAACAAAAGTACAGATGGAAAGAATGTGCTTAAGAGAAGAAGAGCTGTCGGTAGAAAAAGACTTTCTGCTAGCGAAGAGTACAAAGCTCTTAGAAAAAAGACTACAAAAAGTATAAGATAGGAGTAAGATGCTTCCTAAAAAATACAGATTACCAGCAAAAGAATTTCGTATTGTGTATGCCAAGGGTCTTAAGCTTCGTGGGCAGTATGGAATGTTAATTTACTCCCCTTCTCAATCTCTTAGAATAGGATTTGTGATAAACAAAAAAGTAGGAAATGCTATTCAAAGGCACAGAATGACCAGGCTCCTAAGAGTTTCTTTCATGGAGTTAGTACAGGAGATGGGAATTGATGGCAAATGCTTTGATCTAGAGTATGTTGCTTTTAAGTTCTGTGATTCAAAGGAGATCTTAAAGTCCGAATTTGAAGGGCAGTTAAAGCAGGTATTCAATGTATGAAATACATTTTACTTTTTCTCATCTGGCTATATCAAAAAACACTCTCCTATGATTATGGCCTAATGGGAAAGCTTTTCCCTAACACTAGGCCATGTAAATTTACACCAACATGCTCTCAGTATGGATATGATGCGATCAAAAAATATGGCGCTTTCAAAGGTGGGAAGTTAGCAATAAATAGAATTGCCAGATGCAACCCAAAGGCTGAGCCCGGTCAGTATGATCCCGTGCCATAGAAAAATAGTAAAAGATCGTATATAATCGGAAATTACTTTAGACGAAGACTATGTTTGTAACTATTTGGAACAATATAATTACTTACCCACTCCTTAATCTCACTCTCGCTTTCTATCATGTTTTTTGGGATAACCTTGGAATTGCTATTCTAGCGATAGCTGTTATTACAAGATTGATATTAATTCCTCTTACCAAAAAACAGACGGATATGACTCGTAAAATGGCGGGATTGAAGCCTCAGTTGGATGAGCTTCAAAAGAAATTTGCAAATAATCCTCAGAAATTATCAGAGGAGCAGATGAAGTTGTACAAAAAAGTAGGATACAATCCTTTAGGATGTTTTGCCACTTTCCTTCCTCAACTTATCATTCTTTCTGTTTTGATTGTTGTTATCCGAAATGTCACCAACAATCAGTTAAGCGGGGTCTATCCTTTCATGCAAAATTGGTTAAATCCAATGGGAGGAGATCTTGTCATTAATACACGCTTCCTATGGTGGGATCTAACAAAGTCTTACTCCAATATAGCTTCCGAAGCCGGGAAATTTTCGATGCAAGCTATTACATATTTAATACTTGCATTCTTTATTGGGATTTCTCAGTATTTTACGACTGTATTTACTCAAAAGATCCAAAACCCATTAGCTACTGCAAACGAAACGAAGAAGAAGAAAGGTTCTCCTCCATCCCCTGAAGATATGCAAAAGAAAATGACTCAATCTATGAACTTGATACTTCCACTTTCTACTGTTTTCATTGCCGTAAGCGCACCTTCAGCTTTGAGTGTATATTGGATTGTTCAGTCATTTATGTTAATCGCACAGTATTGGATTTTGGATTGGGACAAGACTAAGAGAGGTGTGCAGAATCTCTTTACGAGATATTTTAAGAAATCTAAATAACGCCCCAGTTATTTTGAAAAATAATTTAAATATTGTTTAGATATGAAGGATAAAGATATTTTAAAGATCGTAGATCAAGAGCTTTCTACTCTATGTGAACTATTAAATGTAGATTGTGTAAAGGAGAGTAAGATAGAGGATGGGAATGAGGATGAAAAATATATCAAAGTAGTGTTTAGTGGTGATGATTTGGGATATATGATTGGCAATAGAGGAAGGCATTTAGATTCTCTTCAGTTCATGCTTCAGGTTATTTTGGGCAGAAAACTCCCAGAGGATCTTAACTTCAAGGTCTTTGTTGATGTCGGCGGATACAGAGAAGAGAAGGACAAGAAATTAGAGGAGATGGCACTTCAGAAGGCAGATGATGTTAGAATTCTTGGTGAAGAGGTAGAACTTCCTGCAATGAAGCCATCTGACAGAAGGATTGTACATATTGCTCTAGAGAAATTTAATGACATTACCACTGAAAGTCGTGGTGAGGGTATGGATCGTCATATTGTGATTATGCCTCTTAAGTAGGTAGAATCAATTAATGGAAGCAAAAGCGTTTTTAAAGAGGAATATCTTTCCAATTATTGTGTCTATTGTAGTTATTATTCCCCTACTCTTTTGGGCAAAAGAGAACACTTCCAGAATGTTTGCGATTATACTTTCTGTATTGGTATGGTTGGTAATTTGTGTTAAGACGAAGAGTTCTGTGATTAGCAGTTTGTTGTATATATTAATTACCCTCCCATTCAATATAACCTACCAATTGCCAATGGATGTTCTATTTTTTCATACAGATCCGTATGTAAGTGGTATTGCTACGAACTATTTGATCCCTACTATCTCTGTATTAGATTTGGGTTTAGTTCTTCTGTTTATTTCGTATGTGTATGAGTTTGGATTGAAACATATGAGAGTTTTGCTTCATCACTATTCTTTGTGGATTATTCTTTTTGCTGGTTATTTGATACTTTCTACGATATTGAATTCAAATCTGTTAACACTTCTCAATGGCGGAAGATTGATATTAGGATTTGTATGTTTAATTTCGGTTATTGATTTCTTTAAGTTACAAAAGCACAAGGATTTTTGGAAATATATGCTGGCTGTTTTACTAGTATCGGTATTTATTCAAGGAATCATAGGAATCTTGCAGTTTAAGACGGGAGCATCTTTGGGACTGGGATTGTTAGGCGAATCTCAGATTGTTAGTGGTATGCAAGGCTCGAGTTTTGTGACCTTAAACAATGAGGTGTTTCTGCGTGCATATGGTACCTTCCCCCACCCTAATATATTGGGTGGATATTTAGTGATGACTTTGTTACTATCATTGTTTTTGTATATGAGTGAGGATTTTAAATGGAAATGGGGTTCTATATTGTTGGGTATTTTGAGTAGTATGTTTGTTGTTTTTACTTTCTCTAGAATTTGTATTTTGCTAGTTTTAATCGTGTGGTTAGTGTTTTTGCTATTTAGATTTGTTGTTAAGAAAAAGGTTGTATATTCTTTTTCTTTGGGTTTAATAGCAGAGAGGTTTTTAAATCTTCTTTCGGGTGGAGATACTAGTTGGAGTGATAGAGTTAATTTAATGAGGAGTAGTTTTGAGGTTATTAGGGATAATTGGTTGGTGGGTATTGGTTTGGGAAGGTTTACTAAGGGTATGGAGAATAATATCCCGCTTACTTCTAATGGTGTTATGTTGATACAGCCTGTTCACAACGTTCCGTTGTTGATGGTTTCAGAGTTAGGTGTTGTTGGTACTCTTCTCTATTGTGTTTTGTTGGGTAGTATTTTGTTAAGGAGTGCTAAGAGTATGAGTTGGTTTAAGTGGTTAGTTATTTTTGTAATTATTGTTATTGG